>JAFZWW010000147.1 GCA_017617005.1 Lachnospiraceae bacterium
GTCCATTCCCTCTTTGTCGGTTCCGCAGATATCAACTCTTCCGCTCTCATCGATGTCGATCTTAACACCGGTGCGTGCGATGATCTCGTTGATGGTCTTGCCGCGCTGTCCGACAACATCACCGATCTTCTCGGGATCGATGTTGATGGAAACAATCTTGGGAGCATACTTGCCGACCTCTGCACGGGGTGCTGCGATAGCGGGCTTCATACATGTATCCATGATGAAGAGTCTTGCATCACGGCATCTTGCGATAGCGCCTTCTACGATGGGTCTGGTAAGTCCATGGATCTTGATGTCCATCTGGATAGCGGTGATTCCTTCGGTGGTACCGGTTACCTTGAAGTCCATGTCTCCGAAGAAGTCCTCGAGACCCTGGATATCGGTAAGGAGTACGAAATCGTCATCGGTCTCACCGGTAACAAGTCCGCATGAAATACCTGCGACCATCTTCTTGATGGGAACACCTGCTGCCATGAGGGACATGCAGGATGCGCAGGTTGAAGCCATTGAAGTGGATCCGTTGGACTCGAAGGTCTCGGATACGCATCTGATGGCATAAGGGAACTCCTCGGGGCTGGGAAGGACGGGGAGAAGTGCACGCTCTGCAAGAGCACCGTGTCCGATCTCACGACGTCCGGGACCGCGGCTTACCTTGGTCTCGCCAACCGAATATGAGGGGAAATTGTACTGGTGGATATATCTCTTCTCGGTAACGTAAGAATCGAGTCCTTCAACTCTCTGAGCCTCGGAAAGAGGTGCAAGAGTACATACGTCACAGATCTGGGTCTGTCCTCTGGTGAACATTGCGGAACCGTGGACTCTGGGAATGATATCAACCTCAGCTGCAAGAGGTCTGATCTGGGTGATCTCACGTCCGTCGGGTCTCTTGTGATCCTTGAGGATCATCTTTCTTACGGTCTTCTTTTCATACTGATATACTGCCTCTCCGAGAACTGCGAGGTAATCCTCGTTGTCTGCGAAAGCTTCCTTGAGACGCTCGGTGATCTCTGCGATATTGCCCTCTCTGGTCTGCTTGTCATCGGTGAAGACTGCGGTCTCCATCTCAGCGGGAGGAACGATCTCCTTCATCTTCTCGAACATCTCTGCAGGGATAGCGCATGAGGTGTACTCGTGCTTCTTCTTTCCTACCTCTGCGACGATCTTGTCGATGAATGCGATGATGGTCTGGTTGATGTCGTGTGCCATGTAGATAGCCTCGAGCATCTTGGCTTCGGGGATCTCGTTGGCGCCTGCCTCGATCATGATGACCTTCTGCTTGGTGGATGCAACGGTGAGCTTGAGGTCGCCCTTGTCCCATACTTCCTGTGAAGGGTTGACAACGAACTCTCCGTCCTTCATGCCGACCTGGGTCATTGCGCAGGGACCGTCGAAGGGGATATCGGAGATGCAGGTTGAGATTGCTGCGCCGAGCATTGCTACAAGCTCGGGTCTGCACTCGGGATCAACGCTCATGACCATGCAGTCAAGAGTTACATCGTTACGATAATCCTTGGGGAAAAGAGGTCTCATGGGGCGGTCGATAACACGGCTGGTGAGAATAGCATTCTCGCTTGCCTTTCCCTCACGCTTATTGAAACCTCCGGGAAGTTTTCCTACTGCGTAGAATTTCTCTTCGTACTCAACAGAAAGAGGGAAGAAATCGATTCCGTCTCTGGGAGCACTTGAAGCTGTTGCGGTAGCAAGAACGGTGGTATCACCGTAATGCATGAGTGCACAGCCGTTTGCCTGCTTACCTACTCTGTCGATGTCAACAACGAGCTTTCTGCCGGCAAGGTCCATTTCATACTTCTTGTACATAGATGCCTCCTTAAAAATTTATCTTTTGGAACAGAGGGCACCGAAACTACTGAAAAATCAATGAATACCGACATATTCATTTGCTTTTCAGTGGTCTCGGGACAGCCGTCTGTTCCTTGCTTCACGGCTTTGGCGAAGGGATGATCCAATATCCCTTAAATGCAGTAAGAGAGGCGTATGCAAAAGCACCGCCTCCCGCCAGATACTGAATTATTTACGAAGTCCGAGCTTCTCGATGAGTGCACGGTATCTGTTGATATCTTTGCTTGCAAGATAGTCGAGAAGTCCGCGTCTCTGTCCGATCATCTTGAGCATTCCGCGGCGTGAGTGGTTATCCTTGGGATTAGCCTTAAGGTGCTCGGTGAGCTCATTGATACGTGCGGTGAGAACCGCAACCTGTACCTCGGGTGAACCGGTATCCCCGGGTGTGCGGGCATACTCGTTCATGATAGCTGTTTTCTTTTCCTTACTGATCATTTCTGAATCCTCCTTTAAATATTTAACTTTCTTCGTGCTTCGCAGGTAACGAAGCCGGGGTGGAGTATTCCTCGCGGCTGCGCCACGGCAAAATCGCACGCAAAACACATAATACCATCATTTTCCTTAAAAAACAAGGAAAAATTTAACCGGCCGGGGCCTGTCGCATACAGTGTCCGGGACCATTCTTACAGCACTTTGCTCAGGAAATCCTTTAGTCTGTCATTTTGGGGATTTGAGAAGAACTCCGCAGGTGCGTTCTCTTCGAGAAAATCACCGCCGTCAAGGAACATGACACGGCTCGCAACTTCCCTCGCAAAGCCCATCTCGTGTGTTACGACGACCATCGTCATATGCTCCGAAGCAAGCTCCTTCATAACCTCGAGCACCTCTCCTACCATCTCGGGATCGAGAGCGGATGTAGGCTCGTCAAAGAGCATGACCTCAGGCTTCATGCAGAGCGCCCTTACTATCGCTATACGCTGCTGCTGTCCTCCGGAAAGCTGGAGCGGATAATCCATCGCCCTGTTTGCCAGTCCGACTCTTTCAAGAAGCTCCATCGCATAGCCTTCCGCTTCTTCCTTACTCTTTTTCTGGAGAGCCATGGGAGCTATGGTCAGATTCTTTAAAATGTTCATATGCGGGAACAGGTTGAACTGCTGGAACACCATTCCCATCTTCTGACGGTGAAGGTCGATGTCAGTGGAGGGATCGCAGATATTTACTCCGTCGAATATTATCTCTCCGCCCGTGGGCTCATCGAGCCTGTTGAGGCATCTCAAGAATGTCGACTTACCGGAACCGGAAGGTCCGATGACACATACCACATCACCCTTCGCTATATCGACGGTGATGCCGTTTAAGACCTTGTGGTCACCGAAGGATTTCTGCAGATCTCTTACGCTTATAAGGGGGCTTTCAAACATATCATTTCTCATTCTTCTTCAGCCTCCTTTCAACTTTCTTGGCGACAAATTCAAGCAGGCGCACCATGACAAGATAGATAAGTGCTACCGCGATAAGGGGCATGAATGCCGAATAGGTGCGGCTTCTTATGATATCTCCGCCCTTGGTCAGATCCTCGAGTGCGATGTATCCGGCAATGGAGGTTTCTTTCAAAAGTGTGATGACTTCATTCAGAAGTGTGGGCACCACGTTCTTTATGGCCTGGGGCATGATGATGCGCGTCATGGTCTGGAGATAGGAAAAGCCCAGCGACCTTCCGGCTTCCATCTGTCCTTTGGGGATGGACTGGATACCGGATCTGAAGATCTCTGCCTGGTATGCACCGGAGTTGATGCCGAATGCAAGAATGGCGGTGAGCACCTTGTCTATCCTTACGCTTCCGAAGATGACGAAATAGATGATCATGAGCTGCACTACAACAGGTGTTCCGCGGATGACCGTAAGATACAGATTGCACAGGAAATTGGGAATCTTAAGCTTTCCGGTGTTGTCGTGGATATTCCTGATCATTGCGATGCAGAATCCGAGGACAAGTCCGAGGAGCACCGAAAAAAATGTCAGCTTTAAAGTGACGAGCAGGCCGTTTGCAAGATAATGCCAACGGCCGTCGTCTACAAAATTCAATATAAATTGTGCTTTAAAATCTTCCCACATATTACTCGGCTGAAATGTACTTAGCTACGATGGCATCGAGAGTTCCGTCTGCCTTGAGCTCTTCGAGTGCCTTGTTGATCTGCTCAAGTAAAGCGGTATTGCCCTTCTTTACAGCGATCGCATATTCCTCATCGGCATATGCTTCGTCGAGGATGATGAGTCCTTCGTTCTCGGTGATGAAAACCTTAGCGGGCTCGTTGTCGATGATGACCGCATCTACCTTGCCCTGTGAAAGAGCCTGTACTGCTTCCATTCCCTTAGCGTAACGCTCGATGTGATCATCGCCGAACTCATCGGTTGCATAGATGTCGCCGGTGGTTCCCTGCTGAACGCCGATGGTCTTGCCTTCAAGATCTGCAAGAGAAGTTATGCCTGAGCTCTCGGCTACGATAACTACCTGACGTGCGATGGCATAGGTGGTTGAGAAATCTACGTTTGTCATTCTCTCTTCAGTGACGGTCATTCCCGCCATACCCATGTCAGCCTTTCCTGAGGTGACCTCGGGAATGATGGCATCGAATGCGATATCCTCGATCTTAAGCTCGCATCCCATCTTCTCTGCGATGGCTGCCGCGATCTCAGCATCGATGCCTACGATCGCATTTCCCTCATGATACTCATAAGGAGGGAACTCAGCATTGGTGGCCATAACGAGTACGCCGGCCTGAGCGGTTCCGTTTGCAGACTTTCCGCATCCGACAAGACACATTATCATTGCGGCACAAGTGATCAGTGTAATAAGTTTTTTCATAAAAATCCTCCCGCCTTTACAGGCATTTATATACGGGGCTTCGCCCCAAACATTATCTGTCCTCCGGTTTGTCGGGATCGACCTGTTCGTTATCCTCATGGATTGCGAATGCGATATTGGTAGCATGGTCTCCGACCCTCTCAAGTCCCGATACGATATCTGAGAATATCATTCCGGCCTCGGGTGAACACTCGCCGTTCGTAAGACGTGTTATGTGATTGGCCTGAAGCTCCTTCTCCATCTCATCGACGGATTCCTCAAGTTTTATAACTTCCTGCATATGGCTCTCATCGGACTTGACGAACATCTCGATCGAGTATCTGATCAGGAGGTTTACCTTGTCGAGCATCTGTCCGAGTTCACGCTGTGCGGTCTTGGAAAGCTCTGTACCGCTCTCTTTTCTCTGTCTTGCGGCATCCGCAACATTTTCCGCGTGGTCACCTATCCTCTCGATATCATTGACGACATGGAACAGTGCACCCAGACTCTTTAAGTCCTCTATGGGCAGCGTGGACTGGTTGATCTTGACGAGATAGCCGGTTATCGAGTGATTGAGGAAATTGATGTTCTTTTCAACCTGGTATACCTCCTCGATATCCTCTTCGTCGAGCGTGATCAGCGCATTCATCGCACGGTTGAGGTTCTCGCTCGCAAGTGATGCCATACGGTCGATCTCCTTGATGACATCGACAACTGCCGTTGCGGGATTGAAGACGACCTTATTTCCGATATATTCAAGCTGGAAGTTCTCCCTGTATCCGATCTTGACGTCTTCGCCGCGGATGGATTTTTCGGAGAGCCAGACTAACTGCTTAAGGAACGGGAACAGCACAATGACCTGGGTGATCTTGATGAACAGGTGCGCGTTTGCCACAAATCTTCCGTTTCCGGATGAGAGCATCTGAAGGAACGAGATGATCGGATCCATGAAAAGAAGGAAAAGAATGAATACGACGATCGTACCGAACACATTGAACCAGAGATGGATCATTGCGGTACGCTTTGCATCCTTCTTACCCGAAAGTGATGCGAGAAGCGAAGTGGAACATCCGCCAATACTGGTTCCGAGCACGAGGTACAGGCATATCGGAAGTGAAAGCAGATCCTGCTGTGCAAGAAGGATGACGATACTTACTATTACCGATGAGCTCTGTATGGTAGCCGTAAGGAGCAGACCGACCATAAGTGCGATGAACGGATTTGTGAGCGAAGCAAGAAATTCCTGGACCGCCTCATCGGTCTTGAGTACGCTTACAGCAGCGGACATTGTCGAAAGTCCGAGGAAAAGTATTCCGAATCCGGTTATGATATCGCTGATATGGATCACCTTCTCCTTCTTCGAGATCATCGGCATAACGACGCCGGTAAGAAGGATGAGAGGTGCGTATTTTGAAAAGTTCAGTGAAACGAGCTGTGATGTTACCGTCGTTCCGATGTTGGCACCGAAGATGACTCCGGCCGCCTGTGTCAGGTTCATGAGACCCGCATTTACGAAGCTGACAACCATCGCGGTACATGCCGATGATGACTGGGTCGCAACGGTAAAGATTATACCGACCAAAAGACCGGAAAATCTGTTGGTCGTAAATATCTCAAGTATATGTCTGAGCTTGGCGCCCGCAACGGTCTCGATCGCCTTGCTCATAGATTTCATTCCGTAGAGGAATAATCCAAGTCCTCCACATAAAGAGATCACAACTGATAAACTCATTCTGTCCTCTGTCCGTTATTATTTCCAAGCTGTCAAAAACGCTTTGATTATAGCACAGATCACGGTCTGTAAAGCTTTATATCTTCGGCAAGCCTTTCCTTCAGGGCATCCAGGGAATCAAATCTGGTCTCCGGTCTGCAGAAATGCTTCAGGTAAACCTCCGCATCCTGCCCGTAGACATCGCCGTCAAAATCATAGAGATATGTCTCGACGCCCTTTACCTCATGGTCTGATATGGTGGGCTTGCAGCCTATATTGGTAAGACCGTGGTATTTTTTTCCGTTTATGTACACGTCGGATGTATATACGCCGTTCGGAGGAAGCAGCTTGTCTTCGTCCGGGATCATATTGATGGTGGGAAAGCCGAGCGTCTTACCCATATGATTTCCGTGCACTATGCTTCCGTAAACAAAATAAGGTATTCCGAGAAGTTTCTCCGCATCCTCCATCCTGGCTTCGGATATCATCTGCCTTACGAGAGTGGAGCTTACTTCATATTCCTTATCAAGTTCTATGGTTATCTTATCGATGATGCTGACCGCAATGTCATTTTCCGCACCGTATCCGATGAGAACATCCGCATTTCCGGATCCCATCCTGCCGAAGGATACATCCTTGCCGGCTGCGATCATCCTGGCACCGATCCTGCCGGCGATCAGCTCATCGAGAAAAGGCACGGGCTCTGTATCAGCCGTCTCCCTGTCAAAAGGAAACTCTATCAGTATATCTATTCCCCTTCTTTCAAAAAGGATCCTCTTTTCCTTCCTTGTCGTAAGAAGACTTTTTTCCTTTCCGAAAAAGACACCGGGTGCGGGATCGAAGGTGAACACGCAGGACTTGAGCTTATCTCCCGTCTTCTCTTCCTGTGCTCCGGTTATCTCCAGAAGAAGCTTCTGGTGACCGATATGGACACCGTCGAATTTACCTATGGCAACGGCCGTAGGCGAACTGATATAAAAATCTTTTGTATCGGATATTATTTCCATATATCGTCAAAACATCTTATAAGGTGCAAATACCCCGGCTGTAGGGTCATATTCGTAAACCGCGGCAAATTCCCCGTCCGGATGATATACCCTGAACATCTGCTTTTTATCCGCTCCCGCAAAAGAAACCATATCCTCCGCGGTGAGCTTGTTTCCGTTGAGAAGAAGTTTGTCCGCTCCATCGGTCACGGTTACAGCAGGGTATTCCCCGAACACCGTATCGACGGAACTTACGAGGGATATGAGTTCATCCCTCCTGCCTTCATCAGCAAGCTTCCTGAGTTCATCCAGAGAATGTGCCGATCCCAGGTCAAAAGGTCCGACGCAGCTTCTTACAAGTGACTTCATGCATCCGCCGCATCCGAGGTCCCTTCCGATATCATCACAGAGAGACCTGATGTATGTTCCCTTCGAGCAGAGTACCTTGAACTTAACTACCGGAAGCTCCATGGAAAGGATCTCGATCCTTTTGATACTGACTCTTCTGGGCTGTCTTTCGACAGTCCTTCCGCTTCTTGCGATATCGTAAAGTCTCTGTCCGTTCGATTTAAGTGCCGAATACATGGGAGGTATCTGGTCTATATCTCCGAGATATCCCATGACTGCTTCTTCGATCGTCTCTGCGGTCAGCTGCATGGCTTTTTCGGGATCGCCGCCTTCCGTGGTTCCCGTCACGTCAAGAGTATCCGTAACGCGTCCGAGAAGAAGCTCAGCGATATATTCCTTGTCCCAGTCCGTGATCATGCCGCATACCTTGGTGGCTTTGCCCAGCGCCACGGGAAGAACTCCCGTTGCCATGGGGTCGAGCGTTCCGGTATGTCCGACCTTCTTCTGGTGAAAGATCCCTCTTACGACCGCTACAACATCAAAGGAGGTGTATCCCGCCTCCTTTGAAATATTAAGTATTCCGTTATTTACGGGATCAGACATGCGCCTCTTCTTCCTCCGGAAGATTGTCAAGCTGTCTTTCGATATGTTTGGAAAGGTTGTTCACACAATCATATACATTTCCCGTCATATTACAGCCCGCAGCCCTTGCATGTCCGCCGCCGCCGAAACGCTCGGCGATCTTGGCCACATTGACCTTCTCCGAAGATCTCATCGAAACCTTGAATTCCTGGTTTGCGATCTCGTACATGAAAATAGATACATCAACGTCCCTGATGTTGCGGAGCTGTGAAACTATGCCTTCGAAATCCTTGCTGACGACACCGTAGAAGTCCTGTGTCTTAAGATCGAGCCAGCTCACAACGCATCTTCCGCCCATGAACCTGACGCTCTCCATCAGACATCTTCCGAGTATCTGTGACTGGAGATAAGTTCTCTCATAGAAAACTCTCTGGATGAGCGAAGTATGGTCAAAGCCATACTCCATAAGCTCTGCAGCGCGTCTCATTGTCTCGGGCGTTGTGCTTGAATACTGGAAAACACCGGTATCGGTCACCATTCCTGTATAGATGCATCTTGCGACATCCTTATCGATATACTTCCTGTCAAAAAGAGTATAGAGCAGCTCACATGTGGAGCTGATATCGGGATCGACGACATTGAGATCTCCGACACCGTTCTTATTGCTCTCATGATGATCGATGTTGATGCGTTTTGCGGCACCGTCAAAATACTTTCCGGTTCCGCCGAGTCTTTCACGGTTACAATCGAGGGAAAAATAAACGTCATAAGTAACGTCATCCGGGAATTCCCTCTTTATCTCATCATATCCCGCTTCGTCATTGAAAATTGTAGGAATGGGATTTTCAAGATTGACGATTATCTCTTTGTCCGGAAAAGCATTCAGAAGATATTTTCTGAGTGCAAGACAGGAAGATATCGCATCACCGTCGGGTCTTATATGACCGCTGATGCCGATCCTCTTTGCATCCTCACATTCCCTGATAATATCGAGCATTAAAACTACCTCTTAAAATTCCGCGTCCTCTTCCGAGTCCACATGCCTTGCTTCGTCATCCGCGATGACCTCGTCGATCTTGTGGATCATATCGACGCCGTATTCGGTGGTCGTATCGGAAATGAACGTAAGCTCGGGAGTATTTCTCAGATTCATCCTTACGGCAAGCTCATGTCTGATGTATCCCGCTGCGGACTGAAGGCCCTTTATCGTATTGTCCCTGTCCTCTTCGGAACCGAGAACCGATATCCAGACCTTGCATGTCTTAAGATCGGGAGCGACATAAACTTCGATGATGCTTGTCCAGGGACTGACCCTGGGATCCTTGACATCACGGATGATCGAAGAGAGTTCCTTCTGAACCTCTGAGTTAAGTCTTATATTTTTGATACTGTTTTTTCTCACGTTCTGGGAACCTCAACCATAATGTATGCTTCAACCTGATCAAGTTCCTGGATGGAATCGAACTTATCGAATACAAGTCCGCACTCGAATCCTTCCTTGACCTCCTTGACATCATCCTTGAATCTCTTGAGCGACGAAAGCTCACCTTCGTAGATCTGCTCCTCGCCTCTCCTGATACGGACCTTGCAGCCTCTCTGCATATGTCCGTCGAGCACGTAGGAACCTGCGATATTACCGATAGCGGATGCCTTGAAGATCTGTCTGATCTCCGCATGTCCGATGATCTTCTCTTCGAATACGGGATCGAGCATTCCCTTCATTGCGCGCTCAATGTCTTCGATCGCCTTATAGATGACGTCATAGCATCTTACATCAACGTTCTCGGCTTCGGCCTTGCTCTCTGCCTGGGTATCGGGCTTGACGTTGAAACCGATGATGATCGCGTTGGATGCGCCTGCAAGGTTGACATCCGATTCGTTGATCGCACCGACGCCGCCGTGGATGACCTTAACGACAACTTCCTCATTGGATAGCTTGAGCACGGATTCCTTGAGTGCTTCAACGGAACCCTGTACGTCTGCCTTAATGATGATATCAAGCTCTTTGAGATTCTCCTCCTTGATCTTGGAGAAGAGATCCTCGAGACTCATTCTTCCCTGGGTCTCAGCAAGCTTCTGCTTCTTGTTCTCTGCGGTGTAAGTATCCGCATAGGACTTGGCTTCCTTATCGGATTCGTGTGCAAGGAATACCTCGCCTGCCTCGGGTACGGAACTTAAACCGAGTATCTCAACGGGAGTGGAAGGTCCGCATGTCTTGACGTTCTCACCCTTATCATTGATCATCGCACGCACCTTACCGTGAGCTGCACCTGCGGATACGAAATCTCCGATATGAAGGGTACCCTTCTGTACAAGGATAGTGGCAACGGGACCTCTGCCCTTATCGAGCTGTGCCTCGATGACAAGACCTCTTGCCTTTCTGTCGGGATCCGCCTTGAGTTCAAGGACATCCGCGGTAAGAAGGATCATGTCGAGAAGGTTATCGAGTCCTTCTCCGGTCTTGGCCGATACGGGAGCAAATACGGTCGATCCGCCCCAATCCTCGGAAATGAGCTCATACTCAGAGAGCTCCTGCTTAACTCTGTCGATATTTGCAGAGGGCTTATCGATCTTGTTGACTGCAACGATGATCTCTACGCCTGCTGCCTTTGCATGGTTGATAGCCTCTACGGTCTGGGGCATTACACCGTCGTCAGCCGCAACAACAAGGATCGCGATATCGGTGGAATTAGCACCACGCATACGCATTGCGGTGAATGCTTCGTGACCGGGTGTATCGAGGAAGGTAATGGTCTTGCCCTTTACGTCAACGGTGTAAGCACCGATGGCCTGGGTGATTCCGCCTGCCTCTCTCGAGGTTACGTGTGTCTTTCTGATCGCATCGAGAAGTGAAGTCTTTCCGTGATCGACGTGACCCATAACGCAGACTACGGGAGGTCTCTCTTTCATCTTGCTGGTATCTTCTTCATCCTCCTTGAGGAGTTCCTCGATGACATTTACCTTAACCTCATGCTCACAGAGGATCTCGTACTCCATTGCGATGTTCTCGGCATCCTCGTATGAAAGCTCCTGGTTAACGGTACATACCTTACCTGACATAAAGAGCTTCTTAATGATATCGGAAGCCTTCATCTTCATCTTGGCCGCAAGATCTCCGATGGTGATGGAATCGGGAAGGGTGATGACCTTGATCTGCTCTTCTACAACTTCCTCCACCTTCTTCTCGGGCTTGATGAAGCGTCCTGCCTTCTTGCTGCGTGAAAGCTCCTCTTCGTTATAATTTATGTCCTTGTGCTTTCCGTTTCTTTCTTCGTTCCTGCGCCTTGCGTCACGGCCCCCTTTATTGCTCGTAGGACCGTCTGAGGTAAAGATCTTGCCTCCGCCAGCACCTTTGCCGTTTCCGAATCCGGCACCCGGCCTTCCATTTGGTCTCTGACCTCCAGCGCCACCAGCAAAACCCCTGCCAGAAGCTCCAGCACCAAAACCGCCCTTCGAAGCGTTCTGCGGGCCCGCGAAATTGTTCGGGCGCCCTCCCTGAGCCTGCCTGTAATAGCCACCTTGCCTGTCGGTTCTCTCCGTGCTTTGCGTAGTCTGCCCATATCCGTTTCCTCCGCGGTATCCGCCCTTTGAACGCTGTCCGGGTCTGTCATTGATGCTGATGGAATGAGTTCCCTTCGCATTGTCCCTCTGACCCTGGGGCTTAGCCTGGCCCTGAGCGGGTGCGGGATTTACGGGCTTGGATTCCTGTGCTGCGGGCTTAACCTCTGCAGCGGGTGTCTCAGTCTTAGCGGGAGTAACCTCGGGCTGCTCGGGCTTCGGCTTTCTTGCTCCGGGAACATTCTTGGGATCCTGGACCATGTTGACGGAAGGAGTATCCGAAGGAGCGGTAAGAGGCTTGATGATCCTTCTGGGCTCAGGTCTTCCTGTCATGGGAGTTCCGGGGCGGCCGCCGACAGCGGGCTTTCCGTAAGGGGAAGCCGTATTCGAGGGCTTTACGGTCTGGCCGGTATATGCCTTTGCGGGTTGTGAGGATGATCCACCTGCCTGAGGCTTACCGGGCTTGTTGTTAACGATTATTATCTTCTTTTTGGGCGCAGCGGGTGCATCGGAAGCAGCCCCCCGCTTAGCCTGTTCTTCGGGCTTTGCTGCGGGCTTCTTCTCGGTACTTTCTGCCGGCTTCTTTTCTTCTTTGCTTTCTGCAGGAGCCGGCTTCTTTTCCTCCGCGGGAGCGGAAGGCTTCTTTGCACCGAACTTGGCTCTGAGCTTATCCGCTTCTTCGTCGGATACGGTGCTTGCATGGGTCTTTACATCCATACCCATGTCCTTAGCGGCGTCAACCACCTCTTTGCTCTCTACACCAAATTCCTTTGCAAGTTGGTTCAATCTGATCTTTGCCATTAATTACGATTCCTCCTCAAAAAGCTCAGGTGCCGTTTTCATTATTGCTTGGCACAATCCTTCATCTTCTACAGCCAGAGCACTACGCAGATCTTTTCCGACCGCATGGCCAAGTGCCTGCCTGTCGGAGTAATACATGTACGGTACTCCGTAATATTTGCATTTGTCCGAGTACATCTTCCTGGAACCTTCGGATGCATCGCCCGCGATTATCACACACATGGCGCTTCCCGCCCGTATGCTCTCGAGAACCTGTGTCTCTCCGCCTGCGATCTTACCCGCTTTCATAGCCAGTCCCAGAAGCGATAAAATCCTGTCTGTCGTAATTACTCCTTCCCACCTTCAGGTGGCGTGCTCTTTTATATAGTCCGAAATGCTCTCAAGGGCCTCTTTCGGAACGGGTGTCTTAAATGCTCTCTCAAGGCCGTGTTTTTTAAAGGCCGCTTCAAGGCATGAAACCGAAGGGCATATGTAAGCCCCGCGTCCGTTCATCCTGCCTGTTTCGTCGACCGTGATAAGGCCTTCGGTATTTCGTACGATGCGGATAAGTGACTTCTTGTCACGGATCTCCCCGCACCCCACACATGTCCTGGAGCATTTCGAATTCATTATTCCTGTCCGCCCTCTGCGGGAGCTTCCTCAGCGGGAACTTCCTCGTAAGCTTCCTCGTATCCCTCTTCGTACTCCTCACCGTCCTCATCGGAATACTCATAGTCTTCATAACGGAATCCGACGGCATCCTTAGCCTGGGACTCAGACTTGATATCGATCTTGTATCCGGTAAGACGTGCTGCAAGTCTCGCATTCTGTCCTTCCTTACCGATGGCAAGTGAAAGCTGGTCATCGGGAACGACTACCTTGGCGGTCTTCTCGTAAGGATCTGCGAATACCGCAAGTACGGATGCGGGTGAAAGTGCATTCTGTACAAGGTTTCCGGGGTTGTCATCCCAGCATACGATGTCGATCTTCTCATCATTGAGCTCGGATACGACGGCACCTACTCTGTCTCCGTTCATACCTACGCATGCGCCTACGGGATCGACGTCGGGATTGTTGCTCCATACGGCGATCTTGGAACGGCTGCCGGGCTCACGTGCGATGCTTCTGATCTCTACGATACCGTCAGCGATCTCGGTAACTTCGTTTTCGAAAAGACATCTTACAAGCTCCGGATGGGTACGGCTTACGCTGATGCGGGGTCCCTTGGGAGTGGACTTTACATCGAGAACATAAACCTTGAGTCTGTCTCCGTTTCTGTATCTTTCGCCGGGGATCATCTCGGACTCTGCAAGGATTCCGTCAGCCTTTCCGAGGTTGAGGCTTACATTACCTCCGACGTAATGGTTAACGGTACCGGTAACAACATTCTTTCTTCTTCCGGAGAACTGATCGAATACGGCATGTCTCTCCTCTTCGCGGATCTTCTGTAAGATCACGTTCTTGGCACTCATTGCCGCGATACGGGTAAGATCGGCGGACTTGATCTCAACCTGTACAACGTCTCCGACCTGTGCATCGGGAGCGATCGCTCTTGCATCTTCGGGAGAAATATCCTCAAGAGGGTCCATGACATCATCGGCAGTCTCAACTACCGTCTTCTCCGCATAGATGCGATAATCACCGGTGTCACGGTTGATCTCGGCACGGATGTTCTTGATGTTCTCATTTCTGCCGTACAGATTTCTGCAGCCTGCAACGAGCGCATTCTCGATAGCTTCGAAAATTGCCTCTTTGTCGATGCCTTTTTCCTTTGCAAGCAGATTAAGACTCTCAATAAGTTCGCTGTTCATTTTGTTTTTTCCCTTTTCCTTTCTTTTTTAAAAATCCAGAGTCAGCCTGATCTGTGAAATATCACTTCGCTGCCATTCGGACGAACTTTCGGTTTCGGTATCCGCTATGGTTATCTTGTCCTTGTCAAAAGCCTTCAGGATGCCCGTAACGGATTTTGCTTTTATCTCTTTTTCTTTTTCGGTGCCGATGACCTGCGGCTTGTAAAAAGAGATCTCAACTTCTTCTCCAAGTGACTTTTCGAGATGTCTGTCCTTGGTGAGTGCCCTGCCCAGTCCGGGACTTGAGACTTCCAGGATGTACTGATCGTTTATCAGCCCGGAATCATCAAGCACTTTCTCAAAGGCACGGCTTACGTTCTCACAATCATCTATGGTAACTCCGCCTTCTTTGTCGATATACGCGCGAAGATATCTTTCGCCGTTTTCAAGAACATACTCGACATCATAGACCGTAACACCGAAGCTTTCGGTGACCGGTATAAGGAGTTCCTCTGCCTTGGCGGCAACCACATCGGATTTGCCCATTCGCATACCCCCTGCGGAACAAAACTGTTCCTAACAAACAAGTAAGAGTGGCGCTTGGCCACTCTTACATCAATTACTTAACATAATGTATACCACTTACGGGGCATTGTCAAGCGAAAAAGCCTTATTTTCGCCATTTTGCCAACCGCGCCGTCACTGCATCGGCGGGTAAGGCTGTCTTGTGAGCGAATTCAGATATTCCTTGTACTGCCTGTAATCCACGAATCCCGTGAGGTATCCGATCTCCTGATAGCGGTGGAAATACTCCTTACTGAAGACTATATGGCACATCTTGGGAACCCTCTTGAAGGTCTTGACAATCGCCTCTTCCGAACCGTAGATATTGAAGATCTCGTAATATGTAAGGAACGGATTTATGAACATCTTCTGTGCGGGATTGTTGTAAAGAGGCACCTGAAGCACGTCTTTCTTTCCGAGAAGGGGCTTGATCAGATAAGTCGCACCCTGTTCGGATACCATCCAGAAACGGTCGAACTTGCGCATGCCCTTTACATTGGGGATGGGTCTGACCACATAAACCGGAATGACCATCTGTACATTCTTATCCGCAAGGAATGCCGTAACCTTGGAAGGAACCTTCTTCTGTGTGAGGATGGGGATGTTCGCATCATATCCTCCGAATACTTTCTTAAAGAGTGCCTTCACATAAACGTTCTCAAAATATCTGGCAGCCATATATGCGGTCCTGAAAAGGAATGCGGATACGATGACGATGACTCCCGCGATGACAAAGAAAAACCACGGGATATATATCGCAAAAAGAATAAATATCCATACGAGTGCCAGCTTTCCAAGAACAAAGAGAAAAGAGACAAAAGGCACCACCGTACAGACAGGCACCATTATTATATCAATGAGTGAAAAGAGGTAATGCACCAGAAGATAGACTATCATCGCGACAATAAGTATCACAAAGCATGCCAGGGCGCTCACCCCGAACCTTACGGTATTCACTATGGCACCTGCGGCGTGCACCTTGCTGACCGTATCGGCGCTCATGATCATCTGGGAAATAAGTATGATGACCATAAGAATACCGTTTACTTTCTTCTGCGCGGATTCTATGGATGTACCGATGGCATTGGTCTTGCTGAAAGCTTTCAAAATGATCGGCACACCGAACCAGACAAGAAGCGCTATACTGACGTATTTATTTTCAAATATACCGAATGAAAAACCGGACAGCTTACTGATCACGGGAACACCGTCACCCACACCGGATGCCGCTCCGAGTGCGGATGCGCACATGATGATCATCACCCATGAAATATCTATACCGTTGAGGAAACCGGTCGATACAACGGGAGCGAGCATTTGGCCGAACGATCCGCCTGCTCCCGCAACAACCGTCGACCCATCTATGTCGATGGCATTTACCGCGGTGAGCCTGCCGAAGAAAATCATGGATAACACCATGCACAGCGCTATGCTGAATCTGATGTATCTTTTGTTCTCACGATAAACCTGCGCCAAAAACTGTCCGTATGTCATATCGTCATCCTCACACCCTGTTAATTGAAAACCTACAGGTTTCATTTTACACAATGTTTGTATCTCATGCATCATTTTCTTATACGGTACGCTTTAAAACAAAAACCGCCGCGAAAAACAGGCTGCCGCTGGTCTGCGGCAGCCATATTTTTATTTTCTCGTAACCCTGTATTCGTAAAACTCTCCGGGATTCAGTATCACATCCGCAGTAAGTTCCGTAACGGGTCTCATAAACTTAAAAGAGGTCTTCTTAGTAAGCTCTGTCTTTCTTTCACCTGAAGGTCCGGGTACGCAGAGTTCCGTCAGTTCGGCATCATCACCCTGGATATGTATTGTCGCATGAACGGGATGTGCATGATCGGTGACATGTGCATAGAGGATCATCACATCATTGTCATAATGGAATACCGAAACGTTCGGTGCACTGACGTAGACCCCGTTATAATTCAGCTCCGCCTTTACCGAATCCATCGCCCACGCAGGGATCCTTGAAAGATCGGAAGGATTTTCGGGAGTGTTGATCAGGTACATTCTTCCTTCCCCGTACGTATCCCTGAGGAAAAGAGTCGAATGGTATTCACCGGCGCCTCCGTTCAAAAGAGACCAGGACAGATTGTTTGAATGCTGCACATCCGCAAAAAGTATCGGATTTACATCCTCGAGATATCCCGCCCTGTCATCTGTCTTGTAATACCTCGTGACGGAAAGTTTTCTTCCCGTGTGATATGCGCTGCTTATCTCCTTCCATTCCTTTTCCGGAGAATTGGCCATGAAGCCGGTCGTGACAAAAGCATTTCCTCCTTTTACGAGGAAGCTCTTAAGCTTATCGAAGATATCGGGATCACAGAGCGAGCTTTCGGTGAGCAGCACGCTTCCCTTCTCCGGGAAAACCGGTGTGGGATTGAGTGCGAAGCCCTGCATGCCGAGGAAGTCCTCGATATGGTTCTCGCCTTCGGATGCGTGGGGAATATATGCGGGAATTCCGACGGGCTTTCCGGTCTTGTCGAGCATACGATCGATCCTCTTAAACTGAAGACCGAGCGGAGTGACAAGCTTGTTCTCGAACAGATCCGTCCACTGGAAAAGAGTTATCTCCTCGGGCTTGGCAAATGCCGACAGATATCCCTGCTCGAGATAATCGTCGACGGGCCAGCACTGATACGTATCAAACCAGGTTCCCTGATTCCTTCCGTCCGATGCTTCGTCCATCCATCTTACAAGACTGTAGCTTAAATATGTCGGAAGATGCTGGTCCTGATATGCGCTCGCTCTCGTCTCGGTTCCGGTATAGACTCTGTCAAAGATATTCTTCTCGACATCGGGTCTGTATCCGGTGGCATGATAGGATTCCCTCCAGTTGGGGAACTTGATTATCATCTTAACGTTAGGATTTACTTTTTTTGCGGGACCGACGATCAGGTTTTCCGAAACATCCTTCATAAGATCGCGCCTGAAATCGGTCCAGGTTCTGTCACCCTTTGCCCTGATGCATTCTTCGCAGGTGCAGTTTGTGAAATAGAAATCATCGAGAATGACCTCATCAAAAAGCTCTGCGGTATATTCGGAGATCTTCCTGATGTGATCCCTCATTCCTTTATTGGTATAGCAGAGCGTTCCGAAAAGTCTCTGCTTTTTCTTGTCCTCTTCGGTGAGCGGAGGACATACGGTTGTAAGTCCGCCTGATACTTCAACACCGCGGCTTCTGAAAAAATCGGTGATCGAACGGATCTTGTTCTTGTCCACAAGAACAGGTCCCCTGAAAGGTTCAAGATATACCTTATCGATCCCCACATATTTCTCAATGAAGTCATACTGCTCTTCAAGTGTTTTGAGATCCATACGGTTAAGGATCTCTGCAACGCAGTATACTGTCACCTTAAAGTTTTTAAAGTGTCCCATGGTAACGGTGCCTCCATCTTCCGCCAAGCAGGCTTATTTTCTTTGTGTCTTCCGCACCCTCTTTTTCCAGGAGCGGCATCAGATATTTAACGAGGGCATAGGCATTTACGGCAAGTGCCCCGACCCATGCGCTTATCTCCGCATAAGCCGTTGCCTTGAATCCCACCTTGCCCATAAAGAATGATATCACAAAAACCCTGAGGACCATCTCAAGAATACCCGATGCCATCGGGAGCATGGGTTTGCCCATTCCCTGTACACAGTTCCTGACAACGAAAAGGGCATCGACAAAAATAAGCATCACCCCGCATCTGGGCATGAACAGACATGCAAGTCTTATCTGTTCACTGCCGCTCAGCAGGATCCCCGCCAGGATGCGGGGGAAGAATACCATCAGCGATCCGAGGATTATGTAGGAGACCGCTGCTATGGACAGGGTTACATGAAGGCCTTCTTTTATCCTTCCGAAATTACCGGCACCGTAATTCTGCGAAGTATATGCACTCATTGCATTTCCTGCTGTCGATGCGGGATTCATGAAAAGGTTAAGGTACTTGCTGCATGCGGCATAGGCTGCGGTGTATACGACACCGTATCCGTTCACGAAATACTGCACCACCATACAACCCACAGCGGTAATGGAATTCATGAACGCCATCGGAAGACCGTTTGCGAGAAGCTCGGTATAAACCTTTCTCTCGTTGAAGAAGTGCTTCTTTTCAAGCTTTAACACCGGCATCTTCCTTAGTCTGTTCAGGCAGAAAGCAGCGGATATGATCTGGGAAATGATTGTTGCGATCGCAACGCCTTCAACTCCCATATTCATCAAGAAGATAAAAAGATAGTTGAGGGATACATTGAGAACGGATGAAATGACGATTGCCTTTAAGGGAGTCTTGCTGTCCCCGAGTGCCCTGAGAACCGCACCGGAAATGTTGTAGCAGATACCTGTGGCAAGTCCTCCGAAGATGATATATCCGTATATGAGGCTGTCGCCCATTATGATCTCATCCGTCTGAAGAAGTCTTAACGCAAAAGGAAGGAAGATAACACTGAGCAGTGAAAGAAGGACCGATATCACCGATCCCAGTTCAATGACCGCGGCGATCCTTCTTTTTAATTTCTCGGGATCACCTGCGCCGTAGCTCTGTGCGACGAGAACGCCGAAGCCGTTTGCTATTCCGAATGAGAATCCGACTATAAGAAAGAAAAGAGAACCCATGTTGCCGACCGCGGCAAGAGCATTGTCCCCGAGACCCTTTCCTACTATCCATGTGTCGGCAAAATTATAGAACTGCTGAAGCATACTGGTCATAAGAAGAGGCCAGTAGAACGACAGTATCAGCTTCGAAGGCTTTCCGGTTGTAAAATCTGTTTCACGGCTTTTCATAAAGGTTTTGGTTTATTCCTTTCCTTGCACCTATACTATGCCGTGAAAATAACAATTATTATTACAATATTGTTGAGTTTTGCCCATTTTTTGTTATTATTGAAATATGGAAAGAAATTCAAAGGAAACCATAATATTCGATACCGCTTCATCCGTTCAGGTCACACGCGACCAGACACCGGAGATCTTCCCACCGCACTGGCACAATGCGGCGGAATTCACTGTTGCTTTAAAGGACGGATGCAGATACAAGGTCGGCGATACGTCCTATAAGCTTAATACGGGAGATATCCTCCTCGTATGGCCGGGGCAGATCCACGAGACTGTCAAGATCCCGTCAAAGGGTGCGGTCTTTATCCAGTTCTCCGCTCTCATACTGGAAAACAATATGGACCTCCTTTCCATTTCGGGATTTCTCTACGATCATCATCTTATATCCGCGTCGGAAAATCCCAAGCTGGCAAAATATATATCGGGGAAGATCTCGGAGATCGAAAAGATACATTCATCCGGCGATCCTTTTTCGGAAACAAAATGCAAGGGAAAAATATATGAGATCCTTTTGAAGCTGGGTGAGATAGTCGTTACCGAGACAGGGTATGATTCCAATACCGACGACCCTTCAAAATCGGGATGGCAGTATATTCATGCGGCATGCAATTACATAGCGGAGAACTCCGCAAATGATATTTCACAGACGATAGTTGCCGATCACATAGGTATCAGCACATTCTATTTTTCGAAGCTGTTCAAGCAGTACATGCACACTTCATTCCCGGCATACCTTGCAAGCATCCGGGTAAAGAGTGCATCCTCTCTTCTTATGGACAAGAACCTGTCGATCACCGACTGTGCCTTCATGTCGGGCTTCCAGTCGACTACGACATTCAACAAAGTGTTCCGTGAAGTAACGGGATATTCTCCCAGGGACTACAGAAAGCTGTACAGATAAACCTGCGGTCTTTAGATAAGACCGCAGAATTCATCTATAGATAAAATCCGAGAAGGCGGCACATCCGCCCGCGGATTTTTCTGACATCATAAAGAGGCCGAAACGGCATCCCGTGAAGTGATCAAGCCTGAACCTGAGCTTCCGGTCACTTCCTATTTTTTTCTTTTCACCGTTTATGTATGCAAAACACTGTGCATAGTCCGGCTCCGAAGGTGATGTGCCGAAATGTGCACTGAGGGAAACCTTAAGTCCGGTCTCATTTATTTCGATCTTCTCTTCGCACCGGGCAGGTTCTTCGCCGAGCTTCCAGATATCGTTCGAAGGATTTGTGTAGGAGCTCATCACGGCATAAAGCTTTCCGTTCTCCTTGCGTACACCGACAAGTGCATAGTCACCCTGGAATGCCGACAGTCCCGCAAAGTCACCATCATTAAGATCCGATCCGTCTATGGTGACCTCGGCTTCACAATCGGGAAATGACATTTTCTGTGTGAGGATATTCTTTGCATGGAAGATATTTGTGACGGTTCTGTCAGTTTTGACGATCAGTCTTCCCGCTTCCGGATCGGTGCATACGAGATTCAGGTCGGGTTCATGGTTAAACTGCCAGAAGCTCTTAAACCCGAAGCATCCGTAATGAACAGGATCCGCTGTATGCATCTTTGCGGGATCGTATCTGAAATCATCGCTGCCGCACAGCGGAGCGTATGAATAATCTTCTTTATAACTTTCAAGGAATAATTCCTGCGGAGCTTTTCCTTCTTTTCCGAACACGGGAACGGGCTTTCCGTTTTCTTCCTTCCAAGTGACAGGAACGAGCACGGGAATCCTTCCTATGGCACCCCTGTCCTGGAAGAGGATCGCATTCCAGGTTCCTTCCGGTCCCTCGACGATCCCGCCCTGTGCTATTCCCGAATTTTCGAAGCCGAGAGAATCTTCGAAGATCTCCCCTCCTATGAATTCTCCGTCAAGCGAGTCCGATACAAAACACCCTTCCGTTCTCTTCCATTCGGTCCATTTGGAATGTATCAGGAAGAGATAATATCTTCCGTTTATCTTATAAAGATGTGAACCTTCATATCCGAGATTGGGATTTCCTTTGTCGGATACGATAAGTCTGTGAAGGCCGCCTTCTTTCGGACCGGTCATTTCTTCATTTAATTCCGTAAGGTATATTTCGGTGTTTCCATAGACAAGATATGCTCTGCCCTCATCGAAAAGAAGCGAGCAGTCATGATAGAAGCCGTCGATATTGCTTTTGGTCCAGGGGCCTTCTATGGACGCAGACCTGTACAAATATGTTTTCTGCGTATCGTTGCAGACAAAGATGACATAGTAGGTGCCCTCATGAAACCTGAGAGTCGCGGCCCACATGCCTTTACCGTAGATATATCCGTCTCCTTCAAGGCACTGTGCGGGCGTGGAGTCCAGACGGTCATAAACAAAGGAAGCATGCTCCCAGTTTATAAGATCGTACGATCTTAAGATCTCCGCTCCCGGAAAGAAATGCATCGATGTACTGATCATGTAGAAGGTATCACCTACACGGATCACATCGGGGTCGGGCATATCAAACTTAAATATGGGATTGCTTCCTTTGATCATAAATATTCCTTACGCTCTGAGCATTGATACGATCCACTCGGGATCGGGAGTCTTCATTTCCTTATCGGCGGACATCTCTTCCATGATGCCCTGCACGGAAGCCCAGAAGCACCTTGCCATCGTATCGGCATTGCCCTTTCGGAAGATTCCGTCCTTCTGTCCTTTTTTGATGAGCTTCACGGTCGGTGTCACGGCGTCAGCCGAAAGCGCAAGACGTCTTGCCTCCTCGGGCATACCCACTCTCCTGACCAGTCCCATAAACACGAACATGTTAAAGACCCAGGGCTGCTCCTTCGCAAAGGAAAAAATACTGTCCAGGAACTTCGTCAGATATACATCGGGCGGGATCTTGTCATCGTATGCGACCGAGCCCGGTCCCTGTGTTCCCATCTTCACAAGTTCAAGTAGAAGGTCTTCCTTTGATTCAAAATAGTGAAACAAGAGACCTGTGCTCATCGGAACGGCAGCGGCGATATCCGCGATCTTGGTATCGTAATAGCCTCTCTCCACGAAGAGGGTCAGTGCCGTCATGAGTATCGCCTGTCTTCTTTCTTCTTTCTGTTCTTTTCTCGTCATATACCGTCCTCAGATTTCAATGGATCTGCCCTGCTTTTTAAGAATTCTCTGAACCGCGAACTTGCCGGAGATTACCGCGATGGGAAGTCCGCCGGGGCTCATCACCCACTGTCCCGCAACATAGAGGTTATCGATTCCTTTTACAACGCCCTTGAATCTCATCTGCTTGTTTCCCACGGTCGTGACAAAGCCCATATACGATCCGTGATAAGCATTACAATATCTGTTATAAGTCAAAGGAGACCATGAATCAAGAAGTTCGATCTTTCCTTCAAGCTCGGGGAACTCCTTTACGATCCTCTTTGTGATCTCTTCCGAAAGCTCAGCCTTCTTCTGCACATACTCTTCCCTGCTCAGGCTGTTCCAGAAATCGTAATCCGCATCGGTCTGAATGAGGTTGGCCTGAAGAACCGCTCTTCCCTCAGGTGCAAAGCTCGGATCGTAGGAATAATTCTTGACGGAGATCCTTTTGAAGGTTCTTGTTCCTATGGTGATGGGATCGACATCGAAGAAAATGGTATCCTCACCGGAAAAGTCCGAGGGAATTGCATATGCTGCCTGGAAGCCGGTGGTGACGGGATAAGCATCCCTTCTTTCATAAGCCTTGACAAGTTCCTTAGGCATATACTTTCTGTCGATGAGTCTTCCGAAAAGGAAATCGGTGTCAACAGCGCTGATGACATGATCGGCCTTTACGACAGTGCCATCCTCGAGCTTAACGCCCTCGGTTCTCTTTCCTTTTACGATTATCTCCTTGACGCCTGCGGAGGTGTGGATCACGCCACCCATCTCCTTGAACTTATCTGCAATGCGGAGTGACATTGCAAGGGAGCCCTTCATGGGAATGTTTCCGTTTCCGCTTGTCATTGTCGCATACGAAACAAGAAGTGAATAAGCGGTGTACTGCTCGGGAAGGTAATCGCTCATCATCTTACGGATGACGGGGGATTTAAATCTTTCGCCGAGCTGCTTACAATTGATCTTACCATATTCCTTCATGACCTTGGGCATGTTTGCCATGCCCTTGCCCATCTCGATGTAATCCCTGATGCCCATCATATCGAGAGGCTTGATCGAAGGGATAACGCACTCTTCCGCATATCTTACATATTCGATGAACTTTCTGATCTCTTCTTCGTCCTCGGGAGATTCCGCAATGAGCTCTGCCTGGGTCTTATCGAGATCGTTCCAGAGAGTAACTTCCCTGCCTTCGAATCTGCTTGAGTAGAATTTACTCGTTTTCGCATACTCGGTATTTTCATCGATCGCACCCACGGTCTTCCATACCTGCCAGAGTCCGGTCCCCCGATCGGTGCCTGTGAGCCAGTGGATGCAGTTATCTATGTGATAACCCTTTCTGTTCCATCCCATGCACTCTCCGCCGACGATGGGGTTCTTCTCATATATTTCCGCATCAAAGCCCTCTTTAAGCGCGTATATTCCTGCGGACAGTCCTGCGATACCTCCGCCAATGATGATCACTTTTTCCTTACCTGCCTGTGACATATCTGATTCCTCCTGAATTGAATTTGTGTTCATTGAATGTAGATTCAATATAATACCGTTTTGGGCGCTTGTCAACACTTTTATTGAATTTTAATTCAACGAATTGTACATTTGCAATTTTATCGCAGCTGCGATAAAATTTTGGCATGAACAACGATATCCTATTATATGAGAGATTAAAAGCATATGCCCTTAATCTCCACACACTTAGCGAACGCTCCGGTGTGGCATATTCGACTGTCTATAACATCTTCACAGGAAAAAAAGATATAAGCCTCGCAACGAGTGAAACACTCTACAAACTTGCAAGATTCACCGGAATGTCAATGGATGAACTATATCGGGCACTTAAATATAATTCATCCAAAGAACCGGTCATATTTCCTGATTTTTTACTGATGTGGGAGGATGAAGTTATTTCATCGGTTAGGATAGGAAACGAAGAAGTACATGCAGACAGATATGTACTTCATCCCGTCAAGCAGATCTTCTATGCAGATACAATTTCCCGATTTAAGTTTGGTCAGATATTAAGGGACAGATGCTTTGACGAAAAGCGACCGGATGCAGATAAACTGCTGAATGTTCTGGGCCTGTCGGAATATAATCCGTACGAGATATGCAGGAAAACTCACGGAAAAATGATCCAGGATAAGACATGGTTCAAATTCGAGGGCGAAACAATAAACTACAAAACGCTGACAGGAGGTGTATATGCTTCCTGAAATATCAATAGACAGCAGGTATCTGATAACCGATAGCGGGACAAGCGACGGAACCCAGATAAAGTATTATTTTGAAAACAAATGGTACAAGATTGACAGATACGGCGGCGAGGGTTTATGTGAAGAACTGGTCTCCCGCATTCTGGAACTCAGTGGTTTTAATCCGGATGAATATGTATCATATGAAAGCATTCGGATCAATGGCGAAGACGGATGCGTCAGCAATGATTTTCTTGCTCCAAATGAGTCTTTCATTACTCTGTACCGTCTTCACGCTAATATCTTCGGTACAGATCCGGCAGCCGTTACATCAAAAATGGATTACGACGATGCCATAGAATACATTCTGGATTTCGTCAAAAAGAATACCAAACTGGATATAACCACATACCTTGCAAACACTTTTGTCCTGGACTCTCTTATACTTAACGAAGACAGACATTTCAATAATCTGGGGCTGATATATGACGGTGAAAAATATCGAACCGCTCCGATCTTCGATAACGGAAAAAGCCTGTTCATCGGAAATAAAAAATTCGATCCGCATAAAAACATATCAGAAAACAAAAACAATGCATTTGCAAAAGCGTTCAGCGGAAGCTTTGAACTGAACAGATCATATCTCGAATCAAGATCCTCATTAAAGCTTAATATCCCTGCTATAAAGAAATATCTGCGCACCAAGGATCTCAGATCAGATAATGTTTACTCAAGATTAAATAAACTTTGCAACGGATGATGTATTAAATGCATTCGCCGTCTCCAATCGGAGACGGCTTTTTCTGTAAAAAAAGGTGCCGTGCATATGCACGGCACCTTTAATCTTTTGCAATTTAACTGTGAGCCGGGAATTACATTCCCATTCCGCCCATTCCGCCTGCGGGCATAGGAGGCTGGGGCTCCTTGATGGTTGATACAACGCTCTCGGTGGTGAGGAGTGTTGATGCAACTGAGGTAGCGTTCTGAAGAGCGCTTCTGGTAACCTTGGCGGGATCGAGGATTCCTGCCTTGACCATATCTACATACTCTTCCTTGAGAGCATCGAAGCCGATACCCTTCTTGGACTCACGAACCTTGTTAACGATAACACTTCCGTCAAGTCCTGCATTTGCAGCGATGTGATAAAGAGGAGCTTCGAGCGCCTTGAGGACAACTCTTGCACCGGTCTTCTCATCTCCGTCAAGGGTCTCAGCAAGCTCCGCAACCTTCTTGGATGCGTGGATGTATGCCGAGCCGCCGCCTGCGATGATACCCTCTTCAACAGCTGCTCTGGTAGCTGCAAGAGCATCTTCCATACGGAGCTTTGCTTCCTTCATCTCGGTCTCGGTAGCTGCGCCTACTCTGATGACTGCTACGCCGCCTGCGAGCTTTGCAAGTCTCTCCTGGAGCTTTTCTCTGTCGAAATCGGAAGTGGTCTCTTCGATCTGCTTCTTGATCTGACCGATACGGGCCTGGATGTCCTTCTTTTTGCCTTCGCCGTCAACGATAACGGTGTCGTCCTTGCGGACCTTAACGCTCTTTGCACGGCCGAGCATATCAACGGTAGCGTCCTTGAGCTCAAGGCCTACTTCTGAAGAAACAACGGTGCCGCCGGTGAGGATAGCGATATCCTCGAGCATAGCCTTTCTTCTGTCGCCGTAGCCGGGAGCCTTGACTGCAACTACATTGAAGGTTCCGCGGAGCTTGTTAACGATAAGGGTGGTAAGAGCTTCACCCTCAACATCCTCTGCGATGATAAGGAGCTTGCTTCCTGACTGAACGATCTGCTCAAGAAGGGGAAGGATCTCCTGAATGTTTGAGATCTTCTTGTCGGTGATAAGGATGAGGGGATTATCGAGAACCGCCTCCATCTTATCCATATCGGTAGCCATGTATGCGGAGATGTATCCGCGGTCGAACTGCATACCGTCAACAGTATCGAGCTCGGTAGCCATGGTCTTGGACTCCTCGATGGTGATAACGCCGTCGCCGGAAACCTTCTCCATAGCGTCTGCAACCATCTGGCCTACTTCGTCATCTCCTGCGGAAATAGCAGCAACACGTGCGATGTGCTCCTTGCCGTTGAGCTTCTGGCTCATTTCCTTGATAGCAGCAACTGCAACCTCGGTAGCCTTCTTCATTCCTTTTCTGAGGATGATGGGGTTAGCGCCTGCTGCGAGGTTCTTCATTCCTTCGTTGACCATTGCCTGTGCAAGTACGGTAGCGGTAGTGGTTCCGTCTCCTGCTACATCATTGGTCTTGGTAGCGACTTCCTTAACGAGCTGTGCGCCCATGTTCTCAAAGCCGTCTTCAAGCTCGATCTCCTTAGCGATGGTAACACCGTCGTTGGTGATGAGGGGTGCACCGTAGCTCTTGTCGAGCACTACATTTCTTCCCTTAGGTCCGAGTGTTACACGGACA
>JAFZWW010000148.1 GCA_017617005.1 Lachnospiraceae bacterium
CTGTTGTGAACGGAGGAACCGTCCCCACGTTCACCCCTGTTTTCAAAGGCGCTTTTGAATGGTGTGACCTGTCCGGCATCTTTGACGAGAATATAAACAGATTGTTTATCGACGGAATGACGCGTTTCGGTAATGTGATCAAAGGTTTTGATTCTCCGGATTGCATTATGGCAGGTGTGGAATCCAGAACCAGTTCACCTGTCAGGATTCCCAGAAACGATGAACTTGAATCTTCGATAGGCGGTATCATACCACTCGGTGAAGGTGCGGGTTATGCAGGAGGCATCACTTCCGCTGCGATAGACGGAATACGCGGTGCCGAAACGATCATAAAAAAATACTCGGTTTAAAAAATTAATTCTTTGCAGGCAACAGATTATGAACATGAGTAAACCAAATGTAAAGAGACCTATTATGTTTGCGCTTGTGGGAATCGTTATATCGATGCTTTTGCTTGTGGTATTCTCACATGTCGTATCCGATATAAGTGCAAAGATGGCATATGATGCCACTCTTTCTGTCAAGAAGAACATGCTTTATGAGTATGTTAACAATCTGATGATCTATCTTGATAACGAAAGCAGGATCTATATGGAAGCTCATCCGGATGCCGATGAAGCTGAGCTTGAAGAAGCAATGCTCATTCTCGCTCGCAGGAGGATTTATGAGGAAGAGCATGCGGACGGTGCATATATGTGGATTCAGAAAGTCCTCGACTATAACGGCGGGGATGATTATGCGATAAGACTTGTTCATCCCAACCTGTCCGATACGGAGGGGAGTTATCTTTCCACCAATGAAGTCAATCAGATGGGGATGAAAGCTTATGAGACCGAGCTTCAGGGAATTGTTTCGGACGGAGAGATATTTCAGAATTATGCTTTTAAAAAGCTGGACTCCGATGTCGTATCCGAGAAGGTCACTTACGCCAAACTTTATGAACCTTTCGACTGGATCATATGCATGGGAGTGAATCTTGATGATGTGGATCATTACAAGCTGAGCGCCCAGGAAAATATCTGGAAATATCAGATTGTAATCCTTTGTTCCGTGGTCTTTGCCTGGATGGTCCTTCTATTTATGTTCCTTATTATCATCAGAAGGATCGGTATCAGGGAATATAAACAGAAGAATGAGGAACTCAAGAATAAGCTCAACTGGGATTCCCTCACCGGAGCAAATTCAAGAGCTTACGGTGATAAACTGCTGGAAAGAGAATACAATGATTTCAAAGACGGCAAGAGAGATTCCCTTATCCTTATGCTTGATGTCGATCACTTCAAACAGTTTAATGACGGATACGGCCATGATATCGGAGATAAGGTTCTGAGGTCGTTCGTTGATGCGATCCATAAATGTACCAGATCAACGGATAAGATAATACGCTGGGGCGGTGATGAGTTCATAGTGATCCTTGAAAATGTCACAGAAGAACTGCTTCCCACCATAGCCGACAAGATTCTTGAATCGATACATTCCATCAGGATCGAAGGCCTGCCCGATAATGTAACGATCACATCCTCTATGGGATTTGCATTCTTTGATGAGAAAGACGAAGCTTATAAGGATACCCTTGCAAGAGCGGATGAAGCTCTCTACAGGGCCAAG
Source organism: Lachnospiraceae bacterium (assembly GCA_017617005.1). Lineage (GTDB taxonomy): Bacteria > Bacillota > Clostridia > Lachnospirales > Lachnospiraceae > AC2028. The sequence goes on from JAFZWW010000148.1 coordinate 1,609, forward strand.
GATGCAGGACGCAATAACTGGAAAGTGGCATGATACCGCCCTGCCTGAAAAATTTAAGGAGACCTGTTTATGGCACAGAACGCTAAGATCACAATTCATCCGTCATACGTGATAGGAGAGATCTCGGAAAGACTTTTTTCCGCATTTCTTGAACCCATAGGGACTATTGTTAACGGTACAATGTTTAATCCCAAGCATCCCACCGCGGATGAGCAGGGATTCAGGACAGACTTTATAGATGCTCTGAAAACTACCGGACTTCCCGCAGTCAGAATGCCCGGCGGTAATTTCTGTTCGGCATGGCAGTGGAAGGATTCGATCGGTCCGAAGTCGGAAAGAAAGGTACATCTCGATCCTTCATGGCATCAGTACATTACCAACGAAGTAGGCCATGATGAGTATCTTCAGTGGGCCGAAAAAGTGGGGACCGAGCCTCTCTATACGGTGAATATGGGAACCGGTACTATCCAGGATGCAATGGATCTTGTCGAATACACCAACCATAAAGGCGGTTCATACTGGTCCGATCTCCGCAGAAAGAACGGACATGATGCTCCTTATAATGTAAAGATGTGGTATCTCGGAAATGAAATGGACGGTCCCTGGCAGCTCGGTTCATGGGATAAGAATCCGGAAGGATACGGACATAAGGTTCTCGAAACTTCCAAAGCGATCAAATGGATCGATGAAAGCATTCAGACAGCAGTATGCGGTTCATCGGCTCCTTTTATGGAGACGTTCCCTGCTTGGGATGAAGCTGTTCTTGATAAGTGCTATGACGTTGTTGATTACGTATCCGTTCATCATTATCATTCGGCACCTCCCGGAGATATAAGGGCCCTCCTCGGCGGTTCTCTCTATTACGAGGATTATATAAATAACCTTACCGCTATGATCGACTATGTGGCATCCAAGCACAGATCACCTAAGAAGGTTATGATATCTCTTGATGAATACGGATGCATGGTAAGACCTCTTGAGCCTCTTCATCCCGGATACGGCCGCTACAATATGGCACGCAACCATTATAAGTTCGATCCGGAAAGATCCTACGTGCTTCATGATCCCGACAATATGCAGGACAGGGTATTCCCCGGCGGAGATATGATACATGCTCTCGGAAGTGCTTCGGTACAGCTTGCAATGCTCCGTCATGCAGACAGGGTAAAGATCGGCTGCCAGACAGGAGGCCTTGCGGCTCTTGCGGCATCAAACCACGATCATATATGGAGGAGCGCATCCTATCATTCTTTTACGCAGCTTATAAGATTTGCCCGCGGCACATCAATGGATGTCAGGGTGGAGTCCGAAACCTTCGATATGCCCGGCTATGCGATCGAAGATACTTCCCAGTACACCGGAAAAGAAGGAGTCAATTTCATCGATGCAGCCTGTGCATGGGACAAGGAAAATAATAGACTTGCCGTGTTTGTCATCAACAGAAACGAAGAGACCGAATATCCGCTTACTGTTGATATCAGAGGATTTGAAGGATATAAGGTTTCACTCGCAACCTCGATGACTGCCGAAAACCTCGAAGTAAGAAATGAATTCGGCAATGAATTCATATGCCCCAAGGCGGAAGAAAACTACACTCTTGAAAACGGAGAGTTTAAGATCCATGTAGGACCGCTTTCTTGGAATGTATTTGTTTTCGAAGGATGATCTTAAGTAAAGAATGAAAAAACAGCTTGCCAACATTATAACGGGTCTGAGGATCGTCTGCAGTCTGCTGATCCTCGTATTTCCCGCATTTTCCGTCTGGTATTATTCCCTTTATATTACCGGCGGCGTTACGGATGTACTGGACGGAGCTGTTGCAAGGGGACTTAAGACAGAATCGGATTTCGGAGATAAATTTGATACGATCGCGGATATCACTTTTTCCATGGCCGTGTTCCTCAAACTTGTCGATCTCATAATTGTTCCGAACTGGACCCTTATATGGATCTGTGTGATAATTCTTATCAAGTTTTCGAGTATCATTGTTTCACTGACCGCGATCCACAGGTTTATCTCGATCCATTCAGTGCTTAACAAGATCACCGGTTTTTATGTCTATTTTATGATGTTTACCCTCGGAATAGACATCCCATGGAAGATCAAATACGTACTTATCATAGCCGCATGTATAATATCCACTCTGGCCGCTGTTCATGAGGCTTATTGTATTTTTATGGGCGGTCCCCAAAATATTGATGAAGCCATGGACAGGGTCGAAAGAATGGAAGTGATCTTTGATAAACTGGGAGACCTGATCTACGAGGCGGATCACAATGTCATTGACGATGATCTGATCACCAGGTATAAAGCTTTCCAACCCAAGGTAAGGGAACTTGAAAGATACTATTCGAGCCGTGACTGGAAGAATGATTTCAAGCTGGATGAACAGGGGAAATTCCCGCAGTATTTCAAAAAAGGAGTACTTTCCGAAGACGGTCTTTACAACGCCCTGGACAGAAATAAGGAGCTTCGCGAGAAGATAGGAAGATAAACCTATAAATTATAGTAAGAATATTTGACAGTAAGCACTCTTGGATTTATAGTAAAACAGTATGTTTTCCTATATCTGAGGGCGTTTTTGCACCCCGAAATATTATAATAACGGTTTAATGAAAAAATGAGCGATTTAAGAGAGAATTTTAAGAACAAAAAAAGGATCGTGGTCAAGATCGGATCTTCATCCATCAATCATCCCGAAAGCGGCGGAATGGATTTTTCCAGGATAGAGCTTCTCGTCAGACAGCTCTGTGATATCCATAATTCCGGAAAGGATGTCGTACTCGTATCATCGGGTGCGATCGCAGCCGGAAAGTATGCCATCGGCTACGGAAGGGACAGATCGATTTCCCACGAGCTTACGCTTCCCCAGAAGCAGGCCTGTGCGGCTATCGGACAGGGAAGACTTATGAATATTTACGAGAAGTTCTTTACCGAATACAACCAGCTTCCCGCACAGGTTCTCATGACTAAGGACACCGTTCTTAATGACGGAAACAGGAATAATGCGACCAATACCTTCAAGGCACTTCTTGATATGGGAGTCATTCCGATCGTTAACGAGAACGATACCATTGCTACCAACGAGATTGAGATCGGTGATAACGATACCCTTTCCGCCATGGTTGCTTCGATGGTCGGAGCGGATCTTCTAATTCTTTTGTCGGATATAGAAGGCCTTTATACGGATGATCCCAACAGGAATCCCGATGCCAAGTTCATCAAAGAGGTTCCGAAGATCACCGAAGAATATCTTGAGATGGGTAAGGATTCAACCGGTACCGGAATGGGAACCGGTGGAATGAGCACCAAGCTCAATGCCGCACGTATCGCAACCAGGTCGGGTGCCGATATGGTCATCTGTTCCAGCAAGGATCTTACGATCCTTTCAAGGATAATAGCGGGAGAGGATGTCGGAACCGCATTTGCAGCTGACAAGGACGATGAATTCAAACTTCAGGAATTCGTTTCCGAAATACTTAAATGATAAGAGGATTATATGGCTGATCCCAGACAGGAAATAACCAAAAAACAGATTAGAACCGACGTGATCGCAAGGAGAGATGCGCTTTCCGATATTCAGAAGAAGGCAGCTTCCGAGGAGGTTTGTGCCAAGATCCTTGCCGATCCCTTTTATGCAAAAGCAAGAAAAGTACTCGGCTTTATGCCCTTTGGTTCTGAGATAGATATAAAACCCGCACTTGAACAGGCTCTTAAGGATGAGAAGGAAGTATTTCTTCCGAGGATCACCACGAACGGTTTTCACAAGGAGATGGAATTCAGGAAGGTTACAGATGTAAATCCCGTGAATTTCTCCTTCGGCAAGTACAAGATACTTGAACCGTCCGAAGAAAACGAACTTTATGAATATAACGAAGCCGATGCTATGATGCTTCCTTACAAGGACATTATGATCATGCCCGGAGTCGCATTTGATTCCTACAATAAGAGAGTTGGATACGGCGGTGGATATTTTGACAGGTTCCTTGAAGACAAGCTTACTCTCAGGCTTCATTCCATCGGTGTATGCCATAAATGCCAGATTGTGGAATACGAGATACCCGAGGACGAAGGAGATGTAAGACCCTTCAGGATTTATTTTGCATAAGAGGTGGTTATGTACGATCTTATAAGCTTAGGTGAAAAGGCCCGCAAGGCAAAATATGATGCGGCAGTTATCCCTGCCGGAAAAAAGAACGAGGTTCTCGTTAAGTGTGCGCAGGCTCTTAAAGCGAATGCGTCCGATATCCTTGCCGCAAATGCGATCGATCTTGATAATGCCGTTAAGAACGGAATGAGCACCGCCATGCAGGACAGGCTCAGACTTACCGAAGAAAGGATCGACGGTATCAATGAGGGACTTATCCAGGTAAGCAATCTCCCCGATCCTGTAGGTGAGATCATGGACGAATGGGACAGACCGAACGGTCTTCACATTACCAAGGTCCGTGTTCCCATGGGTGTCATCGGTATCATCTATGAATCAAGACCCAATGTAACTCCCGATGCGTTCTCGCTTACATTCAAGGCAGGAAGTGCCTGCATACTCAAGGGCGGAAGCGACTGTATCGAATCGAATAAGGCCATTGTCAGGGTGCTCAGAAAGGTACTTGAAGACGAAGGACTCAATCCCGATATTCTTCAGCTCATTGAATCCACGGACAGAAGTGTGACCACCGAGTTCATGAAGATGAAGGACTATATCGATGTGCTCATCCCCAGAGGCGGTGCGGGTCTTATCCGTGCGGTCGTTGAAAATTCAATGATCCCCGTCATTGAGACCGGAACCGGTAACTGCCACGTATATGTCGATAAGGATGCGGATCTCGACATGGCGGTAAATATCATCTTCAATGCCAAGACACAGCGCATTTCCGTATGCAACGCCATGGAAAGTCTTGTTGTTCATAAGGATATCAAGGATGCGCTTCTTCCCAAGCTTTACGAAAAGCTTTCCGAGAAGAATGTCGAGTTCAGATGTGATGCGGAATCTCTCGGAGTTCTCGGCGACAAGGCCAAGGCTGCTACCGAAGAAGATTTCGGAAAAGAATACCTTGATTACATTCTTTCCGTAAAGACTGTATCAAGTGTCGAGGAAGCCATTGATCACATCAATAAATACAGCACCCATCATTCGGAGAGTATCGTAACTTCGAATAAGGAGACCGCTGAGAAGTTCCTTGAGCGTGTGGATGCCGCATGTGTATACCGGAACGTTTCCACCAGATTCACCGACGGATTCGAATTCGGATTCGGTGCGGAGATCGGAATCTCAACACAGAAGCTTCACGCAAGAGGACCCATGGGTCTTAAGGAGATCACCTCCTACAAGTTCCGTATCGAAGGAAACGGACAGGTAAGAGGATAAATCGAAAGGATTTTTACAGATATGGAGAAGATAAGAACAAGGTATGCACCTTCACCTACGGGTAAGATGCATGTCGGAAATTTAAGGACTGCACTGTATGAGTTCCTTGTCGCAAAGCATGCGGGCGGGGACTTCATGCTCAGGATCGAGGATACGGATCAGGAGAGATTCGTTGAAGGTGCTATCGACATCATCAACAGAACCCTCGAAAAGACAGGTCTTTATCACGATGAAGGACCCGATAAGGACGGCGGTGTGGGCCCCTATGTTCAGTCTGAGAGAGTTAAGACCGGCATATATATGAAGTATGCCAAGGAGCTTATCGAGAAGGGAGAGGCATATTACTGCTTCTGTGATAAGGAAAGGCTCGATTCGCTCAAGACCGCGGTATCCGAAGACGGCAAGACGATCACCGTATATGATAAACATTGTCTGGGACTATCGAAGGAAGAGGTTGAAAAGAATCTTGCCGAGGGTAAGCCCTTTGTCATCAGGCAGAATATACCCAATGAGGGAACCACCACTTTCAGTGATGAGCTTTACGGAGATATCACCGTTGAAAATTCCGAGCTTGATGATATGATCCTTATCAAGTCTGACGGATACCCCACTTACAATTTTGCGAATGTTGTTGATGATCATACAATGAACATCACACATGTCGTAAGAGGTAATGAATATATTTCATCATCACCCAAGTATCAGAGACTTTATGATGCATTCGGATGGAAGAGCCCTGTATATATCCATCTTCCCCTGATCACCGATGAGAATCATAAAAAACTTTCCAAGAGAAGCGGACATTCTTCGTTCGAAGATCTTCTCGAGCAGGGATTTATCTCCGAAGCGATCGTTAATTACATCGCACTTCTCGGATGGTCACCCGAGGATAACAGGGAGATCTTCTCACTCGATGAGCTTATAAAAGAATTCGATTATCACCGTATCAGCAAGTCACCCGCTGTATTCGATATCCAGAAGCTTAAGTGGATGAACGGCGAGTATCTCAAGGCAATGGATGACGATAAATTCTTCGAGATGGCAAAGCCTTATCTTGAGACTGCACTTCCTCAGGGAATGGATCTTAAGAAGGTTGCATCCAAGGTCAAGACCAGGATCGAGGTATTCCCCGATATTGCGGAGCAGGTTGATTTCCTGACCGCGGTACCCGAATATTCAAATGAGCTTTATGCGAATAAGAAGAATAAGATCGACGAGGCTGCATCCAAAGCGGTACTTGAAGATGTACTTCCCCTTCTTGAGGCTCAGGATGATTATTCCAACGATGCTCTGTATGCGGCACTTCTTAAATATGCCGAGGAAAAGGGATACAAGAACGGCTATGTAATGTGGCCCGTAAGAATAGCTCTTTCCGGAAAAGTGATGACACCTGCGGGTGCCACGGAGATCCTTGAACTTCTCGGAAAAGAAGAATCCGTAAAGAGGATCAGGGAAGCTATCGCTAAACTTTCATAATTCAAAATAACAAAAAAAACAGGGGGACGGTTTTGGTGTTTCAAAGTTGAAACATCGGAACCGTCCCCCTGTTTTTTTATTTTTCGTTATTTCTTATCGTCGTAATCGTCGTCACTGAGTACAACGTTTTCGAATTCATCGGTGTTATGCAGCTTCTTGAGGTTATGGATATTCATAATGATCACAAGACCGAGCAGTGCAACGGCAATTACCAGGAGAGTTACAAGAAGTCCGAGGCTTATGCCTTTCTTTCCTGATGGATTAACCTGGTTAGGGTTGACGGGACTTCCGTCGGTGACATTTGCAGCTGCGGGATCGACCGCAGTGTCTGCCACAACGACATTTTCTTCCGATGAAGCCTCAGCAGCTTCCATTGCGACGGAACCGGGTTCGGGATCTATTGCGGCTGCAGCTTCGTTGATGACAGGCTCGGGTGAATTGCCCGCATGATGTGATAAGCTTATGCCGTTTGCTCCGAGTGCGACCACATGATCCAGACTTATAAATTTGCCGTCAGAGGTCTGCCATAGAACGGGTTTTACCAGAGCATACTTTTCCTCATCCCATGTCTTGAAATCATCCTTTACAAGACCTCCGGTATCACCTGAGTTTGCATTGAAGCACCAGAAGGTGTGATGAAGGTTTTCTTTTCCGATGAGGTCCCTGATATACTCCATCCACTTGAGGTTGTCTCCCTGCATGAATCCGCCCCATTCACCGATGAGGATAGGAGCTATTCCGTCCTCCTCGATATAGAGCCAGTAGGGATGCCATGCATCTTTATAAAGTGATTCGTATGTGAAACCGCCGCTGAACCAGGGCTGCTCATATACGAGCGGGCCGTAATCGTGGGGGGAGTAGACGATCTGTCTGTTTCTGGATTCGCTGCCGAAATCAATGGGGTAATCCTTGACCGCCATCAGATTTCCTCCCCACCAGGTGTTGTAATAATCTGCATCATTGGTGGATGTGAAATCATTGGATCCGGGATTGGTGGGATAGATCTGGATACCTTCGATAACGATCAGAGCGTGAGGATTGATATCAAGGATCGCGTTGCCGGCTTTTTCGGCAACTCTTTTCCAGTTGTTCTTGTCATCGGAGTTGTTCCAGATGGCATGGGTCTGTTCGCTGGCTTTTCCGTGCGGCTCATTCTTAAGGTCGTATGCGATGATGGTATCGTAGTTTTTATATCTTTCTGCAAGCCACTTTAGAGCTTCAATGTACTGGTCCTCGGTGATCTTGTCCGTATACCATACTGGATGGTTGTGCCCGGATGCATCTGTATTGGCTGAGTGAATATCGACCATTACCTTGATGCCGTTCTGTTCGCAGAGCGTGAGAACGTAATCGAAGATCTCAAGTGAGTTGAGGGAATTCAGATTACTGTTATATGCATGGTTGTAATTGGCGGTGGGATAACTGCCTTTCTTCCATTCGAGAAGAAGCTCGGCCGACATGGGGACACGCAGAAGATTGAAGCCGTGATCCGCAATAGCTTTGATGGAGCTTTCAAGTTCGGCATTCCAGAGTCCGTCGAAAAGGTTCGTTCCGGTGTTGTATCCGAACCAGTTACATCCGGTGAGCCATACGACGTTGCCGTTCATATCGACTATCTTGGCTCCGTCGGTTGTAAGCCAGTCATCACCTGCAGTTCCGTATGTTGAAACGGCGGGAGAAGAGAACTGCGGCTTAGCGGAATTATTCTGGTCATTATTTCCGTTATTGTTCTGATTGTTGTTCTGGTTATTCACGTTGTTATTATTGTTGTTATTGGTGTTTCCGCTGTATGTGCCCGAACCGGATACACTGACTACGGATGCACTCGAGATGCCCGAGCCGGAAACCTGGATACCTACATTTGAATTAAAGCCCCATGAATTTGCACCGTTTGCATTCACGACAGCGGTGACCTGTTTTCCGTTTGCGGTATATGAATCAAAACCCCAGCCCGAAGGTGAGTTTACGTTACTGTTGAATTCCACGACCACGGTGATGGTCATATATCCGTCACATCCGGAAAGATCGAAAGAGATCTGTCCGCCGCTTCCCCAGAGATTGGTTTTGACATTTTTTGCCTCGGGATTACCCGCAGCATATGATCTGCCTCCGGTGATATAGGGTGATACTGATAAAACGACTGTGATGATAGTAAGAATGATCACAGCGATCTTCGATAATCTGTTCTTTAAGAAATAAGTCATAATGTTTCGCTCCTTATATGATCGACAACATATATATTTTACTATTTATAAACTTTATTGGAAAACGTAAATTTAACTAAAATTAATCAGCGGATTTAAAAATCTGCTTGGTACATATTTAGTATTTCCGGTCGTTTTGACATAAAAAACGTTAAGTTCCGAAATCGCCCTGGTCATTGCCACGTAAAAAATCCTTCTTTCTTCATCGACCGTATTTTCATCAGGCATCCGACCGTGCGGGATATTTCCTTCGTTACAATCAGGGATAAATACACGTTCGAATTCAAGTCCTTTTGACGCGTGCACAGTCATAAGGTTTACGGCTTTTTTTCCTCCGTTTTTCTTTTTTGCTTTATTCAGATCATCCTCATAGGCATCTTTAAGTTCGAAGAATTCCTCATATGTATCGGCATTGGCAGCAATCTCAATTGCTTTATCCAGAATCGAAGAATATTCCTCGGCTTTTTTATCACCGCGAAAAGTAAGACTTTTTATATACCTTTCATAACCGGTCTTTTTGTACAGATAACCGATGGCATATGATGGAGAAAGACTTTTCATAAAAGATAGGTCGTTTTTCAGGTCATTCAGGTTTTTTATCTTGATGTCCCTATTCCTTATTCCCGGATTTCTTTTTATATTCTTTATTATTTCATCAATTTTTCCCTCACATCCCATAAGACATTCGGTATTAATGAATCTCTGTGGCTTATTTATGATCTCCTTCAGGCATTCTTCATCCTGCAGTCCCGAGGCAATTTTCATATAGGCGATAATATCTTTCATAATGAAATGTTCGAAGCAGCTGTCGGTTTTTTCCCTGATGCTGAAGGGTATTCCCTGTGCCGATAGGTATGATGCAAATCCCTGCATTTCAAGATTGGTTCGGAAGAGTACGGCATCCGATGATGTACAGGCAGAGGATGCCATATATTCATACTCCGAACTCCGGTCTTCAAATGCCTTGATGTTTACTTTTCCTTCTTTTTTTGATGCTGAGATCAGCTGCTTATTAATCCTGTCTCCGCATTCTTCGATCACATTCAGAGATGCTCTGACTATACTGATATCACTTCTGAAATTTGTATCCAGATGCAATGTTGTCGCATTCATTTCTTCTGTATATTTCTTCAGTATTCCCGGTTCCGCACCCCGGAATCCGTATATCGACTGGTCGTCATCGCCAACGGCAAATACTTCTGTCTTTCTGCCTGCAATGAGCTTTACGGTTTCATACTGTACGGGATTTATATCCTGGAATTCATCTATCAGGACCGATCGGAACCGGTTCTTCCATTTGCGTGCAAATGATTTATCCCTGATAAGAAGTTCCCTGCAGTCATAGACCATATCATCGAAATCCATCTGTCCCGATTTTTTTCTGATGCCTTCGTAATATCCGATCAAGTCATCAAAATGCTGTCTGCATTCCTCGGGAAGGAGAAGTGATGATCTTTCCTTATCCAGCGTGTTTTTGTAGCAGGTTATGGCTGAATTTAAACTTTTGACGGATGACCTGTTTTCCTGTTCATAATCCCGTCCCATGATCTTTCTGATAACGCTTTCCGCCATTTTTGTCTTGTTCTTTTCAAATATCAGAACCGGAGGATCATTCTTATTGTATTCTGTGATCATGTGATAGAAGACGGAATGGAAGGTGCCGAAAGCAACTGGATAAAACCTGTCCGTCATCTGTCCGAAGCGTTTTTGCATCGAAACAGCAGCGTCCTTTGTGAAGGTGATGACGAGAATTGAAGAAGGATCGGTTTTCCTCTCTTCGATGAGATACAGGATCCTTGCGGTCATGGTGTGTGTCTTGCCGGAGCCGGGACCCGCAGCGAGAAGGAGATTGCCGTCCGAATATGTTGCGGCCGCATATTGCTGTGAATTCAGATGAAGATCATAGAACATAAAAAGCCTCCGGAAAAAGAAGCCTTCTCCGGGGGCTTTGGTGGGACAATAATATCATATTTCTATATAAATACAAAGAGGTTATAATGATTATGTTTCATTGATCATAAAGGGGAGTTGATATGTTCTGTTCAAAATGCGGAAGTGAAATGGAAGACGGCGAACTTTTCTGCGGAAACTGTGGAGCCAAAGCGGATAATGCAGAAAAACTCAGCGGTTCAAAGCATACAAAAACACTGATTGTTGCCGGTGTCGCTCTTATCAGCCTTCTTGCGATAGGAGGTCTGATTTTCTTCCTTTATTCCATCGTGATGAAGGCTTCCACGATCAGGCTTTCCGATTACGACGGAGAAGTTACTCTTATGTCCGAATCGGGACGTGTTCAGGAGCTCAAGCAGGATCTCAGAATATTCGGCGGAAGTGAGCTCAAGACCGGAAAAGAGAGTAAGGCATGGGTCCTTCTCGACGAAGACCGTATGGTCACCGTTATGGAAAAGAGTATTGCACGCTTTGATCAGAGCGGTAAGAGCATTACTTTATCTCTTGAAAAAGGAGATCTTTTCTTCAATATTGCCAGGGATCTTGAAGAAGACGAATCTTTTGACATCTCCGTATCTACAATGATCATCGGTATCCGCGGAACTTCCGGTTATGTCAGGGAGAGCGAAGGCGGGTATCCCGTTCTGTATATGACGAGCGGCAAGGTAATGGTTTATGTCGAAGATCCCGAATCCGGCAATACCGATCAGCGTAAAGTTAAAGCGGGACAGAAGCTTACCGTCATTATCGAAGACGGTGAGATTGAACTGATAATTGAGGATATTCCGGAGGCGCTGCTTCCCGAAGAAGCTCTGTTTGAGATATATTCGGACGAAGATCTTCTGGAGGAGGTCCTTGAAGATACCGGCTGGGATAAAGACACCTTGGATTATCTGTATGATTCATATAAATACGGTATCAAAGATGATGACGGAACCGGAGATTCGGAAACCGGTCTTGCGGAAGGCACTGCAAAGGAGATCGTCGGAACATGGATCCTCGATCATGATCTTTCCACAGAGCTTAATGTCGTCGATAAATATTTATATTTCTACAGTGATCTTACCGGAAGAGGTGCGTTTTTCTATGAAGACGCTGTTGAGGAATTTGATTTTACGTGGAGTTATGTTGAATCCACGGGTATGGTTCTGATTGACTGCGATAATAATATGCATGATGCGGCGATCCACTATGACGGCCTCAGACTGACATGGTTAACAAATGTATTTGCACAGGAAGGAACCGACACCGCAACTCCTCCGGCGGAGCGTACATATGATATAGTCGGAAGCTGGGAAACCAAGCCCGGACAGGATACCGATATTTACAGTGCTCAGTTTAACAATGATAATACCGGAGTTATCAAAACATATGTCGGCGGTGCATACTTTGATATAGAGGTAGCATGGGACTGGACCGACAGTAAGGATGTTTATTTCGCCAGGGTTTCCCCCGGACAGTATATAACCGGTCTTGAACAAACCGAGATTTTTGTGATCTTCAGTCACGATGTGATCTACCTGGATGACATCGAACTGACAAGAGTATCCGCAGCCGATGTTCCATCGGAAGCTGATATAGAGATTCCCGATTCATTTCCCGAATGGTCATACAGTGATTATGGCTATTACTCGGCTTGGAACGGCGATTACAAAGATCCGGAAACGGGTATGACCATTACGCTTTATGTGGGGGCTCCCGCAACAGGTGGAGTCGGCTCGGGAAGAATGGTGGTATCCGGTACAAATTCAAACATCGTGTATTGCGGGGACGACATGTTTTTATCCCAATATGAAGACGGAACACTTTTCTGGCTTACCGAAGAAAATATTATAAAGGTACGGTTTCCGTCTGATTCCCAAATATACTGGTTTTTTAAAGTGTAAAACTTACACATAACCTTGTTTATTAACTTCCCTCAGGTTTCTGTGATATATACCCGAAATGTCGGGAATACGGCACAGATTCCCGGGGGATTTTATTGTCTGAAAATTACCGTTTTTCCTTGTTAATAGTGCGAATTTGCGATATAATTTATGGGATTATGGAGTACTTTGCGAATGAATAGGAACAGTTCGAATTTCATATTCCCTCTGATCACTCAGGTGACCGCTGAAGGAGTGCGTTTCTGCCTTGAAACAAGCGCTTCCGATTGCGGTATCGTTCTTTATGACCGTAAGTCCGGAGATGAGATCAAAAAGATCCCTTTTTCACCCGAAGACCGCATCGGAAAGCTTTATTGCAAGACTGTTTCCGGTATCGATCCCGCAGGCACTTCTTATCTATACTTTGTCGGCAATAAGCTTGTGTCCGATAAAAGAGCCTTGAGCCTTCTTCCGACCGACCATTACGGCAGGGAATTAAAGGAGCCTTTGAAGGCGCTTATATATGACGTGGATTATGACTGGGAAGATGACACATTCCCATCACTAAAATATGAGGACAGCTTCTGGTATCTCCTTCATGTAAGAGGTTTTACCAAGGCATCAAGTTCCGGTGTAAAAGGAAAGGGTACCTTTTCCGGCGTTTCCGAAAAACTCGACCATCTTCAGAGCATTGGCATCACAACCGTAGAGCTCCAGCCTGCATATGATTTCGAGGACTGGGACGAAGAGACAAAGAAACTTAATTACTGGGGATACAAGCCCGGTTTCTATTACGCACCCAAGGCGGCATACTCATATTCCAAGGATCCCGTCAGGGAATTCAGGGATCTTGTTAAGTCTCTCCATAAGAGAAACATGGAAGTCTGCATGCAGTTTTTTTTCGAGGCAGATTTCCCCGAGGCTGAGATCCTTGAGATCCTCCGCTTTTGGGTTGTCAATTTCCATGTTGACGCATTCCACCTTATGGGGATGAACATTCCGATGAGTCTTGTGGCTTCTGATCCGATGCTTGCAGGGACCAAGATCCTTTCAGATCATCTGGAAAGCATATGCTTTGACAATATCAGAAAGCCCGGAGACAGAAGAGTCATCGGGTATTATACGGATGATTTCCAGTATCCTCTCAGGAAGCTTTTAAAGAGCGATGACGGACAGGTTTCCGATGTGCTAACGCAGCTCCGTTCCAATCCCGAAGAAAACGGAAGGATCAATTTCTTTTCCAGCTACCGTGGTTTTACCCTTATGGATATGGTCAGCTATGACCGTAAGCATAATGAAGAAAACGGTGAGGACGGAAGGGACGGAAGCGATTATAACTTCAGCTGGAACTGCGGCGAGGAAGGTCCAACCAGAAAAAAGAAGGTAAAGGACCTCAGGGAAAAGCAGATCAGGAATGCATATTCACTCCTTATGCTCGGTGCCGGAACTCCGCTCATATTCATGGGTGACGAATTCGGTAATTCGCAGAAGGGCAATAACAATCCATACTGCATTGATTCGCAGGTAACATGGCTTGACTGGAAGGATGAAGGCAGGAATGCGGAACTCACTTCATTCCTTAAGAAACTTGTGGAACTCAGAAAAAGCCATCCCGTTTTCCACAGTAACAAAGAGCTTTACATGACCGATACTTCCGGAACAGGTTTCCCCGAGATCAGTTATCATTCAGATACCGCGTGGAGAGTTTCAGCCGAATACTATTCCAAATCCTTCGGCATAATGTTCTGCGAAAAAGACGGAAAGCTCCTCTATGCGGCGGTAAATATGAACTGGGAGAACACCAAACTGGCTCTTCCCAGACCTCCGAAGGGATCCGATTGGAAGCAGGTAATTTCGACAGATCCCGCACATACGGATAAAAAGACCGCAGGCTCCGATGCCAAGAATGCATCCAGGGACCAGTTCGAGAAAGTAATACCCGGCAGGACCGTTGTCTTTTACGAGACATACAAAACGGAGAATAAGAAAACTGCCGCCGAGAAAGCAGTTAAATGAGATTACCTTTTATCAGCAGATTCATAGGTCATTTTATGACCATAACCAAACACAAGAAGCTTGTTTGCGAAGGATGCTTTAAAGCCGGGTTATATTACCAGGGTATCGTTCATGATCTTTCCAAGTATTCACCTTCGGAATTTCTTGTCGGTGTAAGGTATTATCAGGGAACCAGAAGCCCCAATAATGCCGAGAGGGAAGATCACGGATATTCCGCGGCATGGCTCCATCATAAGGGCCGCAACAAGCACCATTACGAATACTGGATCGATTACAACACCCGCGGCGAAGAGCCCGGCGAGGATGTGATGATACCCGTGGAGATGCCTTACAGGTATTTTGCGGAGATGGTGATCGACCGTATAGCCGCTTCGAAGGTGTACAAGGGTAAGGATTATACCGATGCATCGCCTCTCGACTATTTCAACAGCGGAATCGAGATGGTGCCTATGCATCCCAATACAAGAAGAGATCTTCTCAGGTATCTGAGATTCCTTGCAAGACACGGCGAGGAGAAAACATACAGACTCATAAGACACGAAATGGCCCGCAGATATGGACGGGGTTTTGGAAAAGAGGAATAAATGGCAGGATCTTCATTCGGAAGAATATTCAGGATAACCACCTGGGGCGAATCCCACGGACCCGCACTCGGATGTGTGATCGACGGATGTCCCGCGGGAGTGGAATTATCCGAAAAAGATATACAGCCCTATCTCGACAGAAGAAAACCGGGCAATGCAGCCGTTGCCACTGCGAGAAAGGAATCGGATACGGCCGAGATACTTTCAGGTGTATTCGAAGGAAAGACTACAGGCACTCCGATAAGTGTGATCATAAGGAATTCGGACCAGCATTCTAATGATTATGACAATATAAAGGATCTGTACAGACCCGGACATGCGGATATGACGTATGATGCCAAGTATGGTTTCAGGGATCACCGCGGAGGAGGAAGAAGCTCCGGAAGGGAAACGGCGGCCAGGGTTATCGCAGGTGCGGTCGCGGCCAAGGTTTTAAAGCAGCTCGGCATCACGGTTGAAGCATACACAAGAGCGATAGGCCCCGTTGAAGCGGATCTGAGCGATTATTCAAGAAGCGCGGTACTTGCCAACGCAACAGCAATGCCCGATATAAACGCCAATGCGAGAGCTCTCGAATATATCGCGGATATGAAGAATAAATGCGATTCCTGCGGCGGTGTTATGGAATGCATGATCAAGGGTGTTCCCGCAGGTGTCGGAGATCCGGTATTTGATAAGCTCGATGCACTTCTCGCTCAGGCGGTCATGAGTATCGGTGCCGTCAAAGCTGTAGAGATAGGAGACGGAACAGAAGTCGCAACTTCCGTCGGAAGTAAGAATAACGATCAGTTCAAAGCAGGCAGCAAGGGCAGGATCTCCAAGAAGACCAATCACGCAGGCGGAATACTCGGAGGAATAAGTGATTCTTCCGATATCATTGTTAGGGCGAGCGTAAAGCCCACACCATCGATCGCCAGAGCCCAGAAGACAGTGAACAATCTGGGCGAAAATACCGAGATTGAGATACACGGCCGGCACGATCCCGTAATAGTTCCGAGAGCGGTTGTCGTACTCGAGAGCATGTGTGCCGTGACAATACTGGACAGCTTATTGTACGGGATGGGTTCCCGCATCGAAAACATAGTCAGCATTTACAATAAATAACCAGAGGTGGATATTATGGCTGAAGAAAAGAAAAAAACTACCAAGGATGTTACAAAGGACAAGTATGTTGCGTATGTTTCAACCTATACCATGGGTGATAACCACGGTATCAAGGTTTATGACGTCAACATGGAGACGGGAAGATTTACCGAGAAGGATGAAGTCGAGATATCCAACTCGTCCTATATCACAACTTCCCACAACGGAAAGTATCTTTATTCCATAACCGACCTTGGTGTTGAGTCATACAGGATCGCAGAGGACGGTACTCTCGATCTTATAAACTTTGCTCCCATCAACGGAATGAGAGGCTGTTATCTTGCGACCGATTATACAGACAAGTATCTGATGGTAGCGGGTTACCATGACGGAAAACTCACCGTTCTCCATCTCAAGGATAACGGCGGTGTAGGTAAGATCACCGATGAAGTATTTCATAAGGGTCTCGGCTCAATGGCTGACAGAAACTTCAGACCCCATATCGCGAGTGCGAGAATGACCCACGACAACAGATATATCCTTGTTGCCGACCAGGGTATGGATCACGTTAACGTATACGAGCTCAATCATGAGACCGGCAAGATCAAGCTTGTCGACATCATCAGATGTCAGCTTGAATCATCACCCCGTCAGATCAAGCTTTCCAAGGACGGAAGATTCATCTACATCTGCCTTGAGGCAACCTGTAAGATCGATGTTTATGAATATACCTTTGACGGAAAGGCTCCCGTATTCGAGAAGATCCAGACAGTTGATGTCGTTAAGCGTGAGAGCGGTGTAAATTCTGCGATAAGTGCTCTTTCTTTTTCGACGGATTACAAATACATCCTTACCACTATTGCTGGAGACAATTCCGTTGCAATCTTCTCCGCGGATCCCAATACGGGAATGCTTGAAAAGAAGCTCCTTCTTCCCGTATCCGGAGATTATCCCAAGGATGCGGAGATCCTTCCCGGAAATAAGTTCCTTGTATCACTGAATCACGAGTCCAATGAGATGTCGTTCTTTAAGCTTGATATCGAGAACGGCACCATGATAATGAACGGCGGATTTGTAAAGGTTAAGACACCCAACTGTATTCTCATACATAAACTTAACCGTAACGGAGAGGTTGAGATCTTAGAAAATCAATGATCAATCAGACGAAAAAGGAACGCGTTTCCGAAGAGATAAGGAAGCGTGGCAGAAAGAATAAGACATACAGATTCTTTTCCCCTTTGATAAAGAGGTGCTGTTTTTTCTGGATCGATCTGTGTGATTTCTGCGAAGAGCACATGCTGAAATTTGTTCTGCTGTGCACTTCGCTGCTCTGCTTTACGGCTTTCTGCAGTTTTTCTTTTCCGTTGTTCAAAGGTTCGATCACCAATCTCGGCATCATAGATTTCAATGAACTCGATGAATCCATTTCCCTTGCCGAAGAGGATTCGGATGTTATGACCGCGGATGAGGCAAGGATTCTTTTCAGGGATGATTTCGCATCAAGGAATTCCGAAGGCTTCGGCACCGTCAGCACCAATTCCGAAGGGCAGGAAGTCATTGCGATAGGCACAGACGATATCCTTGAGGATATGCTCGACCAGTTCCCTGAGGACGACACTGCCATTGCCGATAATTCCGGCTTCGAGGACATCGATCCGGATTCGCTTGTCTTTGATAAGGACGACTGGAGACTCATTCTTGTAAATAAACAGCACTCCGTTCCTGCGGATTATGAATTCCCTCTCGGAGATCTCACCGCAAATCTTCAGTGTGATGAGAGAGTGATCGATGATCTGGTTTGGATGCTCCGTGATGCGAGAAGCGCCGGAATGAACATCTGGATCGTATCCCCTTACAGATCCGGAGACAAACAGGAGAATCTGTTTAATTACGATCTCGGAAAATACATGTCTTCGGGCATGAACTATTTTGATGCATACCAGCTTGCCGCAGAGGCGGTCACACTTCCCGGAACAAGTGAGCATCAGATAGGTCTGGCCTTTGACATAGTAAATAATGAATATGCGCATCTCGGTGAGGGCTTTGCGGATACCAAGGAAGGTATATGGCTTGCCGAGAATTGTTATAAGTATGGTTTCATACTGAGATATCCCAAGGATAAGGAATATATCACAACGATCGAATATGAGCCCTGGCACTTCAGATATGTCGGAAGAGAAGCTGCAGCATATATGACGATCAAATGCCTTACCCTCGAAGAATTCTGGGAGGAAGTATTTTGAGTTCGAATTTTAAACTTATCAAAAAAGACGGAAATGCAAGAAGAGGAGAGCTGATCACCGTACACGGAACCGTTCAGACCCCTCTTTTTATGAATGTCGGAACCGTGGCTGCGATAAAGGGCGGCGTAAGCTCCGAGGATCTTGAAAATATCGGATGTCAGGTCGAGCTTTCCAACACATATCATCTTCATGTACGTACGGGTGACGAACTTATAAAAAGATTCGGCGGACTTCACAGGTTCATGGACTGGAACAGACCGATACTTACCGATTCCGGAGGTTTCCAGGTTTTCTCCCTTGCTTCAATGCGCAAGATAAAAGAAGAAGGAGTTACATTCAGAAGTCACATTGACGGTCATAAGATCTTCATGGGCCCCGAGGAGAGCATGAGGATCCAGAGCAATCTGGGTTCGACGATCGCTATGGCATTTGACGAATGTCCACCCGCAAAGGCTGAGAGGGAATATGTTCTTCCTTCCGTTCAGCGTACCGAAAGATGGCTCGAAAGATGCAAAGCCGAGATGGATAGGCTCAATTCCCTTGAGGATACGATCAATAAGAGCCAGCTGCTTTTCGGGATCAACCAGGGTGCGGTATATAACGATATCCGCATAGAAAATGCAAAGAGGATATCGGAGCTCGATCTTCCAGGATATGCGATAGGAGGTCTTGCCGTAGGGGAGACACATGAAGAGATGTATGATGTTCTCGATAATACGGCGCCCCATCTTCCGGAAGACAAACCCAGATATCTTATGGGTGTAGGTACTCCCGCAAATATCCTTGAGGCCGTTGACCGTGGGATCGATATGTTCGACTGCGTTTATCCTTCAAGAAACGGCCGTCACGGACATCTCTATACACATCATGGCAAGATCAATATCAATAATGCCAAGTATGCGGAGGATGACAGACCTATTGAGGAAGGCTGCGGATGTCCCGCATGCAGGAGATATTCCAGGGCATACATCCGTCACCTTCATAAAGCGGGAGAGATGCTCGGCTTAAGACTCTGCGTGCTTCACAATCTGTATTTCTACAATCATCTTATGGAAGAGATAAGGGATGCCATAGATGAGGGCAGGTATAAAGAATTCAAGAACTCACTGATCGGCGATCTGAACGGATCCGACTGATCCGAAAGGAGGTATTTACTTATGAAGAAACTTCTTATTTCATTATCCGCATTTTTGATCATGATTTTCGGGTTCGGAGCATTCAGTGCCAAAGCCGCTCCCGTGAAGATGGCTGACGGTCAGCTTTTCGATGCAGCGTATTATGCACAGAAGAACCCGGATGTTGTAGCCGCATTCGGAACTGATGCAAACTGGCTCTATCTTCATTATGTTGTATGCGGAAAGACTGAAGGCAGGCTTCCTTATGATCCTTCATACGGCGGATCAGTTCCTTCATCTTCATCGGACGGCTTCAATGCCGCATACTATGCCGCAAGATATCCCGATGTTGCAGCAGTGTTCGGAACAGATCCTACACTACTCAAGATGCATTACGACCTCTGCGGAAAGGCTGAGGGAAGATTCCCCAATCCCGAAGCGGAGCTTGCAACTATACCCGGTCCCATTCCCGTATATACCACCGTTTCGATACCCGGCGAAGCACAGCAGGTTCTCGACCTCGTAAATGCGGAGCGTGCAAAGTACGGACTTACTCCTCTGTCATGGGATTCATCCAACCTCGGACCCGGTGCTGCAGTAAGGGCTCAGGAGATCTCGACTTACTTTTCACATACCAGACCTGACGGTAGCAGCTGCTTTACCGCAGTTACCAATCCCGGAATGCTCGGTGAAAATATTGCTGCGGGACAGCGAACGCCCCAGGAGGTCATGAATTCCTGGATGAACAGCCCGGGTCACAGGGCCAACATCCTGAACGCACGCTACACCAGGCTCGGTGTCGGATATTACTATAATCCTTCGGCACCTTACAGATATTACTGGGTACAGATGTTCTCGTCATAAATATTTTATTTGATACTTTTGCGGATATCGTGTATTATCAGACATGTTGCGGGAATAATCGCAAAAGAAAACGATCGGAGGATTTATAAATGAAGTTTATGATTCTTGCGGCTGAAGCTGCACAGAGTGATGCTACCGGATCCATTCTTTCAATGGTTCTTATATACGGTGTTCTTATCTTTGCTCTCTGGTTCTTCTTTATGAGACCCCAGAAGAAGGAACAGAAGAGAACACAGGAGATGCTCTCCAATCTTGAGAACGGGGACATCGTCTGCACCACATCCGGTTTCTACGGAACCATCATCGACATTCAGGACGATATGGTCATCGTTGAGTTCGGAAATAACCGTAACTGCCGTATCCCCATGGAGAAGTCGGCTATCGCAAAGGTTGAAAAGCCCGGACAGGCTACAGCATCCGATTCCGATTCCAAGAAATAAACAAATCATA
>JAFZWW010000149.1 GCA_017617005.1 Lachnospiraceae bacterium
TAGAACGCGGGGAAGATGCCGCACTCGGATGTGGTCTTACCCGCCTTCGCAGTTTCAGAAATATATCTGAAAAAAGCTGGGATGAATTTATTAACGAAGCAGACTGGATCTATATTTATATCGAATACCCAAGCTGCACCGAATTTTCTGGTCCGGGCGAGAATATGGTAATAGACCTGAGAGAAAAAAAGATCTACTTCAATCCGTATTTCGATGATTATCACGACGCGGAGCTGATCGCGGACCTGACCGATGAAGACATGGAGAAGATCATGCACGATCTTCCGGAAAGTCTGATGAGACCGCTTCAGGGAACCGAAGACCACAACTACTCTTACGAAGTATATGCAGGCAACAGAAGGTCCTATGGATTAGGATACCGATACCTGTCGGTCAATGATAATTTCAATGACTCTTTCGACTCGTTCTATATAGACCTTTTCGAAAGCTGTTTCGGACAGGAACACACAATTCCCGAAGAAACGTATTAGTTCATTTGCTTCACTCTTATTACCGGGTAAAAAAAGATTTATGACTGCAGATAATCGACGGATTATCTGCAGTTTTTTATGATTTCACTTTTTGAAGATCAGCCTATCAGGACAGCTTGGGTTGAAGATGAAGAAGAATGGTATTTTTCGATTGTGGACGCAGTCGGAGTGTTGACCGAACAAACAGACTATGAAAAATCCAGAAAATACTGGAACAAACTAAAACAGAGACTAAAAGAAGAAGGATCCCAACTGGTGACAAATTGTCACCAGTTGAAAACATGTAAGAATGCAATGCAATTACATGAATTGGTGACAGATCTTCTGATTAACGATACTTCCAATGACACAGAAACAGAAAAAAATGATCAGCATGATAGAAAATAAAGTTCTAAATATGCCAATTAGCTATGAATACCGAAAACTATTTATTGGCTGTAGACTTTTCGGTGGATCAGGTTGTTCAGGAATCTGAGAAGGCACGCGATACCGAAATCCATAAGGACGACGAATGCGAAGATTGCAATACCGACAGGAAAGCCCCAGTTGAGAAAGCCGTACCAGTCGTTCGTCTCGGGCCAGGTTCCGACACCGCTAATAAGAATATTTACAAGATAAAAGGTTCCGTATGCAAGTGAAAGCGCCGCACAGTAGAAGGCGTACTTGAACGGGATCTTTTCTTTTCCCCTGATGATAAGGAATTCCGCCATCGCAAGAAGCGGAACGATCAGGTGAAAGTAGAGATTTCCCCTTTCATAGAGGTTAAGGTCCGGATAGAGGGGCTGAAGGAATGCCGCGATGATCAGAAATGTAAGTCCGACTGCGGATGCAGCCATCATCTTGAAGATTATCGGAAGCCTCTTCCCCAAAAAGAAAAAGCATATCCTTACCGCCGCAACGATCCCGCAGAAAATATTCGAAAGGACCGTGAAGAACTTCAGATTGGCAAGTCCCGCCGCCATAAGTCCGGTGGAGCTTTCGGTATTGGTGAACATCATGACCGTTCCGATGACCGCTGTTATCATAATGAGCACATTGAATGCTATCTCGATATATTCTCTTCTGTCTTTTGATTTCATATGATCACTCCGTTTATGAGGCAGGCGCCCGACCGAATACGATGCTTTCAGTTCTCGTGGCGGTGCGGCAGTTTCAGCATTGCATAGAAAGCGATGATGACACCGGCTGTGCAGACCGCACTTCCTGTAACAAGCATTGTCGTGATGTTCGAATGATCGAGGATAACTCCGCTTATCAGATTGGAAAAGACTCCGCCGATCGTTATCGCACTTGTGATGAATGCCTGTCCCTTTACCTGGTCGTACTCATCCATCGTTGTGCTGACATAGTACGCACCCGCGGGAATGAACACCGCATAAGCAAAGAGCTGGAAGGACTGGCTCAGGTACATGACCGGCATGCTCTTTGCAAAGATCAGTATCAGTATCTTAACAAGAAACGCTACGCCCGAAATAAGAAGTAGCTTACTTGAAGAAATCTTCTTAAGCACTATAGCGATAAGAGCCATGACGGGAAGTTCAAGTATCGCCTGAAGGAAATTCGAATACCCGAGTTCCGTCTCGCCGCCGCCGAGATTCCTGATGATCTGGATCATGAAGTCGTTGATCATATTGTGGGCGAAGAAGAAACAGACAACTCCCACGAGGAAAAGAACGAATGCGGGATATGTGCGGACAAAACCTGCAAGGTTATGTGCCTTCGGGCTCTCCGTGGCGGAACCGGAGACGGCAGCTGACGAAATGACATCAGTGTCAGAAGAATTGCTTGCCGGCTTTAGAAACGTTAGCGCTATCACCGCCGAGATCACCATCGTCGTGATGTTCATCCACAGAAGTATCGACACACCGTTCCGCTCAACTATTCCGCCGATAAACATCGAAGTTACCGCAAAGCTTGCGGAACCGAGGCCCCTTGCAAGACCATAGAAAATATTGCATCCCGCCTTTTGGTACTCAAAGCAGAGCGCGGTCATTACGGGCTGGTATGCGAACTGGATCATATAGATAATTGCATAGACCAAAAAGATGACTGCCTTTTTCCCGGGCACAAACATAAGGATCAGCGAACCGCACAGGATCACCATTACCGACAGGATGATGAATCTTCTGTTGGTCAGAAATCCTCCCTTGTCGATCACTCCCGCGATGACGGGTTGAAGTACCGCGGATACGATATTCGCAAGCGCGAGAAGAACCCCGACTTCCGTATTATTGAATCCGTTCGCATACAGGAAAACCGCGGCATATGCATGCACCGTACAAAACGCCGCAAAATACGCGACATTCAAAAGCGTATATCTGACTGTCCAATTTACAGAAACCTTATCTGACATATGTATCTCAATCTTCCTGTTAAAAAATGCGGTGAGGAATCATCCCTCACCGCTTGTTTTCCTGCTCCGTTCGGGGCTTTATGAATTTCTTCTGTTTCCGTACTTCTGATAATATGCTTTCTTGTTCTCGTACATCTGATGATCGGCACGTTCGAATGTACTGCGGAAGAACTCATCCTTGTCCCTGTCATACTCCGTATATCCCATCGACATTACGGGATGGTGTTCATCACTTGATTCAAGATCGTCATAGCGTTTGACATATCCGCTCATAAGCTTCTCCGCTTCGGCGCCCGTCTTGTTCATCAGCACCACGAATTCATCACCGCCGATACGGAATATCCTTTCACCCGGGAAGGATTCCCTCAGGATATCCGCAGCCTTGATGATCGCTACATCTCCCTGATCGTGTCCTTCGTGATCATTGATCTGCTTGAGTCCGTTGATATCAAATATCGCGAGCGTAAAATCCGCCACCTTGTTCTTGATCTTGGTCTCCAGTTTCTCCACATACTCGGAATATGCTGTTCTGTTCTCAAGTCCCGTGAGCGAATCCCTGTACGCCTGGGCCCTGACATAGGCTATCTGCATGCCCATATATTTCTGCAGCGAACGGATCCTGTTTCCTATCGCACTCACCTCATCCAGTGACGATTCATCACCGCTCTCGGCATGCAGAAGTTCGGAGCCTTCTATTTCCTCTCCGTTCGTCAGCTCATCCGACAGTGCTTTGATCCCGTCGGACAGGTTATTGAGTTCCGCATAAAGCATATGGAATCTGTTTGTCGCGATAACTCCGACAAAAAGAAGTATCACCGTTGCGATGATAAGTGAAATGACCGTGATGGCAACTATCGTAACGACCTGGTTTCTGATCTGCGTTTCATACCAGTCCGCACTGAAATCGACCGCAACTATTCCGGCGACCCTGCCGTTTGAATCAAATACCGGCGAGTATGCGCTGTAGAACCTGCCCCAGCTGTCCTCGTAGGGCTCCTCATCCACTGCCGCAGTTCCGAGACTCGCCTTATAGAGTGCATCGGTATATACGATCGGTTCCCCGAATTCACCGGGATCTTCAACCGTAGGATCCAGTGAGAACACAAACTGCTTATTACCCAGGTCCCTTATGCAGTAGATGTACTTCAGCTCGATATTTTCCTGATAGTATGTAAGAGTCTTAAGGATAGCCTGATACTCGGGAGTATCCTCGTCTTCCTTACTGATGTTTCCCAGAACATCTCCGTCGATCATCGCAGCTGCGGTGTTCGAAACATCCAGCATACGGTTGGCAATGAGTGCCCTCATCGCCTTAGTGGATTGTCTCATCAAAAGAAAACCCAGCGACGAATTAACGATCAGCAGGAAAATTGTCGCAAGCAAAAGAAACCTTTTGTTTAAGTTGAGCTTAGTCTTCATATCCCCTCATAATTCCGCGGTTTTCACCGCACTTTAATCAGACTGTTCTGCTCATATGGAGATCATATTCAGTTAGGCAGTGTAAGTCCTATCACATAAAAGTATGCAACCGCTATCACTGCCATAGTCCAGCCGGCATACCATGTCATTTTTTCCAGCTCAGTAGGTTCGGAGGATGAATAATCCCTGACCTTTAACATCATGCCGAGATCAAATACTTCCTGAGCGAAAATAATGCTGACGATGACCACAACGCTGAAAAACAATCCGATAAGCCAGAACTGTCCGGCTCCATGATGCGTAAGGGTAGGGCCCTCAATCAACATAATGATCGTCTGTGCGGTAGGATGTGCAGGATCATTGCCCTCGGCTGAACCACTGTCGTGTCCCATAAGGAGTATGACGTGCCCCTCATCCGTGTGCAATATGTAATGGTCTTCTCTTGTGGCCGTGAAGAATACTTTTCCGTCCTTGTAGATAACTTCTCCCTTGACATCCTCTTCATTCTTCATGCTTTCAAGAATGACAGAAGAATCTTCGGCATAGGTATATGTACCTTCATCTCTGCCGTCGACGGTCAGATTAACGGTATTGCCTGTCACGGTAAAAACTGTCTCCTTGCCATGAACCTTGCCGGAATAGGTGACGGATCCATTCGCTTCGCTTTTGACCAGGATAGTATCGATATACTCGAATCCCCATCTGTGAAGCGTCGTAATATAGACGATACTGAAGCCTACCATCATGATAAGCAGTAAGATCACAAGTGTCCTACGGTACCAATCCATCTCACGAAATCTTTTCAATTCCTCATTGCCCTCCTTTACAAAAAACAAAACCACTGTTTTGACGGTTATACATAATTATTATACCATCAAAACAGCGGTTCACAGAAGGGTTTTCATGAAAGCGTGACCAGTTTTTTCCTGTAGGCCATATATCTCATGACCGCGGTTATGCCGGCCATCGACCAGACTATACCGACCGACCACCAGATACCCCACATTCCGATGAAGGGGATCGTGACGAGATACACGGGAACCACGAATCTTCCTATTACCTCCACTATGCCGTTAAGCAGTGCGAATACCGAATCTCCGAGTCCGTTCAGCACTCCTCTTACGACATAGATCATTCCGAGCATCATATAGAATATACTCGTGATCCTAAGTGCTTTCGCACCCATTACGATAACGGGCCTTTCATCGACAAAGAGGCTGACTATTCCTTCACTTGCTATCTGCATAACGGGGAACATGATGAGCGAGAAGATGACCATTATCATCACACTCTTCCGATAGCCCTCGCGGACCCTGTCCATCTTCTTCGCACCGTAATTCTGGCCGGTAAAAGTAGAAAGCGCCGCGCCGAGTGTCTGGTAAGGCTGGTGGATTATCTGCTCTATCCTGCTGGTTGCCGCAAATGCGGCCATTGTGGTCTTTCCGAAGGAGTTGACGACCTTCTGAAGAGCCATGCACGATATCGCGATGAGCGAAAACTGCAGCGAAAGCGGGATTCCCAGTTTCATCACACTGATCGTTATATTCTGATTGAACTTCAGGTCCTCCTTAGAGAACTTAAAGTACGGGTTCTTCATCATCGCATATCCGAGGCAGGTGATTCCCGAAACAAACTGCGATATGACCGTCGCGATACCCGCACCGCGTACGCTCATATTCAGTCCGCACACGAAAAGGAAGTCCAGGCCCGTGTTGAGAAGACATGAAAAGACCAGGAAAAAGAGCGGCGTCTTCGAATCGCCCAGAGCCCTTAGCATCGATGATGCATAATTGTACAGCGACACGAATACGATGCCGACGCACATTATCTTCATATATCCGACCGCATCCGCCATGATCTCCGCGGGAGTATCGAGAAGTGTGAGCACCGGTTCCGTCAAAAAGAAGGCGACGGTTCCCACAACAAGAGGAAACGCGATCATGATGTATCCGGTATTAACGATACAGCTCTTAACGGCCGATTCATCCTTCCTTCCGAAATGCTGTGAAGTGATGATGCCTCCACCCGTTCCGATACCGTTGCAGAGTGCGAAGAACAGGAATGTTACGGAAGTCGTCGCACCGATCGCAGCCAGCGCATCCGCACCGACGTACTGGCCTACTATAACGGAATCCACCAGGTTATAAACCTGCTGGAAAAGATTACCTATCAACATGGGCACGGAAAAAAGAAGGATAAGCTTTACCGGATTTCCTTCCGTCATGAGCATTGTGCCCGAGGGATGTTTTTTCATTCTCTTGCCTAACATATCAATCTATCCTCAAATCAGTTGATATACTATTCCTTTGATCCGCAAGTTTCATCATTAAATTTGCTAAAAAACTTCTCATTTTTTGGCATAAAAAAGCGTCGCCGCGATATTCGGCCGGGATCCCGGCTCCGTATCACTGCGACGACTCCTATGTAACACTGGGATTTCCGCTTTATCTGTGCATCATTTCCCACGAAACCGCTGCTATAAAGAGCATCGTCACGATCACTGCCGAAACGGTTCCGTACTTAGACCTAAAGAGCTTATCGATCGGAGGCTTTACCAGCTTGATGAAAACCGTTGCCATAACTCCGAAGATGATACTGCTTACGATTGAGATCCTGTCCTGAAAAGAAAGCGGCCAGCCCTCGTACGACCACAGTATCTTATGGAAGCCGTACTCCAGGATATATGACGAGACCAGTTCCACTCCCGATGCTATCAGAAAGCTTCCCAGAAATATTCCGAAAGGATTCTTAACGCTTCGCAGCACGAGCATGAGCAGCAGGATCCCGAATCCGTAGATCGGGCACATCGGAAGATGCAGGACTCCCCTGTCGAAATAGTATCCGTAGAGAAGCCACACACATACCATCTCATAGAGCCATCCGATGCATGAAGCCAGCGCAAAAAAAAGCAGATATTCGGTTACAAACAGATATGCCTTCTTAAAACTCAAGCTTCCGTGTTCCTGACCTTTTCGTTAATGTACTTTTCGTACCTCTGATTGTGGGACTTCATCGCATCATCGGAATCTACATATTCGATGAATCCCTCTCTGTCGACCCACTTGTAAGCGACGGTCTCGCCCTCCTGGAGGACTACGCTGTCCTTATCACAGCTGACATTCGCAACGTACGAATAAAAAAGTGACCTGCTCGTATCCTTATAGAGGATGTTCACAAGTTCCATCGAATCGGGCTTAAGTCCCGTCTCCTCAAAAAGCTCCCTGTGCGCAGCTTCGAGCGGATCCTCACCGCTTACCGCAGAACCGCCGGCACTAGCTTCCCAGTATCCTGGGTAAACATCTTTTTCATCGCTCCTTTTTGTGAGCAGGTATGTTCCGTCCTCATGGAGCACGAGTATATCCACTACCAGGTGATACCTTCCCTCGGGAATATCCTTATAATTTCCGAACCCCCTTACGAAGGTCTCTCCCGTCTTATTTCCGTCACGGTCATACAGATCCCAGATCTCTGCCATTACATATCTCCGATCGATCAATTTAAAACGCAGTCCGTCCGCCGGTTCCTCAGTTAGCCATACCGCTGAGTGAAGAAGCTTCGGTCCACTTCTTTCCGTCATAATCCTGCATATACCAGTCAAACTTATCATCGGTATCTATCATGACTTCGATATGTTCCTTAACAATATCTATGTCATAAACATAACCGTCTCCGGTAAAGTGAATGCATCTTATATTATCTGCGGTATATCCTTCGAGCGGGATACTGATCGTACCTTCGCCGGAATTCATTGATACCTTGAAACCGTCGAGCCTTACTATCTTGGAATCTACGGTTATAATACTGATGATTTCCGAAGATCCGAGTTTTCCAGCGCTTAAGAGATGTCCGAGTCCGAGAAGAGCATCCTCATCGCTCATATCATTCTTGGTCTCAAAATGAAGCGTAATGGTATCTCCGCTTAAATAGGCTCCCTCAAAACCGAGCATATTCTTGGAGCTGCAGGTATAAAGCTTATCTCCGTAATTCTTGCCGCAGCCCATGATGAGCACAAGGCACATGGTCATCAGCGCGGCGATCTTCAAAACATTCTTTTTCATTTTATTCCCCTCTCAAAACCGGGCATTCATCGCCCGTAACGATCAATTTCAACTATTCGCGCCGTCAGCGTCGCTGCGCTTTTCAACTTCATCCCAGCCGCTTGAAAGATAGCACTGCACATACCAGCCCTGATTATCACCCTCGGAGAACATAGCCTGAAGTTCTTCCTTTTCAATATCTATGGCATAAAGGAATCCGTCTCCGGAAATCCTGATCCTCTTGATCGTATCGGGGTCGCAGTCCTCAAGCACAAAGCTTATGGTCTTGGCCCCGGAATTAACGGTAACATCATCCTTTTCAAGTGTATAAACCGCAGCTCCCGAGCCTATCACACGGATAACCTCGCCGCTTTCAAGTTTGCCGTTTTTAAAAATTGACTCAAGGCTCGTATAAGGATCCTCATCACTCATATCATTCCCGGTATTGATCTTAATTGTGAGTGTTTCGTCCTTAATATAGACTCCCTCAAGTCCGATCATGTTCTTGGAATCGCAGGTAAATAAAGCATCACCATTGTTCTTGACGCAGCCCATGATGAGCACAAGGCACATGGTCATCAGCGCGGCGATCTTCAAAACATTCTTTTTCATCTATTCTCCTCCTAAACCGCTGCGTTTTCATACGGCAACGTAGAACCATTATATCAGAAAATGAGCCATCCAACCAAAAGTAGGGAATCCGGAAATCCCCCACTTTCTCTGAAAACACCTTCGAAATCCGCCATGGCACACAACCGCATAACGGAATTACCATATCCTCATCAAACATAAACTAAAAGGAGGAAATATTATGATATCAATAATCGGTGCTTCAATTTTATTTCTTATCGCACTTCTCGAAACACTGCTCATATTCGGACTTCCGTTCGGAGAATTCACGATGGGAGGATATTACAAGGTCCTTCCGGGAAAGTACAGAATCCTCGCCGCCATATCGATCATCATCATGATCTTCGGAGCATTTATGATCCTTCAGTGCGGCGGATATATGGGCAGATGGTTTCCCGCCAGGATAACCAGATATATCTGCTTCGGCTTCACGATTTTCTTCGGACTCAACGCGTTATTTAAGCACTATTCCGCAGGAAAAAAGGAAAGATGCATCTCGACCCCCATCGCAATGATTGCGGCATCCCTCTTTTTCCTTACGATAGTGAGTTCTTAAATATTCTTCCCCCTCCGGGCTAAACTTCACGGAGCGGATGCCGATATACTATATGAGGTATATTCTCCCGAAATGGATTTCAGGAAAAACGTATAAGCCGGCTTTATCAGGAAGGCCGGCAGATACACGGAGGTATCGGTATGAAGATCTGTGAAGTAAGGCCCACATACTATCAGAACAGGGAAAAGCTGGTCGATCAGATCAGAACCCTTTCCAAGCAAAAAGAAAAAGCAGAGGCAAGCTACCGCGTTACCGGAGACAGCAAATTCTCGGAAGAAGCGGCAACCCTCGAGCTTTCAATAAAGGACACCGAGAAAGCCTTCGAGGAAAACCAGGCCGTTCTCGATTCCATAGCCGAGCAGCATACAGCCATAATGAACATGGAAGCTTCCAAACTGGAAGGCGAAGCCATGAAGGAAGAGATGGAGAACATGGGCAAGATCATGATGGTCTTCCGCAGGCTCTGCAACGGCGACATTGTTCCCCTTACCGACGAAAAGAAACTGATGGAGTACGACGACAAGATGTACTCAATGGCCAAGAATATGCAGGCCATGGCTCAGCAGCTCGAAAAGGAAAGAGAAAAGCACGACTCCCTCTGGGAGGATGAGGAAAAGAAGGAAAATCCCGACATTATGGAGGTTGCGGACAATTCCGAATACGCGGGACCCCTTCCCGATATCGAGATCCCCGAGGTCGCACCTCCCGCATCCGGTGAAGTCACGGAATAATCCCGCCCCCGGAAATCCGCATTATGTATATCTTGACAAAGACATCAAAAATGTTATCATTTGCTTAAGGTTGGGAAACCAATCAGGGCTAACCGAAAGGTTTTGGTCCACCGAAAAGGCGTGGGGATCCCGCGCCATTTTTTTTACCAAAAAACAATAAGGAGAACTCGAGTATTGGCAACTAAAATTCTTAGTTGTTTTATAGATGAAGCAGGTGATTTTGGGGAGTATGATTTCCATTCTCCTTATTACATCGTGTCCGTGGTTCTCCACGAACAATCCACACTTATACAAAGCCAGATCGATGGTCTTGAAAAGTATTTATCTGACTTAGGATATCCGAATCACGCATTACATACAGGCCCGTTAATCAGAAGAGAGGCTGATTATAAGGGACTATATATGGAAGATCGGAAAAAACTATTCAATTTGTTATTTCGATTTGCAAGAAAATTACCTATAAAGTTTTTTTCCGCGAAAGTAAAGAAGTCAGAATGCAAAGATGCAGATGAATTGGAAAGCAAACTTACTAAAGCCATTACTGCAGAAATCCAGAAACACGAAGGATATTTTCGTTCATTTGATAAAATCATCATCTACTATGATAGCGGGCAAAAACCGCTAAAACGAATATTGAATATTATTTTCAGTACCATATTTACCGATGTAGAGGTTCGCAAAGTCAGCCCGGTGGATTATAAGCTATTTCAGGTAGCAGATTTAATATGCACATTGGAACATATTAATCTAAAAATCGGATTAGGCTTATTCTCAAATACGGAGACGGAGTTCTTTTCACGTCCACACGATTTCAAGAAAGACTACTATAGAAAATTGGATAAACAACGTATTTAAGATCTTTAGAATTGTATACATGCACAAAAAGCCGATGACTGCACTGCAGCCACCGGCTTTTTTAAGGGGAGTCAGTCTGAAACCACGATTGTTGTCATCGATTCGTTGTCGTCAAGTTCAGGAGCCGGAACATCATCGATCACAAGACCTGTAGAATCAACCTCATAATAGGTCTTACCGAACGAAGGTGAATCTCCATACTCTGCGGAGTATGCACCGTTTGCTTTGATATCCGTAAGATTGAAGTAAGTGTAGGGATTCGAAGGATCATCGACATGGATGTAGAGATTGCCCTTCTTATCTATCAGATCGGTAACATCTTCCGTCAGATTCTTGTATGTGAAGATGATCCTTCCGTCCTCATTCGGAGTAAGCCTGCACTCATTGTTCATAAATCCGACAAGTTCCTCGGCACTGATGGGTGTTTCGTTTCCGTTCTCATCATATGACATTCCGCCGAAGCCCATTGTCTCCTCGCCATTCTCATCATATACGACATAGGTTCCTTCACCGGTCTGAACAACCTCAACCTCCTGCCTGCTTCCGTTCAGCCACATATTAAAAGTGGTGCGGATGCCTCCGATATCGTTCGCATAGCATACGCCCGCGCTTCCGAGTGCTATTGTAGCTATAGTCACAGCCGCTGCTGCCGCACGGCTTATTCCATGTATTGCTCTGAAATTCATTATCTTACCCTTTCCGCTTTCTTCCGGGGTCTTGCACTTTTCCCGGAAATCCTCGGAGAGATGTAATTTTCCGAAAGCATTCCGGTATCTGTCCTTATTACTCATCTTCCCATCCCTCCAGCTTAGTCTTTAATATTTTGCGGCCGTTTAATAATCTTGTTTTTACGGTGTTTTCAGAGACTTTCAATATATCTGCGATCTCTTTTACCTTATATTCCTCGTAGTAAAAGAGGTGTATGACTATTCGGTACTTTTCCGGTAATGCCAGGACTTCATCCATCAGCGATCTGTCAGACGGTTCCTCGAACGAAAGTGAGTCCATATATTCTTCATAGGATGTTCTGTTCCTGTTCCAGAATAACCTCTTCGTGCTCTTTGCGGCGTTGATCGTAACTCTGAGCAGCCAGGCCTTCAAATGCTCCTCGGATTCGAAATCCTTGTCCGAGTGGTAAAGCCTTATCAGGGCATCCTGGACCGCATCCTCCGCATCCTGCTGCTGCCTGCAGATGTTGAACGCCGCAGCGTAGAGTCTGTCCGAATATTTCGTATATATATTGTCAAAATCAAATGTCATCTGAAGTGCTCCGTGAAAGACGTCTTACACATATAATACGTTCGGGATACGAAAAAGGTTTTGTGTTACCCAAAAAATTTTATATTTTTTCGTTTTGTTGTCAATTGGCATAGTGTATTATTGAAGATAAGCAGTAAAGACCCGTAAGAAACGGAGGTAAAATATGAGCAAGAGATCACCTGTCAAATCGATTTTTACCGGAATCTGCGCACTCGCAGGATGTGCGTTCTTCGCAAATCTTGCGGTCGTTTTCGCATCGAGCCGCAAAAATGCCGAGAAGATCGAAAAGCACCCGCATGAAAATAACTATATGGAAGCAGTCATGCTCCAGAAGACCACCATCGAGATAAAGCCCGATACCCAGAACGCCTACATCACCGTTATGTCCGGCGCAGCTGACATTGTCGTTCCCAGACCCACCCATGACGTCATGAACATCGACATCACCTCTGTCCTCGGCAGGGTCAATATAGACCTCCCTGTAGACGTAACCGTAAAGAGCGACGGCTCCAACCATATGAACTATACCCAGGAAGGTGAGGAGGGCGCTCCCGTCATCAATCTCCTTGTCAACGACAGCATATCATCCCTTACCGTAAGCTTCGACGAGCTTAACGCCTAAGGACGCTTTCGACAAGCTTAACGCCTAAGCCCGTCACCGCCGTGACCGGTGAACCGCGCCCGGCAGCCCTGACACATCATTCGGAGGAATCATGAGAGTAACCGTTTATCTCAACGACGAAGACTATATCGCATACAACATCAACCACCAGTTCGGCACAAAATCGGGCAAGGATGCCATAATGCTCGGAAAATTACTGCATGTGATCCTATGTATAGGAGTCATCATATTCATCTGCACCCTTGATGCGGGTCCCATTCTCACCGTGATCGAGATCGTAGCCGTGATAGGCTTTTATGTGTTCCTGCTCATAACCTATGACAGCAGGATGAAAAAGAGGATCCGCAGGAAGGTCGAACAGATCAAAAAGACCGGAAAGCTTCCCTATGAACCTGAAGCGACCATTGACCTGAACGACGACTGTATCATGGAATACACTCCCTCCACCACCAGAAAGATCGAGTGGAAGGATATCGAGCAGATCCGTACCGATGAAGAGCACGTCTATCTCCAATTCAGCTCGATGCAGGCACTCCTCATCCCCTTCCGCTGCGCAGGCGATCAGAAGGACCCGCTCATGAACCTCGTCCTTGCAAAGACCGGCCTTCAGCTTAACAAGTAATGGAAAGTACATTTGCGGGAATTCCCGTATCAGTTGAATATAAGAAAACATCCCGCCTTTCGATGACATTCGATAAAGGCGGGACTCTTATTGTGACCGCCCCCTTACGTGCATCCGAAAGCGATGTCCTGAGGTTCTTAAATGACCACAGGCGCTGGATCCGCATCCACTACACCAAGGCGGTCGCTTTTGCCGAGTCCCACGAAGACATCAAAGTCGAAGAAGGCGGGCTCCTCCCCTATCTCGGCGAAAACCTCACCGTCCACATCGGCGGAAGGACCCGCGTGACCAAGATTGAAAATGAGATCACCTTCCCCGAAGGTGCGGATGAAGACGAATATGTAAAGTGGCTTAAAAAGAAGGCCAAGGAATACCTTCCCGCAAAGCTTGCCCTTATATCCGAAAGCACCGGCATCCCCTTCCGCAGAACAAGGATATCCGGTGCCAAAAAGAGCTGGGGTTCATGTTCTCCCGACGGCACCATTTCCCTTTCATGGAGACTTATGATGTGCCCGCCCGAGGAAATAGATTACGTCATCGTCCACGAGCTCTGTCACAGACTTCACATGGACCACTCGAAGGAATTCTGGGCCGAGGTCGAAAGCCGCATGCCCGAGTATAAAAAAAAGAAGAAGTGGCTCGATGCCAACTCCTTCCTCATGGATCTTTTTGAATAACTAGATCGGAAATACGAATTCCGTAACAAACTCATGGCCGTAAGGCTTCGAAGTGCATTCAACGGACATATCCCCGCCGTACTTTTCCGCGGCTTCCTTTGCATTCTGCAGTCCGAAACCGTGCTCCGACTTATTCGCCTTCGATGATATTATCCTGTCGCCCACATAAACGGGGGCATCGTTACAGGGATTTACCATCGATATCATGAAGAACTTCTCGGTCTTCTTAAATGTCAGATCTATCACCTTGTATGAAGGATCGAGGTCGACAAACCTTTCGTCCGAAACCGCTTCTATCGCATTATCGAGAATATTTCCGAGGATCTTACATGTATCAACGGGTGAGAAATTCACATCCGTTATCACTCCCGAAACATTCAGCGTAACTCCCGCCTTCTCGGCCTTGTTCTTCTTGTCCGAGATTATCGCATCTGCGATCGTATCACCGGTATGTGCGCTCACATCCGCACTTTCGATGTTCTGCGACATCTCACCGATGTATTCCTTCATCCTGTCGTAGTCACCCTTTTCGAGAAGCATCTGGAGAACCTGCATATTGTTCTTCATGTCATGCTTCATCGCACGGATCTGCTTGTTCGCCTCGGCACTTGCCTCGAAATACCTTGCCTCCGATTCCACGAGCTCCTGGTTAACACGGTTTATCTCGAGAAGGTCCTGCCTCTCCTTCCTCGTCGCCCTTATATAGAAGATCATCGTAACGAATGCGAGCGCAGAGAGCATGAAGACCATATACAGAGGCTTATCGAGGATATAAGGCTCCCTTTCAAGATCCACTATCGGAACAAACGCTGCGAAGATATTGAGCACAAGGAAAAGTCCCAGGATCAGGGAAAGCGGAAGGGGCGAATCATCCTTCTTCTTTCTCATCCTCGCTATCAGGTAAAAGAGACCATACTCGAAAAGGATCGCAATGATGTTATAGCGTGCATAACGGAACGAAATGTACAGGCCCACCTGATCGTCCGATGAGTACATGATCTCCCTGAGTCCGCTGAGGAGTGAATTGATATCGGTCAGGATGTCCATCGACATGAAGACTATGAAGATCCTCTTCCATCTCTTCTCTATCAGATGCATTCCGATATAGATCATCAGAGTTATGGAAGTAACGGCGAGTACAATATCCGTTGCAACACTTACACTAGTGTTCAGATCAAGTTCTACCAGAGAAAAGCCGATCCCGTAAATGAGACCGAAGATTATCGCGACGATATAAGTGCGCCTCGGATTCTTAAGCTTGTATCTGAGAACCTCCGCGATGAAGTAGACATTCAGCGGAGCGTATAATATCGCAGGCAGAACCGTAAATATAAGCTGCTTCATCTTCCCGTTCTCCGTATGAATTCAAACAGTCTCTGCTTCACATCAGCCGCGGCGCTTCTCGATACCGGGAGCACATCCCCGTTATCCATGTTCACATCGCCGCTTCCGAGTTTCGAAACCCTCGCAAGATTTATATAGTACGATCTGTGACATTTGAAGAAGTCCTTCGACACGCCGTCCACAAGCTTCATGCCTTCCGCAAACTTCATCCTTATCTCGGCACTGTCATCCGTGAAAACAAACCTGGTAGAATTGTTTGCGGCTTCGATATATACAAGAGAAGAGATGGGATGAATGACATCTTCCCCGTCCACCTTGAGAACTATCTTCTCTTCTACTTTAATCTTATTCTCGAGATCCTTGAGAGTCTCCCTGAGCTTCTCTTTGTCTACGGGCTTGCCCAGAAATCTGAACGCGCCGACCTCATAGCCGTCCATGGCCATTTCCGTATGGCTTGTCATGAAAATAATGGGGATATCCTTGGAATATGACCTGATAGCCCGCGCCGTCTCCATGCCGTCAAGTCCCTTCATCTCAATATCAAGGAATACGGCATCAAGCTCGAACCCGGTCTTGAAGCTTCTGATGATGGATTCACCGTCGGAATAATGAAAACAGCTCACCTCGCCCTTTCCGTAGAGCGAGGTGATCGTTTCGTCTATCTGTCTTCTGAATAAACTTTCGTCATCTACGATTGCTATACGCATGCAGATATTTTATCACTTATCCGACAGTCTTTCCATTGTCGAGGGTGATGACCCTGGTTCCGTAGGAAGCACACTTTTCGGAGTGGGTTACCTGAAGGATGGTCATGCCCTTCTCCTGATTGAGCTTCTTGAAAAGCTCCATGATCTCAACGGTCGACTTGGAATCAAGGTTACCGGTGGGCTCGTCCGCAAGGATGACTGCAGGATTTCCGAGAAGCGCCCTTGCGATGGCTACTCTCTGCTGCTGACCTCCGGAAAGGGTTGCGGGCATCGCATGTCTCTTCTCGGTAAGGCCGGTGATCTCGAGGATCTCATCAAGCTGCTTTTTGAGTTCGCTCTTCTTCTTGCCGTTTACGGTCTCGGGAAGGAGGATGTTATCCTCGACATTGAGGTTCATTACCAGGTTATAGAACTGGAACACGAAGCCGAGCTTGTCGAGTCTGAGCTTGGAAAGCTTCGCATCCTTGAGGGAACCGATATCCTCTCCGCAGAGAGTGATCTTGCCTTCAAAATCCCTGTCGAGTCCTCCGATGAGGTACAGAAGGGTTGATTTGCCGGAGCCGGATGCACCCATGAGGGATACAAACTCGCCCTCCGCAACATACATGCTCGCCTCATCGAGGACGCGGTTTAAATTGGTTCCTTTACCAAATGTCTTGCTGACACTGTTTACTTCAATTACGGTATTCATATATTCATCTCCCTTATTATTCATACTTAAGCTGCTCGGACAGTTTCATCTTTCTCATGTTCTTGA
>JAFZWW010000001.1 GCA_017617005.1 Lachnospiraceae bacterium
CTGATAGCCTCGTTTATCTCAGGAAGCGAACCTTCATCAAATCTGACATCAAGGACAGCTCCGATGATCTGTGTGATCTTTCCTTTATTCTCTGCCATTTTGTTTCCTTTCCTTATCCGTTCAAAGCCTGGGAACCTGCGATGATCTCGGTAAGTTCCTGAGTGATGGAACCCTGACGGGCTCTGTTGTATTTAAGCGTCAGGTCATCGATCATATCCTCGGCATTGCTCGTCGCATTGTCCATGGCCTGCATTCTGGCACCGTTCTCACTGGCGAGTGCCTCGATCAGTGCTCCGTGGATCTGGCCTGCGATATATTTGGGGATGATCATATCCAGTGCTTCTTCATCGCCCGGCTCGAAGTTCATGATCGCATCGATCTTGTCGGGCTTTCCGTCCTTGTCCTCGTCAATGCCGTCCACGGGGAGAAGCTTTACGAGTGTGGGAACGTGAGTCACCGTATTCTTGAAAAACGTATATGCAAGATAAATCTCGCCTATCTCGCCTTCCGAATATGACTTAAGGAGTATGTCCGTCAGTCCCATCGCATCCAG
Organism: Lachnospiraceae bacterium; assembly: GCA_017617005.1. Taxonomy (GTDB): domain Bacteria; phylum Bacillota; class Clostridia; order Lachnospirales; family Lachnospiraceae; genus AC2028. The sequence continues at coordinate 554 of JAFZWW010000001.1, forward strand.
ATATGTGGGTGCTTCGATGATGTCCGGAAGATTTCTTACCACGTTGTAATCGTGCCTGTGGAATACCTCGTATCCCTTGTTTCCGATGGTGTAGATATCAAGATCTTCCTTCGCAAAATCGGGATTGCCGGTTACAAGCTTTACCACATTGGAGTTGTAGCCGCCCGCAAGTCCTCTGTTGGAGGTGATGACCACGATCGCTTTTCTCTTGGAATCATTTCCCTTGAGATACTTATGATCGGACTGGCCGACTCTTGCGAGAATGCTGCACACGGTCCTGTACATGGTATCGAAATAGCTATGTGATTTTTCCGCATTGCTCCTGGCACGCTGAAGCTTGACCGTCGACACCAGCTTCATCGCTTTCGTGATCTGCTGTGTGCCCTGTATACTGGTCCTGCGCCTCTTTATGTCACGCATTGATGCCATCGCACTTACCTCTGTGTTTATTCTTCGGTCTTAAGGAATGTCTCCTTGAACTGGTCGATAGCCTTCTTCAGACTCTCTTCGTTCTCATCGCTGAGCACCTTATCCTGTCTGATTCCTGAAAGAACCTCGGGATACTTGGTTGAAAGGAATTCGATGAACTCCTTCTCGAATCTGGTGATCTCGCTCACGGGAACATCAAGCAGGTACTTCCTTGTTACGACGTAGATCATGATTACCTGGTTCTCAACCGGCATGGGTGAATACTGGGGCTGCTTGAGAACCTCCCTGATCCTTTCGCCCTGTGCGAGCTTTTCCTTGGTATCGTCATCGAGCTCGGAACCGAACTGTGCGAAGGATGCAAGCTCTCTGTACTGGGCGAGCTCGGTTCTGATGGGAGCCGAGATCTTCTTCATCGCCTTGATCTGTGCGGCACCACCGACTCTGGATACCGAAAGACCCGCGTTGATAGCCGGTCTGAAACCGGAGTTGAACATCTCGGTCTCAAGGTAGATCTGTCCGTCGGTAATGGAAATAACGTTGGTAGGGATATATGCGGAAACATCGCCCGCCTGTGTCTCAATGATGGGAAGTGCGGTGAGCGATCCTCCGCCGTACTCTTCGCTCATTCTCGCAGCTCTCTCGAGGAGTCTCGAATGGAGATAGAATACGTCTCCGGGATAAGCTTCTCTCCCGGGCGGTCTGTGAAGGAGAAGTGAGAGTGTTCTGTATGCGGCAGCATGCTTACTTAAGTCATCATAGATGACAAGAACGTCGCCGCCGTTCTCCATCCACTCTTCTCCGATAGCGCATCCCGAATAAGGTGCGATGTACTGGAGAGGAGCAAGATCGGAAGCCGTTGATACGACAACCGTTGTATAGGACATTGCTCCGTATTCTTCAAGGGTCTTAACGATATTGGCTACGGTCGATGCCTTCTGGCCGATCGCAACGTAGATACAGTTAACGCCCTGACCTTTCTGGTTGATGATCGTATCGATCGCGATCGCGGTCTTACCGGTCTGACGGTCACCGATGATGAGCTCACGCTGTCCGCGTCCGATGGGGATCATGGAGTCGATCGCCTTGATACCTGTCTGAAGAGGGGTATCAACGCTCTTACGGGTGATAACGCCGCTTGCGACTCTCTCGATACGACGGTATTTGTCAGTCAGGATGGGGCCTTTTCCGTCTATGGGCTGTCCGAGTGAATTGACGACTCTTCCGAGAAGAGCATCACCTACGGGCACCTCAACGACTCGTCCGGTCGTCTTGACGGTATCTCCCTCACTGATATTCTTGGATGATCCGAGCAGAACCGCACCGACATTGTCTTCCTCAAGGTTGAGGACCATGCCGTATACCTCTCCGGGGAATTCCAGAAGCTCGCCCTGCATAGCCTTTTCGAGGCCGTGCACTCTGGCGATACCGTCTGCAACCTGGATAACGGTACCAACGTCAGCAACTTCCAGGGTGGAAGCGTAACGCTTTATCTGCTCCTTGATAACGGAACTGATTTCTTCAGGTTTCAAATTCATGTTATCGTATTCCTCTCTTTCCGGCGGGTTTTATCCCAGCTGGATATCTAAAAGCTTGGAAGTAAGATCGTCGAGCCTGGTCTTGACGGATGCATCCGCCACGCGGTCTCCGATACGTATCACAATTCCTCCGATGATCGAAGGATCCACTGTGTAATGCGTCTCAAGAGTCGCATAGGAAGTGGTCTGACGTATGCGGTCCTCCACAGCCAGTCTCGTATTTATGTCAAGATCCATGGGAGAGGTAATGTACACAACCCCGATCCCGCGGTCTGCCTTGATACGGTCGGTAAAATATTCAAATATGGAGTCCAGTTCTTTAAAGCGCTCTTTTTCGACAACTGTCAGGATGAATCCCGTGAGTTCGTCCATCACTCTTCCGCGGAAGGTCTCTTCGACGATCTTCTTCTTATCCTCTTTGGATACGGAAGGATGGAGCATGAGCTTGGTGAAATCAGGATTCTCATCGAGGACCTTTTTAATGACCCCGATCTCCTCCATCATATCATCGGCTCTTCCGGAACTGACGGCCGTGTCATAAAGAGCTTCTCCGTAAACACCGGATATCAGTTTTGCCATGTGCTCTCACCTATTTCTTTCAGGGCTTCATCTACCAATTGATCCTGCACGGTTGTATCAATGGATGCGGAAACGACCTTGCCGGCGATGAGCGATGCAAGCTCAACCATTTCCTTCTTTACATCATCAGCCACCTTCTGCTTCTCGAGCTCTGCTTCCCTGGATGCGTGCTCTACGATACGTCCGGCCTCTTCACGCGCACGTGCAACGATCTGCTTTTCGTTCTCGATGCCTCTCTTGTGCGCATCAGCCAGGATTCCCTCTGCTTCGGTATCTGCGGCTTTCATCTTGGCTTCATACTGCTCTTTGAGCTCTGCAGCCTGCTTCTCGCTGTCGGCTGCGGCCTTCAGTTCATCCTCGATGTGTTTTTTTCTGGCCTCAAGATACTTTCTTGCAGGATTCCAGAGAAAATAACTCATGAAGAGAAAGAGAACAAATATGGCGATGATCATCAGGCAAGAATCGGCAATCAGCTGGAAATCCAAACCGAAAAGTCTGGGCTGCATGCCTTCAGTCAATAACAACATTCTCTTGCCTCCTTTCTCGTTTTATGTTCGGTGTTTCTTGGCAGCGGTACGATCATACAAAGGGCTTAACGAACATAAGAAGCATAGCTACAAGGAGACCGTAAAGACCGGTGGTCTCTGCAACTGCCTGTCCGAGAAGCATGGTAGACATGATGTCTCCCTTTGCTCCGGGATTACGTCCTACTGCTGAAGCACCGTGTCCTGCAGCGATACCCTGGCCGACACCGGGTCCGATACCTGCGATAACGGCAAGTCCGGCACCTATAGCGGAACAACCGTATACAAAGTTCTCATTGAATTCCATATTATTTTCCTCCGTTAAAACCGTTTATATGTTCAAAGGCCCTGCGGCCTGTAGAACCGAATTAATTGTCGCCTCTCGCGCTCGAGATGTAGGTCATCGTCAGCATGCAGAATACGTATGTCTGTATCGCGCCGGAAAAGAGGTCGAAGTAAACATGAAGCGCTGCGGGCCATCCCGTTGCTATCCATCCGAGGAGTCCGTAGATGAGTGCCATCATGACGGTTCCGGAAAGGACATTCGCGAAAAGACGGAGCGAGAGCGAAATGGGGACCGCAATGTCCGAGATTATATTGATGGGGAGCCAGATGGGAAGCCAGGGAGGCAGGGGTGAGCACTTGTCCGCCCAGAGCTGCTTAGGCTTGGAGAATCTGACCTCGCTGTAGTGAATGATCGTGAATGTGATCAGAGCGAGCGGGAGCGTTACACCGTAATCAGCCGTGGGAGGTCTGAGTCCGAGTAGTCCCGAGATGTTCGAAAGAAGGATAAAACAGAAAAGAGTTGCGATGTAATTGAAGAATACCGGAGCCGCTTTTCCCATTCCTCCCTTTACGGTGTTCATGAGGAATTCGGTGAGAAGCTCGACGCCGTTCATAAAGCCGTTTGCCGGTGCGAATTTCTCTTCGCGGAGAGCTTTCTTGAAGCCGTTTCCGGCAATAACGGAAAACACCATCAATATAAGCATTACGAGAAGAATGCTTACATGGGTGGTGGTGAAATATACAGTGTGGCCAAAGAATGAATACTCGACCAGGCCATGGACCATGAAGTCGATATTATCTGCAGACAGCAGTAATCCGTATCCCAATTCTCTTCCCCTCCGTGATCAGTTTTCTATAAAGTCATCCGGTCAGGACCGGTCTTTTTTCTTTTCACTTTCCGGAACCAGCTCCGGATGCAGTGCGTCGTATTCCTCCTGGGAGATCGGCGGCGGGTCCGTTTCGCCGAACCAAGCGTTGTACATCTTATGTGTGAGCGGCTGCATATACGCAGCGAGCTTAAGTGTCATATATGCTATGAAGAACACTATCGGATCGAGCCTGTCGGATAAGCAGAAGAGCACGAGCATAATGCCGAGGATCACGTATCTCTTCAGGTATCCCATGTAGATGGTACGCTGTGCCTGCTTTTCCGGAAGATCCAGTGCCTTATCGAGGGTCCTGTACATATCGGAGGCGGACAGAAGGGCCGTCAGCATTCCGAACACCCAGGAAAGACACATCCACGGTGCTTTCTCTTTGAACACCGGACCGAAGCATGCCGTGATGATAAGTCCCAGCAGTCCCAGGATCACGATCCCGGTCTTAAGCTCCAGAAGCGTTCTATTATTTTTTTTCAGAGCGGTCCGAAGACTCATGCCGTTCTTCCGAAGATCCTTTATCTTCCGTTATGCTCATCGCAAAGCGGTAAATGTTCCGAAAACCCGCGATCGCACCGATAAAGAAGAACAATATGGCTATCCATCTTGTTCCTAACCGCCTGTCCAGGAATATCCCCAGTGCTCCCATCCCGCATATGGGCACGAGAAGGAAGAGGGTGAACTGGAACATCATGGACAGAGCCCTGATAACTTTGCGGTCGTCACCTTTCTTCACAACATATGAATTATAACGTAAATTTACATAAAAGTCTATTAAATCAAAGCGGTTTTGTGCTATAGTCTATGCAAATGAAAACGGATTCCGAGACCTTTATCGGACCCCCGAGTGCGCTTGCTTACAGGAGGAATCATGGTCATCCAAAAACTCTTCAGAAAAAGGATCATTCCCGCTGAGTGCTTTCTTCTCAAAGATGACGAGATCGTCTGGTCGGACGACGAAGTGCTCATCACCAGATGGAAGACCATCAATCCGAAGACCGAGTTCGATCACGGCTCCAGCGTATATATCTATGACAAGGGCATCAAGATAAGCAAATTCTACAAGGAAGACGGTTCCCTCCTCTACTGGTACATCGACATTGTCGAATACACGCCGGACCATGACAAAGGAGAACTTACCGTGACCGACCTTCTTGCGGATGTCGTGATCTATCCATCGGGAAGGGTCAAGGTAGTGGACCTCGATGAGCTCGCAGACGCGCTTGAGAAAGGTCTTATCACGCAGGAGCAGACGAGCAACTGCTTAAGACAGCTGAACAATCTGCTTGTCACGATCCAGAGGGACAAATTCGACACTCTCAGCGAATACCTCGATTCCAGAGGGCTATAAATATACACACCGGACAAGAGTCAGGAGATGTCTTCTCCTGACTTTTTTGATACTCCGCGGGTCCTGCCGCTGTGTATGAGGATTCTCGCTTTTCGTCGTCAGGCGCGAAACATGTTCGACAATCACTTTAGCTCATGCCGCAGGCCATTCACTTCGTTCAGGCCAGGCGGCCGTTTCTAACGCAGACGACGAAGTCTCGAATCCTCATACAAGCCGCGTCACCCGCAAATAAATAAAATAAGAGTCAGGAGAAGACATCTCCTGACTCTTTAAATCCGTCATGCTGTTATACGCTGAACTTTCTTGCGCTCTGGCAGGTGAAGTAGATGATCTGATATCCCGAAGCAACATCACTGATGAAGCGGGTTGCGCCGGAAAGCTTCTTGTCATCGAGATTGACGAATGGATCGTCGAGAACGATGAAAGGCTTTTCGGAAGCGTACATCGCATCCGCCATGGCAACTCTTCTGCACAGTCCGACAAGATCCTTGTAGCCTTCGGAAAGGGTATCGGGAACCCTGGGCTGGCCCTGTTCGACATAGGTCACGTTCAGGTTCGCATCGATGGTAAATACCTTGCCGTCGTCGCCGGAAAGCATCTTGAAATATTTATCGAAGGATGCCTGGATATCCTTGATGTATCTGGTGTTGAAGTTATCCCTTGCGGTTGCGAGATATTCCCTGGTCTTGGTGACGATGTCATATCTCTTCTTGAGGGCATCAAGTTCTTCCATGCGCCTCTCGTACTCTTCGTGGGCACTTTCCATCGTCGTGCAGATCTCTTCCGCTTCCTGAAGTTCCTTCTTACAGGACTCAACAAGCTTGTCATCGTTGGCGATGGATTCCTCAACCTTCCTGAGAGCACTCTCGAGATCGGCAACGGTTATCGCATCGTCCTCAGGGCTCCTCAGGCCTTCATACTGTGCAACGTTATGATCGGTCTCGAATACCCTGACTCTGGTTGCCGCATCATCGAGATCCGACTGTCTTGCCGCGATCTGCTCAACCCTGGTGGCGATCTCGCTTACGGGAAGACATATCTCCGATGCGTCGGATTCGGGAATCGACGATCTGGTTCCCATGATGGAGCACTTCTTGACATATTCCTTGATGGCGGTAAGGCGGCCTTCGTAGTCCTTTTCCCTGACCAGCGCTTCATACTGCTTCTTCTTGTTGCCGAGCGCCTCATACTCCCTGACCTGGTTTCTGAGGTTGATGAGATCGCTCATAGCGGATCTTCCGACATATGTGACACCGACGGCTCCGAGAAGATCCTGTGCATCCATCTCGGTTCCTTCGACGAGTTCCTCGTCCTCCGCGATCTTTTCCATCAGCTCGTTATATCTTCTGGATGTTCCTTCGCCCTTGGTCCTGGTCTCGTCATTGTGCTTCTTGCGGAGGATAAGTCCGTAAACGATCATTGCGATACCGATTATGGAAGCGGCTCCGATAAAGTAGATCTTGGTGATCATTGCCGCAAGAACGCTTATAAGGATGATTGCAAGACCGCCGCTCGCAAGAGCGATGAAGGGCTTGTACTTTTCCCTCTGGGCCTCCAGCGCCTCGTTCTTGATCATCTCGGCCTGGTCTCTTCTGTCGGGAAGTTCATCCTTGAGTTCCTGGATCATGTTCCACTGTCTGAGGAGCTTATCAATCTCTGAAGATGCGGGGATCTTCTTTTCGAACTTCTTGGTCTCCTCTTCAAGACGTTCAGCCTCGGCAGGGGTAAGATCGTGGGATCTTAACTCCTTCTCGTCGTCCCTGAGTACGATCGAATCATCAACCCACTTCTGTGCTTCCTCGGCTGTGGGGATGGTTCCCTCGAAAATGCTCTTGGCGGTTCTGAGCTCGGTATCGGCCTTGTCACGCGCCGCTTTAAGATTCTCGTAATTATCCTTCTGCTCCTTGAGGTCGAGATATCTTCTCAGGGCATCGAGTCTGCCCTTGACCTGGAGCTGGGTCTTTCTGTCTTCCTCGGACTTGACCGCAGCCTTCTCAGCCTTTGATGAAAGTTCGACGCAGAGGCTCTTCTGTGAATCGATGTTCCTGAACAGATCCTTTAACTTGGAGAGTTCGTTCTCCTCTTTGTTGATAAGTCCGGTCGCCCTCGAAGGATTGAGCCTGTCGCTCTCTTTCTTGAGGATCTCATCCGCTGCGGCATACCTTCTCATATCGTCGTCTTTTTCGGAAACGCCGCCGATGCGTGCGCTGATATCTCCGGTCACGCTGGTCGCGCAATCCTGCTGTGATACATATGCGGTCCTTTCAAAGGAATCCACATCTATTCCGAAAAGTGCTATGCCGGGAACGGGCTCGAAGGAATGATCGGCCATTCCGGTCTCGGTGTTCATTATCTTGAGGACGTCCTCGGATTCCTTGGTGCCGAAGGTCCTGTAAATGCAGTACTTCACCCCATCCTTCTCAAAAGTGAGGTTTCCGCCGTAGGTTCCGCCCTGCCAGGGTTTGAAGAACTTTCTCTCGTTCTCGTATTCGTTCTTTCTTACTTTTTCTCCGGAGAAACCGTAAAGCATCACCTTGATAAATGACGCAAGTGTCGATTTTCCGGTTCCGTTATCGGTGCAGATGCAATTGAGTCCCTCGGAAAAATCCCAGTCCCTTCCTGCGATCTTTCCGAAATTGTCGATATGGCATGAAACGAGTCTCATAAACTGATGTCCTCCCCCTTAAGAGCCTGTACTGCACATCTTACGATAAGACCTCTTTCGTCTTCCGTAAGATCTTCTTCCTTCAGAAGTCTTACGAGTTCTCCCTTAAGGGATGCTTCGTGGAGGTATTCGTCATAATCGATGGCGACTCTGCTCGAGTCTTTTACTTCGCCGTAAAAGAATCTCTCGGACACCAGCCTCTTTACATGTTCTATATCTTTTTCCGCATCAACCGCGGTCTCTCCCTTGAGAACGATCCTTACAAGGTCGTCCGAATTTGCGGGCGATCCCTTGACGGCTTCGCCGATGCGGCTGTCGATCTCGGGTGTGGTCATGCAATCTGAGATATCAGCCTCGATCTCATAGATATTCCTTTTTGCGAAAGGAACAAATGTGGATTTAAAAGAAAGATTATCATCATCGACATCAACGATGACAAAACCATGCTCACCGCACTCGTCAAATCCTCTTCCCTCGGGGCATCCGGAGTAACAGTACTTTCCTCTTGAAGGAAGTTCGCCCTCAGTGAAGGTGTGGTAATGACCGAGTGCAAGATAGTCGATATTTCTGTTCCTGAGTCTGGAAAGATCGATATTCTCGGCCTTGTCCCTTCCCTGGTACTCACCTACCGCTCCGTGCATCGTTACTATGTTCATCGCATCGTAATCGAGGTTGAGCTCGGTATAAGCCTTGTCGAATCCGTCCGCACCTGGTACTATTCCGACGATGTTCACAGGCTTTCCGGAAGTGGTCTTGAGTGTTACCTTGTCGATCCCTTCCTTATCGAAAATGATGAGGTTTCCGGGATAGTCTCCCTCGAAATACGCAGCCTCGTCATGATTTCCCTTGAGATATATAAAGGTTACATCCGGATGAGAATTGAATGCCGCTTTTACACGGTTCACCGCTCCCACTCTGACATTCCTGGTATCGAAAAGATCCCCCGCTATGATAACGGCACTCACTCCGTGCTCATCGGCATAGTCTGCGATACCGCAGAAAGTGTCCAGCAGCTCATCCCTCCTCAAAGAAGCCTTGGATTTGTCCAGCTTGGATTCCATTTTGGAATCAAGATGAGCATCCGCTAGGTGTAATAGCTTCATCCGTATGTTACCCCCTTAGTAAAAAATATGGTGTCCTATCTGAATTCCGGTAAGCCCCTCTATCGGTGTCCGGAAATAGACGCATGTTCCGACGTTCGTAACTCCCGACATTGCTTCGTCCGCTGCCTGATAGCAGCTGGAGGTCGCTTTGTTCTGGGCAAGTGCGATCGCCAGTCTTCCGCTCCCCGCGGGTGAGAACTGTCCCCTCTGGTATATTACCCCTGTCAGTGTATCCGGATATCTGGCGGAAAGCAGCCTGTTTATGACGACCGCCCCGACGGCAACCTGTCCCTCGTAAGGTTCTCCGCCCGCCTCGCAGTAAATGAGATTCGCCAGAAGGTATCTGTCATTTTCTTCCCATGTGACCTGGGAAATATCCCTCCATACGCCGTTTGCCGCAGCTCTCGAAAGAGCCTGCTCTTCGGCGAGTTTCTGCTTAAGATATGCGATGTCGGCTTCCTTGGCCTTGATCGCGGCTTCATACGCAAGTGCCGCAGCTTCGGCATCCTCTATCTGGTCCGCATAGACACTCATCACGTCCCTGGTCTCGGATATTATACCACTGACCATGTTCTGCTGCTCGACCGTCTGCTGCTGAAGGCTCTCAAGTTCGGCCTCTTCGATCTCGAGACGTGCCTTCTGCTCCTCGATGAATGCCCTGTTCGCCTTAAATTCCTCAAGCTTCTTCTTGTCGTAGCTTTCTATCTTCTCAAAGAAATCGGCCGCAGTCAGCATTTCCGAAAACGATCTTGCTCCGAGAATAGCGGACAGATAGTCCTGATTTCCTCTTTCGTACATATCGCGGACCCTTATGACCATACATTCATACTGCCATTCTTCGGTCGCGATGGCTTCGTCAAGTGCGATCCTGGTGGCCTCGATCTCAGCCTGCTTGTCGATCATATTCTGCTCGAGGGTCTGGAGATTATCTCCTATCTCTTCGAGCTGTCCGTTGAGCTGGTTTACCTTGACCTGGAGCTCGCCCTGCTCGGTCCTCAGATCATCGAGTGCATTCTGATTGGCCTGCTGCTGTGCCTCGAGTTCTTCTTTTTCATGCTGGGCCTGGTCGATCTGCTGCTGAGTCGTTGCGTTTACTTCGATCCTGCCAGCCACCACAAGGGTAAAAGCAAGAACGGGAGCAAGCATTCCGCTTAGTGCGGCTCTGCATCCTCTCCTGAATTTCGTGCTCTTCAATATCCGGTTTATGGGCAAAGCTTTCATCATAGATCGATCTCTATTTTCCTGCCTGTGTCCTTGTACTGGGTATATTTAACGCCTGCTGCGTCGAACATTCTCTTGGCCGCGACATTGGCATCGGTACCCGCGTATTTGTCACTGTGGTACACGACCTCCTTGATGCCCGCCTGTATTATCGCCTTTGCGCATTCGTTGCAGGGGAAAAGAGAAACATAAAGGATGGTGTCCTCAAGAGATCCTCCCCTGTAATTGAGTATCGCATTCAGTTCGGAATGCGTTACGAATGCATATTTATTGGTACTGGGATTTCCTTCCCTTCCCCAGGGGAATTCGTCATCGCTGCATCCCTTGGGAAGGCCGTTGTAGCCCATGGAAAGGATCTTGTGGTCGCGGCTGACTATGCAGCATCCGACCTGTGTGCTCGGATCCTTGCTGCGCAGTCCGGAAAGATGCGCCACTCCCATGAAGTACTCATCCCAGCTTATATAATCTTCTCTCTTTTTTTCTTCCATTATTTGGTACCGAAGATCCTGTCGCCGGCATCGCCGAGTCCGGGTACGATGTAGTTATGATCGTTGAGCTTCTCATCAACGGAGCCGATGAAGATGTCAACATCGGGATGTGCTTCCTTTAATACCTCAATGCCCTTGGGTGCCGCGATGATGCAGAGAAAGTGGATGTTCTTGCATCCCCTTACCTTGAGCATGGTGATCGCTTCCGATGCGGAGCCGCCCGTTGCAAGCATGGGATCCACAACGAAAATCTCTCTTTCCGCACAGTCTGCGGGTATCTTGCAGTAATACTCAACCGGCTTGGAGGTATCGGGATCCCTGTAAAGTCCGATATGTCCTACCTTGGCGGTGGGGATCATGGAAAGCATTCCGTCCACCATGCCGAGTCCCGCCCTGAGAATGGGGATGACTGCGAGCTTCTTGCCGGCAAGCTGTTTAACGGTAGTCTTGCAGATGGGTGTTTCGATATCCACGTCTTCAAGCCTGAGATCCCTGGTGGCCTCATAGCACATGAGCATTGCTATCTCACTGATGGTCTCGCGGAATTCCTTGGTTCCCGTTTCCTTTCTTCTGATAAAACCGATCTTGTGCCTTATCAAAGGATGATCCATTACAACTACTTTTCCCATACCGCTTCTCCTGTTTGTGATTTATTAATCCTGGTTTTCGATCTGTCTGATCCTTCTTGCGTGACGCTGTGCTCCCGAGAACTCGGTCTCAAGGAATGTATCCGCAATGCTCTCCGCAAGGTTTGTACCTATGATACCGGCACCGAGCGCGAGCATATTGGCATCGTTGTGGAGCCTTGTCAGCTTGGCACTAAGGGGATCCGCACAGAGTGCACATCTGATGCCCTGTACCTTGTTTGCGCAGATGCTGACACCGATTCCGGTGGTACATACGACTATTCCCTTTTCACATTCGCCCTTCTCGACAAGTCTTGCCGCAGCGTAAGCGAACTTGGGATAATCACAGCTGTCCTCGGAATAAGTTCCGACGTCCTGTATCTCATATCCTTTTTCGGTAAGATATTTCTTAAGGTGTTCCTTAAGTGCATATCCGCCATGGTCGCATCCGATAGATATCTTCATTTTATTTCCTCCCATTTCGAACCTGCGGATTTGAGCAGCCTGTTCCAGAAAGCCTGTCCGAAACCACGGTCCGTAAAATTTTCCACAAAGATGACATCAACATTTCCGTCATCCATATCCCTGAGCGCAGAGTAGAATTCATGTGCCGCACGGACAGCATCGTCAAGCAATCCCGCGCTTCTTATGACATCTGCGTCATATTCCTGAGCATGCTCCGATGAGCAGAACACGCCGGTCTTCTTTCCTTCGCTCTTTGCCGCAGCAAGCTCGTCTTTGATATAAGCCTGCACAGCTTCGCCGTCGCCTCTGACGGGTCTGACCTCTCCTTTCGGAGCGTAGTGCCTGTATCTCATTCCGGGAGCCTTCGGTCTGTCCTTACACTCGGGATCAAGCAGGGCGGGATCCGTGATGACTTCCCTTCCGAGTGCTTCCGAGAGCATCTCATTTGTTATGAATCCGGGACGAAGGACCATGATCCTGTCTCCGGAAAGATCCACTATCGTAGATTCAAGCCCTATGGGATTGATGCCGCCGTCTATGATCGCATCGATCCTTCCGTCCATATCCTCGAGCACATATTTAAATGCCGTGGGACTGGGCCTTCCGGAAATATTTGCGCTGGGTGCCGCTATATATCCGCCGGATTCTTTGATCAGATTCTGTGCCGTAAGGTCATCGGGCCATCTGACGGCCACCGTATCAAGTCCGCCGGTCGTACGCTTCGGAACCTTTCCCGATGATCTGAGGACCATCGTAAGCGGGCCGGGCCAGAACCTCTTCGCAAGGATCCTGCACTCTTCCGGGATCTCCGAAACAATCGCCCCGAGAGAAGCCATATCCGCGATGTGAACTATCAGCGGGTTGTCGGAAGGTCTTCCTTTTGCGGAATAGATCTTCTCCGCCGAGCCCTCATTCAGGGCATCTCCGCCGAGTCCGTATACCGTCTCCGTAGGGAAAGCGACAAGTCCGCCTTCCTTTATGATCCTCCCGCATTCTGCGATCGACTTCAGATCGCCTTCCGTGAGCGGGCCTTCCGGCTGTTCTATTTTGTAGACCGCGGTATTCAATGGCTTACTGACCGTATGCATATACCCAGAGAAGATTCCATGACTCGGGAGTACCGTAGCCGATCCTCCATGCGCCTACTCCTCCGAGATCCAGTGTGTTCATCACGTTGAGCTTGGCCATGAGCGATGAGGTATCCTCAAGCCATACCTGGTAGAGCGTTGTTCCCTCTCTCCACTCGAGATAATTCTGCGAGGTCTCTTCGTCCCAGACGGGAGTGATGCCGATGTTCGCAACATATTCAGCCTGGTTTACGAGGGTCAGGTACTTACCGGTGGTCACTCCGTCCTTGGTGGTCCATACGACAGTATAGAAAGGAACGGCATTGATGACCTTTTCGGAAGGAACCTTTTCAAGGGTCAGCGTAAGACCGTCGGAAGTAAATCCCAGGCTTGATACGCTTCCCGCACTTCCGCCGTAAGGTGTGTGCTCGTCATAGCCCATTATCAGGACATAGTCCACAAACTTGCCCTGAAGGTCGAGTCTGTAATGTGAATTGTAATCGTAAGGAACGTAATTATCGGTGGAAAGACATATTCCGTTCTGTCTGCAGAGCACGGAGGTCTCTCTCAGGAACTGTACAAAGTAATCGCTGCTGTCCGTGGGCATTCCCTCGAAGTCGAAGTTCAGTCCGTCCGCTCCCACTTCCATGACCGCCGCAACAAGATCCGAGGCAAGCTTTCTTCTCCTGTCGGTATCGGATAAAAGAAGCGTCTCGTCCAGGTCGAAGCCGTTCTCATTCGCGTAATTGAAATTATCCGCAACAACCCAGACCTTGATGCCCTTCTGGTGACATCTTGCAACATAATCCGCAGAACAGAAATTCCTGAAGGATCCCTGTTCATCGGTAAGCGATATCCATGTGGGTGCGATGACATTGATGCCGGCAGCCTCGCTGAGTGCTTCGCCCAGTGTGTCGTTTCCGGCAACTCCCGCGATCTGATGGAAACCGAGGTTGACCCTGGTATCAAGCCTTACCGTCGTATATTCGGGAAGTGCGGGAGCGATGGGTGCTATGTCTGTAACGGGCTCCGCAGAGGTCATTCTCTTGTTCTCGATATATCCGATGATGGAATCCGAGGTCTTGACCTTGCTCCAGTCCTCCATTGCCTCGATGAGTTCGACGGTCTCGCCCTCTTCAACCTCCCTGAGGATGGGGCTCTTGATGCCGCCTCTTTCACGGATCTGGGTATCCCTTGTGACCGTGCGCATATCACGCGCTGTGCCCCACTGCGTATTCAGCTGGACACGGCACTCATATACATCCGCCGTGAAGGTGCAGAACATCTTAAGATAATCCGCCGAGATGTAAAGGCGGTTATTTTCCCTTAAAGTAAGAGGAAATCCGAGATCGGTGGTAACTCCCGAAACACTGTACGAGCTCGAACCGTCCGATACCTCATAGGTTTCCTTGGCGGTCGTGAACATAAGAGTCCCGCCGTTATAATTTCCGTCGTAAAAGAAATCCTGGGTGAGATAAGCCCTGACGGTATCATAGTCAAAATAGCATCTTCCGTCCCTGACGAGGGCCTGATATGATACCTGTTCGTTCTGAAGGATGATCGCGGCCATTTCGCCGGACACTCCGTAATGCTCGTGAAGATCGGCTGTTTCTTTGCCGTAAGAATATTTCTTATATAAAGGAATGCCTACGGTGACCGCTCCGACTATAAGGATGAGCAGGACCGGTATCAGCACCATGATGGCATGATTTTTTCTCTTTTTCATATCAAAATTCCAATCAAAAATTTGAATGGTCAGTCCATATAACCATACAAAGTTATTTTAGCACAAGGGCGCCTATCCGTCATTAGTTTTTAAGCCGCCCGTTAAGTTGAAAAAGACCCCGCACCGCAGTAAATTGCGACACAGGGTCCGAGTCATGACATTTACCTTCGGCCAACTCCTTAAATTATTAAATTTTTATGTAGGTTTGGCTTTTTCTTTCAGAGCTCCGTCATTTCCAAAAGGAGTCCGGAAATATACCGTGAATATATTTTCCCCGCAGAGCCCCGTAACCTTCCGTAAAGCGGCTCACCGGACCGTTACGGCCCGGGTTGTACAAAACGCATTTAAGGGCTGCCTTTTCCGATAAAAAGACAACCGGCCCATCTGTTCGGGCAATATTTAATATTGTTAACGGTTATTATGGCCACATAGGATATTTTGGAGGAGATCTCCCGCGAAAGAAGGAAAGGACGAGATGTCAGCAATGTGATAATGCATGCGTTTCTTTCTATCCGCGGATCGGATGCCGCGGATATATCGAATGTGTAATTATGGACAGGTCCCGTGACCTGTATTTTGTGCTCATCTCCTTTCCGCCGCTGTGGTGTGGGAAGATGTACGCCCATTATCCGCATGAAAGGCAGACTGGTTCAATGGAAAAATCTCACAAAAATTTGCCGACACGGATGTCATCCGGGTGTGGTTTTCGGGAAAAAAGCCCGATATATACTACAAGTATAGGATTTGTACATTATTTTTTCTTGACGCACTATGGCAAAACGGCTATTATATGACAATCTTGTAAAAGATGGGGGAAAATATAGTGAACATCGAAGTATTGGGGAACCTTCGCGTGAAGTGTACCCTTACAAGTGAATATCTGAAATCACGCTGGATAGACGCGGGTGATCTTGCCTACGGGTCGGAAGCGGCAACGGCTCTCTTCAGGGATATCATCGAAGAGACCTATCAGAAGTTCGGCATCGACTTCAGGGCAAGGGAAAACCACCCCGTAATGATCGAAGCGATACCCATGGGAGAAGGCTCCCTTTCCGTCATAATCAGCAAAGCGGAGGATGCCGAGGAGCTCGATACGAGATTCTCTAGATTTTCTCCCGAGCACGCAGCGGAAGGAATCACTCCCGATTACGAGGGGGATGCGGACGATCCCGATGACGATGATGAAGGCACAGAACCGGGCGTACCCGTTTTCCGCGAGCGCAGACGAGCTTCATCGAAGCCTTCGGTCAAAAAGAACGTCACCGATTTCGGCAAGCCCTTCTTTGAGACCCTCGAAAAAGAAAAAGAGCGTATCCGCGAGGGCGGCTGCATCGTGACCATTACCTTCGATATGCTCGGAGACCTGTACGATCTCGCATCCGCGGGACTCGGATACAGTGGGGAGACATCCCTTTACAAGAACACCTCCACCGGCAGATATCTGCTGGTCATCCCTGCGGAAGGCGATGAATATGCGAAGGCGATGAGCTTTGCCGAGGCGGCATCCGAATTCGGAAAGGCCCGCATCGTGCCCAAATCCGGAGCAGCTTTCCTCGACAAGGACCACGAGTGCCTGATCGGTACCGGTGCCCTTGAGAAGATCGCCGGAGAAAAGAAATAATAACGATTGTTTTTATACGAATCAGAGGGACGGTTCCCATGTTCCGTACGAGGCTTTTCGGAAAGCTTCCGGCGGTACATGAAAACCGTCCCTTTGTTATACGTTCGATATGTTTTTATACAAGGGTTTATGCTATAATGTACTGAGTCTTTTTCTTTATCTGAGAAAGGAAAAACCGGATGATGAAAACCCGCTTAAAGGTAAAAGGGCACTTAAGATCCTATATGCGCTTCAGCATATATCTCGGACTGCTTCTTCTTGCCGTTAATGCAGCAATATTCCTTGTAAGTATTCAGGCAGGTGCGCTCCTTTGCGTATTTACCGTTTTCTATTTTATTGTTTCCCTTACGCTCTACTACAACAACAAGCCCATGATCATGAATGAGCTTGTGAGCTTTGCGACCGAATACGGCCAGATACAGAAAAAGCTCTTAAGGGAACTCGATATACCCTACGCACTCCTCGATGAGGACGGCAAGGTCATGTGGACCAATCTGGCTTTCGAACAGATCACCGACGAACCCAAGAAGTACAGCAAATCGATAACCTCCATCTTCCCCGTCATAACCGGAGACAAACTCCCCAGGGAAGAGGATTCGGATGAAGCGGAATTCGACATCGAGCACGAAGGCAGGGATTACAGCATCCGCCTCAAGAGGATACCTCTTAAGGAAATGGCCGAGAACAGTGACCTGATCGAGGCCGAAGGCTACAACGGCTATCTCATCGCGATGTTCATGTTCGACAAGACCGCACTCAACATTGCACTCCAGGAACTCGATGACCAGTCGCTCTGCGTAGGAATGATCTATCTCGACAATTTCGACGAGGCAATGGAAAGTGTCGAGGAAGTCAAGCAGAGTCTCCTCGCCGCACTTATAGACAGAAAGGTTAACAAGTACATCTCCGGCCTCGACGGTATCTGCCGCAAGACCGAGAAGGACAAATACCTCGTCATCCTCCGCAAAAAAGCGATCGCGGAGATGCAGGACAGACATTTCGAACTGCTCCAGGATATCAAGACGGTCAAGCTCGGTGAGAACTCCATGGCAGTCACCACCAGTATCGGTCTCGGTGTGGACGGCCTTACATATGCACAGAATTATGAGTACGCACGTAACGCGATAGACCTTGCGCTCGGAAGAGGCGGCGACCAGGCGGTCATCAAGACCAAGGACCAGGTCACCTACTACGGCGGCAAATCACAGACAATCGAAAAGAGTACGAGGGTCAAGGCCCGCGTCAAGGCACAGGCACTGCGTGAGATCATCTCCGCCAAGGACAACGTACTCATCATGGGACACAGCCGTCCCGATGCGGATGCGTTCGGTGCTTCTGTCGGTATCTACTGTATCGCCAAGGTTCTCGGAAAGAGTGCTTACATCGTCATGGATAACCCCACGAGCGAAGTCCAGCCCCTTATCGATAACTTCATAAGCGGAGGTGAGGAATACGAAGAGGTCATCATCAGCTCACAGCAGGCAATAGACCTGGCAAATGCAGGTTCGGTCCTCGTGGTCGTCGATGTAAACAAGCCTTCTATCACCGAATGTCCCGACCTTATCAAGTACTGCAAGACGATCGTTGTTCTCGACCACCACAGATCCGGAAGCGAAGTCATTGAGAACGCGACCCTTTCATATATCGAGCCTTATGCATCCAGTGCATGCGAGATGATCTCCGAGATCCTCCAGTATGCTGCGGATAACGTAAAGATACGTCCCGAAGAAGCGGACTGTATGTACTCAGGCATCATGGTCGACTCCAACTCCTTCCAGAGCAAGGCCGGCGTAAGAACCTTCGAAGCAGCGGCATTCCTCAGAAGATGCGGTGCGGACGTTACCAGGGTAAGAAAGATGTTCCGCGCAGGTGCGGATGAATACAGGGCAAAGGCTGATACCGTATCGCAGGCCGAGATCTATCGCGGCTCCTATGCGATCAGCGTATGTACCGCGGACGATTGTCCCAGCCCCACCCTCATCGGAGCACAGGCAGCGAACGAGCTCCTCAACATCAGGGGCATCAAGGCAAGCTTCGTTCTCACGGACTATGCGGGCAAGATACACATAAGCGCAAGATCCATAGACGAAGTAAACGTCCAGCTCATCATGGAGCATATGGGCGGAGGCGGACACCTCTCCGTTGCGGCTTGCCAGCTTGAAGGTGCACAGATAGAGGAAGCCATAGGCGAACTTAAAAACACAATTGATTCTTTGACAGAAAGCGGTGAGATCTAATGAAGATTATTCTTTTACAGGACGAGAAGAAACTCGGCAAAAAAGGTGACATCATAAATGCGAGCGACGGATATGCAAGGAACTACATTCTTCCCAAGGGGATCGGTGTAGAGGCTACCGCCGCCAACATCAACGACCTTAAGCTCCAGAAAGCAAACGAGAAAAAGATCGCGGACGAAAAACTTGCGGATGCACAGGCTCTTTCCGAAAAGCTCAGCTCCCTCACGGTCAAGACTTCCATCAAGACCGGTGCGGGCGGACGCTCCTTCGGTTCCGTATCCTCCAAGGAGATTGCCGAGGAATGTGCAAAGCAGCACGGCATTACCCTCGACAAGAAAAAGATTGTGCTCGACGATGCGATCAAAGCTCCCGGAACATACAACGTTCAGGTCAAGCTCCATCCCCAGGTAACGGCAACCTTAAGTGTCAAAGTCGAAGAGGCTTGATATGGACGGATTCAACGAAAATGTCATCAAAAAAATAATGCCCCATGACGATGATGCTGAAAGAGCGGTGCTTACCAGTATGCTCATGTCCTCCAAGGCTATCGCGGAGGTTCAGGAGATCATCAAGGCAGGGGACGAGTTCTATAACAGGGTATTCGGATATATCTACGATTGCATAGTCGAGATGGAGAATAACGGCCAGAAGGTCGATCCCGTAACCCTCAAGGACAAGCTCGGTGAGAACGAAAAGACCGCTAACGTCGCCAACCTCCCCTTCATCATGGACATAATGAAGGATTCGGCAACCAGCACCAGTGCAAATGCTTCGTACTATGCGGAGATCGTTCACAGGAAGGCCGAGAGCAGAAGCCTGATCACGGCAGCCGAGGCGATCGCCGAGAACGGATACCGTGACGATACCGATACCACACAGCTTTTTGACGATGCGGAAAAAAAGATCTTCGAAGCAACCCAGTCCAGGGTCGTAAGGGACATAAAGCCCATTGACGACATCTTCTATGAAGCACTTTCAAACGTTGCGACCGCATACCGTAACCAGGGAACCGTGACCGGTCTTGCGACAGGCTTTTCCGATCTCGACTACCTGACATCCGGATTCCAGAAATCGGATTTCATACTGATCGCGGCAAGACCTTCAATGGGTAAGACCGCCTTTGCACTGAACATTGCGGAACATATGGCCCTGAAGGGCAAAAAGGGCGTCGGAATCTTTTCACTGGAAATGAGCTCGACCCAGCTGGCCAACAGATTGATGGCCATGAACGCAAGGGTCAGCGTATCGCTCCTCAGAAACGGCAAGGTCTCCGGTGACGACTACCAGAAGATAACCGAGAGCGGAAGCCTCTATGCGGGTTCCGATCTCTTCATAGACGACACACCCGGCATCTCCGTATCCGAGGTAAGGGCTAAGTGCAGAAGGCTTAAAGCCGCAGGCAAGCTCGATATAATCTTCATCGACTACCTTCAGTTGATGCAGGGCTCCGGCCGTGCGGAAAGCAGACAGCAGGAGGTCTCCCAGATCTCAAGAGACTTAAAGGGACTCGCACGTGAGCTCAACATCCCCGTTGTCGCACTCTCACAGCTTTCGAGAACCGTAGAGAGCCGTAAGCCTCCCAAGCCCATGCTCTCCGACCTGCGTGAATCCGGTGCGATCGAGCAGGATGCCGATATCGTAATGTTCATTTACCGTGAGGATTACTATAACAAGGACACCAAGAGAAAGAACGTATCCGACATCATCATTGCCAAGCAGAGAAACGGCCCGGTCGACGAGTTCCCTCTCGTATGGCTGCCCGAATATACCAAGTTCGCCAATATGAGCAAGGATGAAAAAGAAAGACTCAAGGAACACGGCTCGGAGGACTGACCCTTTGCCGGATTCTTGTAAGAATGAAAAAAAGCGCAAGTGCTAAGCACTTGCGCTTTTATCTTCTCTATGGATCAAGCCTGCTCGATAGCACCTACAGGGCACTGACCTGCGCATGCTCCGCAGTCGATGCACTTCTCGGGATCGATCTCAAACTTTCCGTCTGCCATTGAAATAGCTCCAACGGGGCACTGAGCCTCGCAAGAACCGCAGCAGATGCATCCGTCACCAATCTTATATGCCATAATAACACCTCCTAATAATCTGTCCCTTCGGACTACTGGATACCCTACTTATCCGTCTGTATTATAGTAATATAATTGTCTGACTATTACAAGAAAAAGCGTGGTAAGTGATGACTAATAATAGTTAGTCTCGCTTACGCTGTTACGAGTGTGTAAATACCTCTCCGGCTGCGGTAAGCTCTTCACGTCTCTTCCTGACACCGTCAAGAATGACCTTCTTCTTTTCCAGAAGAACCTTGGGATCGAGGGGTTTGACATCCTTCAGCCTGTAATCAATTCCGAGCTCCTCGTATTTCTTCTTGCCCATATCATGGTACGGAAGCGCATCAAGGGCCCTGAGATTATGGAACTGTCCGATAAAATATCCAAGGTCATACAGATACTTGTCATCATCCGTAAGTCCGGGAACGATAACGTGACGGATCCACATATCTATGTTCTTTTCCTGAAGGTAGAACGGGAATTTCAGGATGTTTGTATTGGGCTGCTTGCAAAGATCCTGATGGTGCTCGTTGTCGATATGCTTGATATCGAGCATTACGAGATCGGTCAGTTCGCAGAGCCTGTCATACTTCTTCATCAGCTCGGCATTATCGGGGTTGAACATTATTCCCGAGGTATCAAGGCAGGTATGGATGCCGTCCTTTTTGCAGAGCTCGAAAAGCTCCAGCAGGAAATCTATCTGCACGAGGGGTTCTCCGCCGGTAACGGTAAGGCCGCCGCCGTTCTGGTAGAAGCTCTCGTTGCGGTGATACTGCTCGAGAATATACTTTGCCTCCATATCGGTCGCGCCCGTCATCTCCCAGGTATCGGGGTTATGGCAGTAAGCGCATCTCATGGGGCATCCCTTGAAAAATACAACGAACCTTGTGCCGGGTCCGTCAACCGTTCCGAAGCTTTCCAGTGAATGAATATGTCCTATCATATCAATTCCTCCAACAGAACTATTTTACCACAATAACTCTTTCTGATACAGAGGTGAGGATACAGCGGAACCGTCCTCAAAATAGAAAAAGGTCTGACGCATCTGCGTCAGACCTTTAAAGATTATTCTTTATGCGGCTGTTAACTCCGCCGGTTTCCGTGAGGGATTAGATAGCCTCGTGGAAGGTTCTGGAGATAACGTCAGCCTGCTGCTCGGGAGTTAACTTGATGAAGTTAACAGCGTATCCGGAAACACGGATAGTGAGCTGAGGATAGTTCTCGGGATGCTGCTGAGCATCGAGAAGAGTATCTCTGTTGAGAACGTTTACGTTAAGATGGTGGCCACCCTTGGTAGCATATCCATCGAGAAGATTTACAAGGTTGTTAACCTGTGCTGTAGCTGCTTCTGCTGCCATTTGTTTTTCCTCCTGTTAGGATTATTGATAGTCATCGATACCCTGATGGAGAGTCGGAACGCTGCAAGCCAAAGGGGTTCTGGAGCAATCCGTGCAACCCATGGTCGTGACATCCTTTACATCCGTCTGATCATCCGAGGTGTCAACATTTACATGTCCGGTCCCGTTTTCGAAACCGCTGTCGAGCATCTTCACAAGATCGTCTATCATGTCTTTCTGATCCATAAGAGTATCTCCTTCCGTATATATTTTCGATTCAGTCCCTTCCGGCCAAGGCACCATGCGGTCCGCTCACAAAAGATCCGTGATGCATTCCTTTGGTGCGTAGCCTTCGGAGATTTGCGGCTTATAAAGCATTAATTATTTGCTGAGATCGACATCAATGTCTCCTGCAAATACCTTGTCATCCTTGCCGAGTGCACCGGGGATGATGGTGAAGGTATTGGAGATTCCGTCCTGAGCATCGTTGAAAGGAAGCTTGGATACGGATGACAGTGATGCAACAGCACCGTGGGTGTCACGGCCGTGCATAGGGTTAGCACCGGGAGCGAAAGGCATTCCCTTCTTACGTCCGTCAGGAGTGTTACCGGTTGCCTTACCGTAGGTAACGTTGGAAGTGATGGTAAGGATGGAGGTGGTAGGAACACCATCTCTGTAGGTGTGGTGACGACGTACAGCGGTCATGAACTTGTGTACGATCTCCTGAGCGATCTCGTCTACGCGGTCATCATCGTTTCCGTACTTAGGGAACTCACCGGTGGTCTTGAAGTCGGTGATGATTCCGTCTTCGTCACGGATAACTTCAACCTTAGCGTACTTGATTGCGGAAAGTGAGTCAGCAACGATTGAAAGACCTGCGATACCGGTTGCGAAATATCTCTTAACGTTCTTGTCATGAAGAGCCATCTCTGCTCTCTCATAGCAGTACTTGTCGTGCATGTAGTGGATGATGTTGAGGGTGTTAACGTAAACCTCAGCCTGCCACTCCATCATATCGATGAACTTGTCCATAACATCATCATAGTCAAGAACATCGCCGGTTACGGGGCGATACTTAGGTCCGATCTGCTTCTTGGTAACCTCATCGATACCACCGTTGAGAGCATAAAGGAGACACTTAGCAAGGTTAGCACGTGCTCCGAAGAACTGCATCTCCTTACCGATGACCATTGAGGATACGCAGCATGCGATACCGTAATCATCGCCGTGAACAACTCTCATGAGATCGTCGTTCTCGTACTGGATGGAAGATGTGGTGATGGAGATCTTAGCGCAGTACTTCTTCCAGTTCTGAGGAAGTCTGGTTGACCAGAGAACGGTGAGGTTGGGCTCGGGAGCCGCACCAAGGTTCTCAAGGGTGTGGAGATAACGGAAAGAGGTCTTGGTGACCATGTGTCTTCCGTCAACGCCTACGCCGCCGAGAGACTCGGTAACCCAAACGGGATCGCCTGCGAAGATCTGGTTGTACTCGGGAGTTCTTGCGAACTTGACGCAACGAAGCTTCATGATGAAGTGATCTACGAATTCCTGGATCTCTTCCTCGGTGAAGGTTCCGTTTGCAAGGTCACGCTCTGCATATATATCAATGAAAGTGGAGGTACGGCCAAGGCTCATTGCTGCACCGTTCTGCTCCTTAACGGATGAAAGATATCCGAAATAGGTCCACTGGATAGCTTCCTGTACGTTGGCAGCGGGCTTGGAGATATCGCATCCGTAAGATGCAGCCATCTCTTTCATCATCTTGAGAGCCTTGATCTGCTCACTGAGCTCTTCACGAAGACGGATGACATCATCGGTCATAACGTAATCGGTAGAAAGCTTCTGCTCTTCCTTGTCCTCGATAAGTCTGTCGATTCCGTAAAGAGCTACTCTACGATAGTCACCGATAATACGGCCTCTTCCGTATGCATCGGGAAGACCGGTAACGATGTGAGAAGTACGGCAAGCTCTCATCTCGGGGGTGTATGCATCGAAGCATCCCTCGTTGTGAGTCTTACGGTTTACTGCGAAGAAAGCGGAAACCTCGGGATCAACCTCATATCCGTTGTCCTGGCATGCCTTCTCTGCCATTCTGAGTCCGCCCCAAGGCTGGAGTGAACGCTTGAAGGGCTTGTCGGTCTGGAAACCAACGATCTTCTCCTTGCTCTTGTCAAGGTATCCGGGGCCGTGAGAAACGATTGTTGAAACAACCTTGGTGTCCATATCAAGAACGCCGCCTGCTTCTCTTTCCTTCTTCTGAAGATCAAGGACCTGTGCCCAAAGATCCTTGGTAGCCTGTGTAGGTCCTGCAAGGAAGCTCTCATCGCCGTCATAGGGATGATAGTTTCTCTGGATGAAGTCACGGACATTTACTTCTTTGTCCCACTTACCTGTTTTGAAATCCTGCCATTCAGGTCTTTCCATTTAGTAGTACCTCCTATTGAAATAAAAAA
>JAFZWW010000018.1 GCA_017617005.1 Lachnospiraceae bacterium
AGATCATACATGCAAGGATCGACCTGTCACTTGCAAGATAAACCCACGTAATGATAAAGCCCATGGGGATAGCACTTACAAAGAAATTGATCACATAAACGGGATTCACCATAAGCGTTGCCTGATATGTTCCCTTTATGAATATCAGAGGGAAATGCCAGAATGCCCAGATCGCACCGAAGATCATCGATTCCCAGAACCAGTTCATATATGCACCGATCGAATCCTCGCAGTATCCTTTCCAGCCGACCTCCTCGATTATCGCCGCAACGGTTATAGATACAAACGCCCCTGCAATACCCAGTCCGGTAAAAGAGAAATCCTCTGTAAAGGAGAACTGGTCAAGCGACTGTCCGAAAAGGAGGGACAAAAGTATCGAGCACGCAACTATACCGGCAAACTGCACTATCGCGATAAGTACATTCTTCCATTTGACCTTGTACAATCCGATAAGCTTTACCTTGAGGTCCTTCTTAAGAAGGTCATTGCCCGATGCGAGTACGAACACAGTCGATACGACAGCCGGAGCAAGAAGCCCTATCAGCATGAACAGCGCTCCGACATTTTCGGGAAGCACTATCGCGGGCAGCCAGAATATCCATGTGAACAGATACGCCAATGCGAAAAAGAGTACGGGTCTGTATCTGTAAGATCTGTTTTCATTAACTATATTATTCATTATCATTCTCCTTCAATCTTTTGTGTTTCCAGTTCCCTGATGCTTTTCGAGAGCAGTATGGATGCCGAGACAGCAGCCATGCAGATACCTGCGATGACCACAACCGCAGCCGCACCTCTTCCGACTCCGCGGCCGCCAAGCTTTCCGAGAGCATCGGCCGCAGCACCGGATACGGCGTACGCGGCCACATATCCGAGCTGGGACAGAAAACCGATAAGTCCCCATGCCCTGCCCTGGGCATCGTCCGGGATATTTGTACGCATCAGATAATCCAGGCAGTTATTTGCAAAGGGCAGTGAAGCGAAAAACAAAAAACCGAAAAAGCATATGATAAAAATGTTTTCAAACAGACCGAAACCGAGCATGAAAACACCGGACAGCATAAGTGAAAGACTGAGGATCCGGGTGAAATTCCTTTTGAGTCCCCTGACTCCGAGGACGATACCGCTGGCGAGCATTCCGCACGCACAGACGGTTTCCGCAATGCCGAGAGTCTTCGCATCCGCAAATGAAAGAATAAGCGGCTCCGCAAGTATCTGGAACGCTCCCATGAAAAGAGTGATCGCGGATGATACGAAAACAAGCTTAAGGATTCCTTTCTTTGCACAGAGGATATTCCAGCCGTCCTTAAGACTATGAAGAAATCCTTCCTTTTTACCCGCCTTTTTACTGCCGATCCCTTTTCTTACCACCGCCGCACTGATCACCGTCAGTATGAACGTGCAGATATCGATCGCAAGAAGAAGCTTCACGTCACTTACGGTAAGAAGGAACCCTGCGATCACGGGAGAAAACAGATATCTTGCGCTTCCCGCAAGCGATACGAGTCCGCTTGCTTTCGAGTACTCATCCTCCGTCAAAAGATCCGTGATGGTTGCCCGAAACGACGGCTCAAGCAGTGCGGAAAAGATTGCACTCACGGACACTCCGATACAGATCTGAAGAAGCGATGCTTCACCTCTCAGCATGCAGATAAGGATATATACAATGCCGAGTGCCGAGCACCCGTCACCTATCATCATCAAAAGTCTTCTGTCATACCTGTCGGCGAGTACCCCGGCGGGAACTGACAGGACAAGTGTCGGCAGAAAACCAAGAAGTGTGACCAGTGCCATACTTGCCGCACTTCCGGTCTTCTGAAATATATAAACTCCGAGTCCGAAGCTTGTAAGTCCTCCCCCTATCGAGGAGATCAGTTCCCCGGACCAGAGGAGAAGAAATTTGGGGAAATTACCGTTTGTTTTCATTTTTTCTTCTGCTTTCTGATAAGTCTTCTTACAAAGTCCATGGTTCCGGGCTCCGCTCCAAGGAGTTTTTCTGTCATATCTATGAAAACATCGATGTCACGTTTGGTGAAGCTTCCTTCATCTTCATCAAATATTTCGCTGCTGGTAATGAGCAGCATTCGAACACGCTCGGGAATGTTATTACATGAAAATATCCCCTCCTTCACTCCCTCCCTGACCACCTCGGCCAGGATCGGAACCGCGGTCTCATAGAGCTTTTCCTTGATTTTTTTGTGCATCAGGATATTTTCGGGCCGCATGAGAGCACCCTCAATGGGCTGTTCTTCCGGAGCGGGCCTGAATGATGAGATGATGCCGGCGATCTTCTGCGGCACCGGGATCGGCGCTGCGAGGATCTGCTTTGCGCTTTCTGTCTCCGCGTCGATCATCATTCCTATAACTTCCTCGAGAGTCTGTTCCTTGCTCTCGAAATAGTAATAGTATGTTCCCTTGGCGATGCCCGCTTCTTCAATGATGTCGTCCACCGAAGTATTCTCATACCCGCGTGTGATGAACATCCTGTATGCGATCCCAAGCAGTTCCTGTTTTCTTTTTTCGCCTTTTCTCATGATTCCGTCTCCGATGCTTTATGCATCTGTCCTTTATTTCGTGTTTACATGCTTTTGGTTTTGGTGTCTGTTTTTCGGTTTTATGTTTTTTCGACTATCGGTCGGTTTTATATTATCGTATCATTTCATCCGTGTCAAGAAAATTTTCGACTATCAGTCGAAAATACATAAAAAAGAAGACGAAGCCTTATGGCCTCGCCTTCTTTCGCGCGCTCTGCAATCTATATAAACCGGGCTGAAGATCAGCCGGATCTGCGGGGATCAGAGACTTGCTCTTCCGAGCAGCTCGCTGTAGGGAATGAATATATCGATATATCCCGAAGCATAGGGTCCCATCAGATAAGGAGGATAGTAATAGATTATGCCGTTATACAGATATTCGATATTTCCGTCATCGAGGAATACATTTTCATACGCATCGGAATAGATGATGTCTTCATCGTCAGTGTAGAAAGGATTCTCGTAATAATCAAGGCTCAGGAAGTAATCCCTGGTCTTTTCCGCAACAAGCGTCTTGAACTCTTTCTCGGTTCCCGTGTAGAAATCCTTGATCGATTTCTCTTCTCCGGTCTCAAGATCGAAGAGATACTGATTCCTTGAAGGATATCCGTGAGCTCCGCCGCCGTACCAGTATCCGCCCATGTTCACGGTAAGATACTTATCGTCAATGATGCCGACACCCGAAACCGTCCAGTCATCGGTCACGCGGTACCATGTGGGATTTGCCTGATGATCCGCACATTCGGATTCATAATAATCAGCCGAATCAAGGAAATTATCTTCGACGAATGCGATCATATTATTCTTCATATACTCGTTGATGTCATCCGCATAATCGGAATACTTATCGTCAAGTACGAAGCACTCGGCATATCTCTGATTAAGGATTGTTCCGCATTTAGGGCATGCATACGAAGATGATGCATACTCCACGGTTCCGTAATCGAACAGATCGACATGCTGCTCAAGGCAGTAGATATCTTTGAACTCAGCCTTTCCGTCCGAAACATCCGCGCTGAACCACTTAAGATCGCCGTCCTCAAAATCAACCATATAGATCCTGTCATTCAACACCTTGAAGCCCTCAGCACCGGGATAAGCCAGGCTTACTCCCGGAACGCTCTTTGCTTCATAGACAAGATTGCTGTCGCCGTTTTCCGTATCGTATGCATAGATACGGTTGTGGGCTATTCCATACTCTTCATAGCTTCCGGTAAGGTAATACATTTTGGAGCCGTCTCTTCCGAGGAAAACAGTGCTCTCCACATCGGATGCAAGAACCTTCGCGCTTCCTGCCTCAATATCGTACACATATACGGTAGCTCCGGCCGTATCGTAATTGCTGTCGTCATAGAAGAGATAACCAGGAGCATAGAATGAAATGTACACATTCTCTGTTCCCTCGATATCAAGGGAAATACCCTTTTCGTTGATCACGGCGTATCCGTCTCCGGTGTTTGCGAGAACGTATCCGCATTCCTTGAAGTCACGGGTATAGCAGTCGACATTGTCCCAGCCCGCACATCTTGAACCGAGGATCCTTATGCCCTTTGAGTTGATCTCATCGATAACGGATGCATACTCGGATTCCTTTTCCTTGAAGGAATCTGATGAAGGATCGTATTCATAGCATACTTCCTTTACGCCGAGCGTCTTGTCGGCATCATAGTCATATCCGAGGTTGTAATCCACATAAAGGCATCCGTCATAATAATCGCAGGCCTCGATGTAGTGGCTCTCACGGTCTTCCCAGATGGGATAGAGCTTATGGTCATCGGCACTTACCGCATATACGAGATAGACATATTCACCGGTCTCATCGGAATAATTGGAATCCTTGAAGAAAAAGAATCCGTCTCCTTCGCATGCAAGTGCACTCTGAAGGTACTGCTCCTCGGCATTCACACGGTAAAGCTTACTGTCGGATGCGGAAATGTTTTCCGCAAGATCCTTACGTGTGAACTGGTCAATGTTTTCGCCGTTTTCGGAGGCGACATAGAAAATGTCCGAAGTTGAATCACGTGAAAGGATCAGCTTTGACTCGGAAGTTTTCTCCTCGGGAACTTCCTCATCTTCGTCTTCTTTCTTCTCATCATCATCTTCATCATCGTCATCTTCTTCGACGTTATACTCGTCCCTGTCCGCCAATGAATCATCGACGATAGAACCGCATCCGGTCAAAGTCAAAACGGTCAAACCTATAAAAAGGTATTTAATCAGTTTTCTTTTCATGTGTATTTCCTCTTGCAAATCTTCAGATCTCTCTGCACATATATGTGCAGTTCAATTACGATTATCATATTAGCATAGGATCCTTCGCAAACAAGACATATGGGGCAACCTTAAGAAAGCCTTAATGAATGCCCACCGGTCCGGATATTTGTTATATAATGCAGATATAACGATCCGTAATGCGGATCATACAGGGAGAAATACAATTTGAACAAAGAAAACGGTAACAAAAAAGTTATACTATCCCTTTCGATCATCGCGGCAGCACTTGCGATCATTTTGTGCGTGCTTCTCATTATTATCAAGACAGATAAAATGAGTGCTGTGACGATAAGGCTGTCAGACTATACGGGTGAAATAAGCCTTACCGACAAAGCGGGAAAAGACATCCCCGTATCCAAGGACAAAAGACTCAGTGACGGAAATACCCTGTCCACCTACGAGGAAAGCAGGGCCAGAGTTCTCCTTGATGAGGACAGGACAGTCACACTTATGGAACTCAGCAGTGCTCTTTTCCGCGGAAAAGGAAAAAAGCTCGCTTTGGAGCTTTCGGAGGGCTCTCTCTTTTTCAATATAGAAAAGCCTCTGAGTGATGATGAAACATTTGAGATCTCCACTTCGACAATGATCATAGGAATAAGAGGAACATCGGGATTTGTGGATACCGATGAAAACGGAAACGAAGTCCTTTATATGACAAGCGGAAAGGTTTCCGTTACGGTAACGGATCCGGGATCTGATGATGACGAAACAGAAAAAGTAAAAGCCGGAGAAAAACTGACCGTCATAATTACGGAAGACGGAATTGATACGGTCATAGAGGAATTCTCCGAGTATGAGCTTCCGTTTGATGCACTGACCGAGATCCTATCTGATGCCGACCTGCTTGAAAGTGTCATTGACGAAACCGGGTGGGATGAGGAACTGCTCAGAAACAGACTTTCCGACGCCTCTGAGGATGAGGATGAAAGCACTCCCGTGGAAGACGAAACACCCGCGGATGTACCGTTCATCCCCGAAACGGTAGTGGACGGCGTCATCCGCCACGCCTACTACAGATACGATTATACCGATGAATTCAGCGATTATATGGACAGGGTCATAAATCTGTGCCGGGAAGGAGATTTCGAGAGCATCGGAGTTATATGCGGATATAACGGCGCCAATCAGGACGAGATCGAATACATACAGGCATATCTTGAAACCGGAATAGACAAAGCAAGCGATTCTCCGGATACATACCGATTCCTGTACGGAGAATACAGATGCGTTGTAATTCCGCATTCCTACTCTGACTCATATAAATACATAAATGTATGGCTGATCCCCGATAAAGGAGAAGGATACGGTACATCCGTTTCAAACGGCGGAGAGCAGTGGAGCGGATTCAGTTTCCTGACCGGAGAATGTGAAAACGGCATTTTTGAAGGATTGTTCCACAGACATGAAGTAGCTGTCTACCATCTAAACACCGGAGATGATGTCAGAATGCTGGACTACGACGGAAGTGCCAAAAACGGACTGATGGATGGCATATGCACCTTGAGAACAAGCGATAATGAGAATATCATCTCATATGCCGTCTATGAAAACGGATCAAGAACAGCACAATGGCATCAAAAACCCGATTCCGATGAAAAGCTCAATTACAGCCCCATATCTCTTGATCTTTATTTCATGGTGGGAGTTTACCAGTGTTGGTACAACGGATCAGACAGCGGAACCGATATGTATCCTTTCTGATCACGGGCAGCCGGTCTGAATGGAATATGAAAAGTTTTTATATGAAAAAGGCAGGTCCCACGGACCTGCCTTTAAATTT
The DNA here is from genome assembly GCA_017617005.1 of Lachnospiraceae bacterium. Taxonomy (GTDB): domain Bacteria; phylum Bacillota; class Clostridia; order Lachnospirales; family Lachnospiraceae; genus AC2028. The sequence continues at coordinate 6,589 of JAFZWW010000018.1, forward strand.
TCGTTTTTATGATGGGATATATCAGGCATAAACCTTAGCTTCCTCTTCTCCGTTCATTACACGAAGTCCGCCCTGTGCAAGAGCAAGAAGCTCATCCTCTCCGGGATATACGGTTACGGGAGCGATCTTTCCTACTCTCTCTATCATTGCCTTGGTAACTCTCTCGTTATAAGCGATACCTCCGGTGATGATGATCTGGTCTACATCTCCCTTGAGAACTGTGGACTCTGCACCGATGTCCTTGCATACCTGGAAGATGAACGCTTCCATAACGATCTTGGCCTGCTCATCGCCTTCGTCCATTCTCTTCATTACTTCTCTTGCATCGTTGGTTCCGAGATATGCATTGAATCCGCCCTGACCGGTAGCCTTCTTGAGCATCTCCTTCTCGGAATACTTTCCTGAGTAGCAGAGTCTGATGAGCTTTCCGGTAGGAAGTCCGCCGCATCTTTCGGGTGAAAGAGCGCCGTCGCCTTCGAACGCACTGTAAACATCAATGATCTTGCCGTACTCGTGTGCACCTACGGAAACACCGCCGCCGAGATGTGCAACAACAAGTCTGAGATCCTCGTACTTCTTTCCGACAGACTTTGCATAACGTCTTGCGACTGCCTTCTGGTTGAGGGGATGGAAAATGGAGGTTCTGGGGCACTCAGGCATACCGGAGATACGTGCTACATCACAGAGCTCATCTACAACAACGGGATCTACGATGAATGCCTTCTTGCCGATTCCGTCTGCGATCTCCTTTGCAAGGATGCCGCCGAGATTGGATGCATGCTGTCCCTGAACGCCGATCTCAAGATCCTTTACTACGGCATCGGTAACTTCATAGGTTCCGCCGGGGATGGGCTTAAGGAGTCCGCCTCTTCCTACGATGAAATCGAATGAGTTGACATCGATGCCACTGTTCTTAAGGAACTCAAGAATGATGTTCTTTCTGAAATCCTTCTGAGCGATTATTGAATCATACTTGGATATCTCTTCGGTGGAGTGACGGAGAGTCTCGTCAACCACACAGGTCTCGTCCTCGAAGATACCGACCTTTGTTGAGGTTGATCCGGGATTGATGATAAGAGATTTAAGTGCCATGTTTTTTCTCCTTTATATCTATGCCCGCGCTGTGCGCAGGATGTTAAATTATTTCATCTTCTTCATCTGGTCGGATACGACTGCTGCCAGAGCGATGGAATTGACCTTAACTTCCTTGGTGTCGGATCTGGAGGTAAGGATAACGGGAGCCTGGGTTCCGGTAAGGATGTTTCCGTTCTTTGCTCCGGGTACCATGTGAACGATCGACTTATAAACAAGGTTTCCTGCGTGAATGTCAGGGAAAAGAAGGATGTCTGCGGATGCTGCGCAGGGTCTGTCGGTAGCTTTCTTCTCCTCTGCTGCTTCCTTATAAAGAGCGATGTCCATGGAGAGAGGTCCGTCAACGATGCATCCCTTGATCTTGCCTTCCTCGTTCATCTTACGGAGCTCGTCTGCCTCAACGGTAACGGGCATCTTGGGATTAACGACCTCGACTGCTGCAAGAGGTGCTACTTTAGGATTCTCGACACCGCATGCATTTGCGACTTCAACTGTGTAATCGATGATGGCAACCTTGTCCTCAAGAGTGGGATAAGGCATGAATGCTACGTCGGTAAGGAAAAGGAGTCTGTCGATTCCGGGAAGCTCGAAAACGCATACGTGTGAGAGAGGCTTTCCGGTACGGAGTCCGACTTCCTTGTCAAGAACGCTCTTAAGGAAGGTCTTGGTATCAACGAGTCCCTTCATATACATATCTGCCTTGCCGTCGTGTACAAAACTTACAGCCTTGAGAGCAGCTTCGGTGGGATCCTTGACATCAACGATCTCATACTCATCGAGTCTCATATCAAGCTCGGCTCCGATAGAACGGATCTGATCCTCGTCACCTACGAGAATGGCATCGATAATTCCCATTCTGTGTGCTTCTCTTACAGCTTCAAGCACGGGCTTGTCCTGTGCTACGGCAACTGCCAGTTTTTGCTTGTCGAGTCCCTTGACCTTTGCAAGCAGATCCGCAAAATTCTTACTCATTTCATTTCTCCTTCAAAAATCTAATTAAATACAGACATTATCTGCTGAAAACACCGCATAAAATAATATCACGCAGGGTTTTCAAATACAATACCGCCCCATTTTCCTTCTTAATTTAAACTTAAGGTATAATTCCCACCAAATTGTCGACAATGTCTCTTTTCCGTAATAAGATGTCTTCTATATGGAAAATACCGCTGTTAAAAAAGAAAAAACGGACTATAACCCGATAACGGAGGGCAGGATCGGCAGGGAAATGATCCTCTTTTTCCTTCCGCTCATGTTCGGCACCTTTTTCCAGCTCCTGTATAACACCGCTGACTCGGTGATTGTAGGACAGTTCGTCGGAAAAGAGGCCCTCGCCGCCGTCGGAGGATCCGCAGCGATCCTGGTCAATGTCTTCGTGGGAGGCCTAACCTCCCTTTCTTCGGGTGCCACCGTCATCATCGGCCAGTATTACGGTGCCGGCAGAAAAGAAGACGTTTCTAAGGCGGTCCACACCGGAATGGCTTTCGCGGTCATCCTCGGCATTCTCATAACGGCGATAGGAATCCCTACCACCAGGCTCATGCTCGAGGGAATGAACACAACTCCCGAATCGATAGACGGCTCCGCAATCTATCTCCGCGTATATATGGCGGGCATGATCCCCAACCTCGTCTACAACATGGGTGCCGGCATCCTCAGGGCGATCGGCGATTCCAAGCGTCCTCTTTTGTTCCTGGTGATCTCTTCCGTAACAAATATCATCCTCGACCTGATCCTGGTCCTCGGACTCGGACTGGGTGTGTTCGGTGTTGCTCTCGCAACCATCCTTTCACAGACCATAAGCGCGGTGCTTACGGTGTACGTGCTTGTCAAGGTCGATGACTGTTATAAGCTTTACCTGAACCGGATCAGGGTACATGCCTTCTATCTTAAGAAGATACTTATGATCGGCATACCTTCCACGGTTCACTCGCTCACCTATACCGCATCAAACCTGATCATTCAGATCGCAGTCAACAGCTTCGGGACCGACACCGTTGCGGCATGGGTTGCTACCGGAAAAGCGGACCAGATCTTCTGGATGGTCAGCAGTTCGATGGGCATCACCATATCGACCTTCGTCGCGCAGAATTACGGCAAGGGCAGCATGGACAGGGTGAAAAAGAGCATGGTCAGCGGTGCGGTCTACCACACAATCCTCACCACGGCCATCGTCGGCGGACTGCTCACGATCGGCCCCTTCGTCCTCAGATTCTTTACCAAGGACGCCGTCGTTCTTGATATAGCAACATACATGCTCAAGTTCTTCGTTGTCTTCTACTTTACCTTCATCCTGATCGAGGTGTGCCACGCATCCCTCAGGGGAATGGGCAACGCAACCGGGCCGATGATCATAAGCGTATTCGGCGTATGCGGAATCAGGATCCTCTGGATCTTCACCGTATTCAGGTCATACCGTACAATGAAGGTCCTCATGACTTCATATCCGATGTCCTGGGGAATCAGTTCGGCGATATCGCTCATATACCTGCTGATAGTCCTCAGACTCAAGGCTAAGAAGGCATCGGAAACTAACGTAAAAAAGAAAGCTGTCCTGCTCCCGATTCTTTGCATAGCCGCAGGAATCCTGTGCATCCTCTACGGAACCACGATAATGCTCGCCAACTCCGGTTCGAAATTCTTCTGCGTATGGTATGCGGGCGGACTGTTTCTGATACTGCTCGCCATCCTTATAAGAAAGCGGATCATCGAAAAGCTTCCGAAGGCGGTGAAGGTCATAAGCATCACCCTGATATCACTCGGCTTCGCATTTGTCATCGCGACGCAGTGCATGGTCATTTCGGGATTCAGGAATAACGAAAAAGAAAACCTCGATTACATCATCGTTCTCGGATCGCAGGTAAAGCCATCCGGTCCCGCGGTTGTCACAAGACTCAGACTCCAGCGTGCATACGAATATGCCGTGAACAATCCCGATACGATCATCATAGTTTCCGGCGGACAGGGAGCGAACGAGCCCGCAACGGAAGCTTCGGTAATGAAGGAATACCTTGTGGATAAAGGCATCGACGAGAGCAGGATAATCACCGAGGACAGATCGACCAACACATCCGAGAACCTGCAGTTCAGCATGGCACTGGTTCCGGGTCTGCAGGATTCATCGGTCGGAATAGTATCGAGTGAATTCCATATCTTCAGGGCGCGCGCCATCGCAAAAAAATGCGGATACACCGATACATACGGCATACCCGCTGAGTCAGTCAGATTATATCTTCCGAACAACATGATCCGTGAGAGCGTCGGAATACTCAAGGACTTCCTGCTTGGAAATCTGTGACCGCCTCAAATGGACATTTTCCCTATCTTCATAAGAAAAAGCCTGCCGCATATGCGACAGGCTTTTGTGTTATTCCACTGCATTTATTATCTCAAGTATCGCGTTCTTGATCTTCTCATTCACGGCAAGCGCTTCTTCCCTCGATGACTGCTTGGTGTAGAAGTAGAACTTGATCTTCGGCTCGGTTCCCGAAGGCCTTATCGCAAACCAGGTATCGGGATCTTCCAGGAAGAATCTGAGTGCGTTCGTTCCGGGAATCTTGTTTTCGGGATGCCTGATATCCTCACCGCCGTCCTTGTAATCGATGAGCCTTACGACCTTCTTTCCCGCGATCTCCGAAGGCGGGCAGTTCCTCACATGCTCCATCATCCTTCCGATGCGCTTTGAACCCTCGATTCCTTCAAGCACGAGGTTGGGTTCATCCTCCGCATAGAATCCGTACTTTTCATAAAGTCCCATGAGAACCTGGTAAAGGGTCTTTCCTTCTTTTTTCTTATAATATGCGGCAGCTTCGGCAACGAGCATTCCGGCGCTTATTCCGTCCTTGTCACGGATATCGGAACATGCGGCATATCCGACCGACTCCTCGTATCCGAAGAGGTATCTTTCATAATTCTTTTCAAGGAATGGTATCAGTCCGCAGATATTCTTGAAGCCGGTGAGGGATTCGTACATCTTCACACCGTAGCTTTCCGCCATAACGGAGGACATGGTCGATGTGACTATCGACTTGACCATCGCTCCGTTTTCGGGAAGCGTTCCCGCATCCTTCATTCCGTCGAGGATATAACCGACAAGGATATAACCCGTCTGGTTTCCGTTAAGCGGCAGGTATTCCCCGTTATCCATGAGCAGTTCTATCGCGAATCTGTCCGCATCGGGATCCGTTGCCATCAAAAGTTCCGCACCGGTCTTCTTTCCGAGCTCCTCCGACAGCCTGAATGCCTTGGGATCTTCGGGATTGGGATATCCGACGGTCGTAAAGTCGGGGTCGGGATCACGCTGCTCTTCCACTATCGAAACATTCGTAAATCCCCTGTCCTTCATAACGGTCATGAAGGGAATGCTTCCGGCTCCGTTAAGAGGCGTATAGACAATGGGAATATCAAGGTCGAGTTCCTTACCCTTATGTATCGCAAGGCTTTCGATCCTGTCGAGGTATTTGCGGTCATATTCTTCGGAAAGGACTATTATCAGATCCTCGGAAACAGCCTTCTCGTAAGCTTCATCGAGTGAAGCATCGAGCATCCTCATTCCTTTGATACCCGAGAAATAATCAACGGCCTCGATACACTCCGTCATGCCGTCCGCAACCGAAGAACTGACCTGGCAGCCGTCCTCCCAGTATGCCTTAAAGCCGTTATATTCCCTGGGGTTGTGTGATGCGGTGATATTGATACCCGATACGCAGCCAAGGTGCCTTATCATGAAAGCAAGCTCGGGAGTTGGGCGAAGTGAAGGAAATGTATAAGCCCTGATGCCGTTTTCCGCAAGAATCAGTGCGGTCATCTTCGAAAACTCGGCACTGAAATATCTCGGGTCATGTGCGATGACAACACCCTTTTTGCAGGCTTCCGGACCTTTTTTTACTATATAATCGGCAATGCCCTGCGCCGCACGCCCTACCGTAAAGCGGTTCATGCGGTTCGTTCCGACACCCACCTTGCCGCGAAGGCCCGCGGTTCCGAACGAAAGATCCTTGTAGAACCTGTCCTCAAGCTCTCCCTCATCAGTGACAGCCATCAGTTCTCCATACAGAGGATCTTCTTTTTCAAGACTGTTTTTCCATATCTGAACTTTTTCGCTATATGCCATAAATCCCGCCCTCCGATTCTTCTTTATTTTAGCACTTTGGGCCTGTGTATCCAAACGTTTTGCATACGGAAATACTTTGACTTGACCAATTCGGAAAACTATAATTAAGTAGTCTGAAAAATTATGTGTAAATGATTGGAGTAATATGATAGGGAGAATATTGGAAGGGGTAAAGGAGTACACGCTGCCCTCGATACTGACGCCGGTCTGTATGATCGTAGAGGTGGCGACCGAGATGATCATTCCTCTCCTCATGGCCTCGATAATTGATGACGGCGTCTATGCCGGAAACATGCAGCATATCGTCAAGATAGGACTGCTGATGGTAGGATCCGCAGTGATCGCATTCATTACCGGCGTTCTCGGAGGAAGATTCGCGGCAGTGGCCTCCACCGGTCTTGCAAGAAATTTAAGAAAGTCAATGTACGAAAGAATACAGACTTTCTCTTTTTCAAATATCGACAGATTCTCGACATCCAGCCTTGTAACAAGGCTCACGACCGATGTCACCAACATCCAGAACGCATACCAGATGATGCTCAGAATGGCAATGAGAGCCCCCACGACTCTTATCATTGCCATGTTCATGACGTTCAAGATCAATTCCCATATAGCACAGGTTTATCTGTATGCGGTCATTTTCCTTGCGATCGTGATCATCATAATAATGAACAGTGCGACCAAACTCTTCAGACAGGCTTTCCCCAAGTATGATGCGCTGAATGAATCCGTTCAGGAGAACGTTACCGCGATTCGCGTGGTCAAGGCATATGTCCGTGAGAATGAAGAGATCAGCCGCTTTAAGAAAGCATCGAAAGCCATCTACGATATCTTCTGCAAGGCGGAAGGCAAGGTGGTCCTCAATATGCCCATCATGACTCTGACGGTCTACACCTGCATCCTTACCATAAGCTGGATGGGTGCCAAGATGATCAGCGTCGGCGACCTGAAGACAGGCGAGCTGATGAGCCTTCTTACCTATTGTATGAACATCCTGATAAGCCTGATGCTCCTTTCGATGATCTTCGTAATGATCACCATGAGTGCGGCAAGTGCCGAGCGTATCGCCGAGGTGCTCAATGAGGAATCCGATATCAAGAACCCCGAAAAACCCATTACCGAGGTAAAAGACGGATCGGTCTCCTTTAAGAATGTTTCCTTTGCCTACAATTTCGACAAAGGCGGAAAACCCGTACTCGAGAACATCAACCTGGATATAAAGTCCGGCGAGACGATCGGGATCATGGGTGCTACGGGTTCATCCAAGTCCACCCTCGTAAGCCTTATCAGCAGGCTTTATGACACCACGGAAGGAGACGTGTATGTGGGCGGTGTGAACGTAAGGGATTACGATCTTACGACCCTTCGCGACTCGGTATCCGTTGTTCTCCAGAAAAACCAGCTCTTCTCCGGCACGATCCTCGAAAACCTCCGCTGGGGCAAGTCGGATGCCACCGAAGAGGAATGCAGAAAAGCCTGTGAGATGGCATGTGCCGATGAATTCGTAAGCAGAATGCCTGACGGCTACAACACTCACATAGAACAGGGCGGAACCAATGTATCGGGCGGTCAGAAGCAGCGTCTCTGCATAGCAAGGGCGCTTCTTAAGAATCCCAAGATCCTGATCCTTGACGACTCGACAAGTGCCGTCGATACCGCGACCGATGCCAAGATACGTCAGTCCTTCAGATCACAGATCCCGGGCGTGACCAAATTCATCATCGCCCAGAGAATATCCAGTATTCAGGATTCCGACAGGATAATTGTCCTCGATAACGGCCGCATAAGCGGCATCGGAACCCATGAAGAATTACTTGAAAATAACGAGATCTACCGCGAGGTATTTGAATCCCAGACCGGCGGATCAAGAGATTTCGACGAAACGGAGGTGGGTTAAATGCCGGGACCAGGCAGCAGAAACACACTCGGAAGACCCGTGCCCAAGGTTGAAAACCCCGGCAAGCTCTTCTTACGCATCATGGGCTATGTATTCAGGGATTATCTTGTCCAGTATGCGGTTGTTTTAATATGCATAATTTTGTCCGTCGAATGCTCACTGCAGGGAACGCTCTTCATGAAGGAACTGATAGATAAGTACATTACTCCTTATCTTCTCGATCCCGATGCCCTTCCCAATTTCACGCCCCTTGCACACGCAATCGCAAGAGTCGCGGTATTCTATGCCATAGGCGTACTTGCAAGCTTCATCCAGCAGAAGCTCCTCATCAGGATCACCCAGGGAACCATGCAATCGATGAGAAACGATCTCTTCGAAAAGATGGAAAAGCTCCCCATTAAGTACTTCGATACCCACACTCACGGAGATATCATGTCGATCTACACGAATGATATCGATACGATGAGAATGATGGTATCCCAGAGTATTCCCCAGTTCATCAACTCGGCAATTACGATCATATCCGTATTTGCTTCAATGGTCGTACTCAGCCGAACAATGACCGCAGTCACCGTAGCAATGATCGCCGTAATGCTCCTTTGCACGGGATTTGCTGCCAAGAACAGCGGAAAGCACTTCGTAAGACAGCAGAAACAGCTGGGCGGAGTAAACGGCTATATTGAGGAAATGATAACCGGCCAGAAGGTGGTCAAGGTATTCTGCCACGAGCAGGCCGGAATAGAGAAGTTCAACGAACTCAACGATGAGCTTTTTGATGCGGCATCCAAGGCCAACAGCTACGGTAATGCCCTTCCTCCCATAAACGCACAGCTCGGCAACTTAAGCTACATGCTCTGTGCGATAACCGGAGGCGCCCTTGCTCTCAGCGGTAATATTTCCGTAGGATCCGTCGCAACCTTCCTGACCCTCAACAAGAGCTTCAATATGCCCATATCCCAGGTTGCACAGCAGTTCAACTCGATCATCATGGCAATGGCCGGTGCGGAGAGGATCTTCGGACTTATGGATGAAAAGCCCGAAGTCGACGAAGGCTATGTCACCCTGGTCAATGTAAAAAAGGAATTCGGAGGACAGCTTGCCGAGACTTCCGAGCGTACCGGAATGTGGGCTTGGAAGCATTTCCATAAGGCTGAAGGAACCACCGATTACAAACCCCTTGAAGGAAATGTCGTCTTTGACGGAGTTGATTTCGGATATACCGATGAAAAGATGGTACTTCACGATATCAAGCTCGAAGCAAAGCCCGGTCAGAAGATCGCATTCGTAGGATCGACAGGTGCGGGTAAGACAACAATCACTAACCTGATCAACCGCTTCTACGATATCCAGGACGGCAAGATCAGATACGACGGAATAAACGTTAACAAAATAGTAAAGGCAGATCTCAGAAGATCGCTCGGAATGGTTCTCCAGGAAACCTGTCTTTTCACCGGAACCATCAAAGATAACATACGTTTTGGAAAGCCCGAAGCCACTGATGAAGAGATCATAGCTGCTGCAAAGCTTGCCAATGCCGATGAGTTCATAACCAAACTCCCGGACGGATATGATACAATGCTCTCAGGAAACGGAGCCAACCTTTCACAGGGACAGCGCCAGCTTCTCGCCATAGCAAGAGCAGCCATTGCGGATCCCCCCGTTCTCATCCTCGACGAAGCTACCAGCTCGATAGATACCAGGACCGAGCGTATTGTTCAGGAGGGTATGGACAAGCTGATGCACGGAAGGACATCCTTCGTCATCGCACACAGACTTTCCACCGTAAGGAATGCCGACTGTATCATGGTCATGGAACAGGGAAGGATCGTCGAGAGGGGAACCCACGACGAGCTCATAGACCTTAAGGGAAGGTATTACACTCTCTATACCGGCAATTCAATAGCATGAGATATTTATAATTCAAAAGTTCTGAAATCGCTGTAAATACACGATTTATAACACATATTATTAAATATGAGGAGGACAGGAAATGTACGACAAGCAGTCCGGAACCATATGGCTCGGAAAGAGCGGAGACAAGAAGATCTGCATCTATCCCAAAATGGCAAACCGCCACGGTATGATCTGCGGAGCAACCGGAACGGGTAAGACCATCACTCTGAAGGTTCTTGCCGAAAGCTTTTCTGATATGGGAGTTCCCGTATTCCTGGCAGACGTAAAAGGAGACCTTGCCGGTTTCTGCCGGCCCGGAAAAGATTCCGAAGATATGCAGGCCAGAATCGAAAGATTCGGATTAAAGGAAGAGGGATTTACCTACGATTCCTATCCGGTCAATTTTTGGGATGTATACGCCGAAAAAGGAATGCCTTTAAGAACCACCGTCTCTGAAATGGGACCTCTTCTCCTATCCAGGATCCTCGGATTAAACGATACACAGACCAATGTTCTTGCCATGGTCTTCAAGATTGCCGATGACAACAATATGCTCCTTATAGATACCAAGGATCTCAAGGCCATGCTCAATTATGCGGCAGACCACGCTAAAGAGTACGCTGCGGATTACGGCTCAATCGCAAGACAGAGCGTTAATGCAATAATAAGAGCATTGGTTAACCTTGAAGGAGAAGGCGCAGAATACTTTTTCGGAGAGCCTGCTCTCGATATCAATGACTGGCTGCGCAGAGATTCCGATAAGGGAACCATCCAGGTACTCGATTGTCAGAAGCTTATCCTCCACCCCAATATGTATGCAACATTTCTTCTGTGGATGCTGAGCGAACTCTTTGAGTCCCTCCCCGAAGTCGGAGATCTCGAAAAGCCCAAGATGGTCTTCTTCTTTGATGAAGCACATATGTTATTTAATGATGCACCCAAAGCTCTTCTTTCCAAGATTGAGCAGATCGTCAAGCTGATCAGGTCCAAGGGTGTCGGAATCTTCTTCGTAACACAGAATCCCGGAGACATTCCGGATGCGGTTCTTGCCCAGCTCGGTAATAAGATCGAACACGGACTTCGTGCATACACTCCTGCCGAACAGAAGAAAGTAAAAGCAGCTGCAATGAGCTTCGTGGAGAATCCCGAATTCGATACATACGAAACTCTCCTTGCCCTCGGAACCGGTGAAGCTCTCGTATCGGTTCTCGACGAAAAGGGTATCCCCACAATGGTTGAAAATACCAAGATCCTGCCTCCCTGCTCGCTTATGGGAGCAATAGACGATCAGACCAGAGACAGCGTAATAAGATCAAGCGGCCTGTTTAACAGATACAGCGACTATTTCGACAGGGATTCCGCATTTGAATTCCTTCAGAGAAACCAGACCCTTGTTGAGGGTGAAGTCCCCGCAGGCGTTCCCGCTGAGGCAGCTCCCGCACAGGGTGCCAAACCTGCAAAGCCCGACAAGAACTCCATGAGCTACAAGACGGCAAAGGCTGCACAGAGCGTAGCCAAGACCGGAGCCGGAACCGTAGGCCGTGAAGTAGGTAAAACGGTGGGCGGTGCGATCGGCGGAAAATTCGGTAAGACCCTCGGCGGAAACATCGGATCGAGCATCGGAAGAAACTTCCTCGGAGTGTTCTTTAAGTCATAAACTTAAAACGATATAAGTTAAGTATCCCGTGAGCCGGAACCTGCTCACGGGATATTTTTTTGTTTTCAGACTTTCTTAATGCACTGCCTGCTTTAACGTTTCAGTTAACATAAATGATGTTTTTGACATTTCTGTCAGCAGACATAAAATCGTATAAAGTATTCGCATTTTATTTGCAACCAACTATTATCTTGAAAGTTTACCCGCTAAATTCCTTGTCACATTTCCACTTTATGACACAGACGTCTGTGGAAAAATAGGAGTTTTAGCTGTATTTTCAAGGTAAAGTTATCCACAAGAATTGACATCATAAAAACTAACACGAGTGTCGTCATTAAAATTTTGTATACACAACACATAATATAAAATTTTCATGTCATTTTTTGGCCTCAAAATCGGCTCCAAAAAATCTTTCACAGGATTTCTTCCTTCCTCCTCTTTTTTGGACCCGAAATCCGCCCTGATCTCCTCCGGAAAAGCAGCCCCGGATCGACCTGATCACTTAACCGGGTATCTCACGGCTTCCGATCCCCTCATCCCGGGATTCTTCTGTTAAGTGGTAATCAATTTACTAAACACATTATAGTAATATGTGTTATTTTACTTAACAGCATGATTTGATGTTGCTCTTCCGATCCTCATCGGGAGTCATTTTTCAGATCGCGGATTTAATTCCGGAAGGTCATTTTATGATCAGTTCACTTCGGCCGGATCATTTTCCGAATTCCGAACCCCACAGCTTTGAATTGAATGAAAACTTAATGATTTTTCCCTTTTACAATGGGAAGTTTTATATTAAAATGGTTTTACGCCCTAAAAGCGAATCACGTACTTCTGAAAGGAGTCTGTCATGAGTAAAAAATTCGGAAAATTCCTGTTAGGTACCGCAGTTCTCGGCACTGTAGCCGCAGCGGCAGCATATTATTATTATCAGAAGAAGGAAGAGCCCATCATCCTCGACGGCGACGATGAAGGAGAAGAGGCTCCCACCCGTTCATATACCTCTCTTGACGATATTTCAGAGGTAGCCAAGAAGTTCACCGAGTCTGCCAAGACCACCGCAGGCAAGGTTTCCAAGAGTGCCAAAGAGGCATATACCAAGGTAAAGGACAGATTCGCTTCATCCGATGATCTCGATGATCTCTTTGAGGATTTCGAGGAAGATGAGGAAGAGGAAGCTGATTTCACTCCCCTCTCCGAGACAGCCAAGGAAGCGGTTAGCGAAGCCGGCAAGACCGTCGAAGAGTTCTTTGATGACAGCGACAATGCAGAAGGAACTTCCGAAGAAGTAGATAAATAACCAGATATATAAGCATATTAAAAGGGACAGCCTTCCGGCTGTCCCTATTTTATTTCCGATCATCAGTACTTTTCCCAGACCAGACCCTTTTCCCTGGTAAAAGCCCTGGTCTCCTCCAGTGGCATGGGCTTTCCGAAATAGTAGCCCTGAGCCCTCTCACACCCGGTTTCCTTGAGGAATCTGAAGTGTTCCTCGGTCTCTACACCCTCACACAGAGGCTCAAGTCCCAGTCCGCAGGATCCCTTTATGATATAGGTCATCAGCTGTCCTGTCTTGGGATTATGATCGTATGAACGCAGGAATATAAGATCCAGCTTAAGTACGTCAAAATCATATTCCGCGATGGTATTGAGTGATGAATACCCGCTTCCGAAGTCATCCAGCCACAGATGGTAACCTTTGGTACGCATCTTGTCACACTCGTGGCTTATGTATTTAACGTTGTCATTGAGTGCGCTTTCGGTGATCTCGATATCCAGCATACAGCGGGGAATATCGTATTCTTTTCTCGTGGTCTCAAGCATTCCGAATATGTCACAGAGTTCGAAATCAAGCCTTGAAATGTTGATTGATACGGGCACAACGTCCTCTCCCGCTTCCCTGAGCTTCTTGATATCCTCACAGACCTTCTTTATCACAAACTGGTCTACCAGATGTATCAGATGGAACTGCTCGAGTGTCTCAATGAAATCTCCGGGTGAAAGGAAACCTATGACGGGATCTATCCAACGCACAAGAGCCTCGTATCCGCAGATCTCACCGGTCCTTACCCTTATGACGGGCTGATAGAAGACCTTGATGTATTCTTTTGCGACAGCTTCCTCGACATGGTCGACGACATACTGCTGCTTTCTTAATTTCTCGCGGAGTGCCTCATCATATATGCAGTAATAGTGATCGTGCCTGCCCTTTATGCTGTTGCAGGCAAGTCTTGCATGGTCGCAGGCGAGACCTACCTCGGGACGCCTGTCCTCGGGGAAGTATATGCCGGCCTTGATACGGACTCTTGCAGACGGATCGTCTGAGCTGAGCATTGTCTTATAGACCTGCTCGACCAGTTCCAGGACTTCCTCCCTTGTATTTTTGGAAAAGACTACAAAGTGGTCATCGGAGAATCTTGAGACAGTGCTGGTCTTGAACGCACTTACGATAGCCCTGCTGAAATCGCAGAGCAGATTATCTCCGGCCGTAAAGCCGTATCTTTCATTATAAAGCTTGAAATTGGGGATATCGAAATGAATGAATGCCATGTCTCCCTTCCAGGGCACGAGAGAACTGAGATCCGAGGTGACCTGCTGATAGAAGAATGACATATTGAAAAGTCCCGTTAAGGGATCCGTATCCTGATGGGCGCTGAGAAGCTCGGCCTCGGCATAGGAATTACGGTTTTTGTTAAAGTATTCGTTCTGATCTACGTCTACGATAAAGACATAGAAAAAGCTCTTGCCGTTACGCCAATGGAGGAGATGACCGAAATCCTCGATATATTTCTCTTTTCCATCCTTGGTAAGAATACGGTATCTGACGTAATCATGTCTTTTGTCCGAAGCCGTAGTCTGGGCAACTATCTGATTCTCGACCTTGTGCACGTCATCGGGATGGACCATTCCTTTGAACGTTCCTCCGACATGCTCATAAAATTCCTCAAAGGAATCACAGCCGTAAAGTCTGATGACATTCGGCTCGGCATACAGGATACTCTCCTCCCCTTCGGCTTCGTATATGAAAAAGCCGCCGGGCAGACCCGTGGGTATGATACCGCCTGATTTCGTGATGATATAATCCTCTGCCATAAATCTCTCCCCTCATTATATGCAGAAACTATCACAATATTAACTTTTAAACGGACCGCTTCTACTTGCCGTCTTTTGCGGCGGACAGCTGATCCTTAAGATCCCTTACCTTATCCTTGATCCTTGCGTTTGCCGCAGGTGAAGTAAGAATTCCCGAGATCATCCTGCTGCAGGTCGTATAATCCTTGAGATGGAAGGAAAGCTGTGCGAGCAGGTAATCCAGCGTGGTGGAATCCATTCCCGCGATGGGTGAACTTTCGGATGTTCTCGCTTCAAGGAATCCCCTGTAGGCGTTCTCCTCGTATTCATTCTCCTGAGCCTTAAGGCTCTCGATCATTGCCTTGTTATCGCCGTCCCGGGTAGCCAAAAACTCTCCGTAGCTTCTGAGAAGCCATGCCATTCTGAGGCACACATACGCTTTCTCGCTTACCTTACCCTTCTTTACGACCGCACACGCAAGTGCCAGTTTGTAACGCTCAAGTGCCTGTTCAAAAGAATAGGTCTCATCATCATATCTGGTAAGAACGACATTGCTACTGATCTGCTCCTTGATCCTCTTGACCTGTGTGGGAAGAAGCGCCGTGAAATATCTTCCCAGGGCCGCATATCCGCAGATCGGACAAAGGAGGACGTCATACTTTTCAGCCGCAAATCCTTCATATATGGGGCGAAGGTCGAAATCGGTCTTCTTGAGCTTAGCCTTTCCGGTCTTCATTATCTTGGCACTGAAGGGCTGGTCGCAGACGGGGCACTTAAAGCTCTTGTCGTAGATAAAGTCCGTCTCGACAAACTCAGGCTCCTTATGTACCTTGGCTTCAGCCGCAGCCTTCTCTTCCTTTTTTTCTTTTTCAAAGATGTCTACATTTTCAAGTTTTCCAAGACCAAGGCTTTCAAGCCCGGATAAAAGACCGGCCATAGTACCCTCCAAAAACTTATATGATCAGTTTGATGCGGGAAGAGTGAATGAGCTCTTGAGTCCCACGATACGGTTGAAAACAAGCTTGTCCGCAGTTGAATCCTTACAGTCGACAACGAAGAATCCGTTTCTTACGAACTGGAATCTGTCGAAAGCCTGCGCTCCGGCAAAAGCGGGCTCAAGCTTGCAGTTATCGCATACGGTAAGGGAATTGGGATTGAGGTTGACGTTTCCGTTCTCGTCATATACGCCCTTTTCCTCATCAACAAGGTTCTCGTAAAGTCTTACCTGTGCGGTGATGGCACTCGAAGCGGGAACCCAGTGGATGGTACCCTTTACTTTACGTCCGTCTGCCGAAGTGCCTCCCTTGGTCTCGGGATCGTAGGTGCAGTGCACAACGGTGACCTTGCCGTCCGCATCCTTCTCACAGGATACCGCGGTAACATAGTATGCGTTCATGAGTCTGACTTCGTTTCCGGGGAAAAGCCTGAAATACTTCTTGGGAGGCTCCTCCATGAAATCGTCTCTTTCGATGTAAAGCTCTCTCTCGAAAGGAACCTGTCTTGTTCCGAGCTCTTCGTTCTCGGGGTTGTTGGAAGCGGTTACCATCTCAGTCTGTCCCTCGGGATAATTGTCTATCACGAGCTTGATGGGATCGAGAACAGCCATATAACGCTTTGCAACCGGCTTAAGGTCCTCTCTGATGCAATACTCAAGTGCGGCATAATCAGCCGATGCCTGGGACTTGGAGATACCGCAAAGCTCTACGAACTTTCTGATGGAAGAAGGAGTAAAGCCCCTTCTCTTGAGAGCTGCGATGGATACAAGCCTGGGATCGTCCCATCCGTCAACGGTGCCGTTTTCAACAAGCTTCTTGATATATCTCTTACCGGTAACAACATTGGTAAGGTACATTTTCGCAAACTCGATCTGTCTGGGAGGATTGGGATACTCAAGCTCCTTTACAACCCAGTCATAAAGAGGTCTGTGATCTTCGAATTCAAGTGTGCAGAGTGAGTGGGTGATTCCCTCGACGGCATCCTCGATGGGATGTGCGAAATCGTACATGGGATAGATGCACCACTTGTCACCTGTTCTGTGATGGGTCATATGTGCGACACGGTAGATGACGGGATCTCTCATATTGATGTTGGGAGATGCCATATCGATCTTGGCCCTGAGGGTCTTCTCGCCGTCGGCATACTTGCCCTCCTTCATCTCTTCGAAAAGAGTGAGGTTTTCCTCGACGGATCTGTTCCTTCCGGGATCGTCCTTGCCGGGCTGCTCGAAGGTTCCCCTGTATTCCCTGACTTCGTCTGCGGTCAGGTCGGAAACATAGGCCTTGCCCTTCTTGATTAGCTTGACCGCACCTTCATACATCTGATCGAAATAATCGGATGCAAAGAAAAGCCTGTCCTCAAAGTCGGCACCGAGCCACATTACGTCAGCCTTAATGGACTCGACGAACTCGGTCTTCTCCTTG
>JAFZWW010000019.1 GCA_017617005.1 Lachnospiraceae bacterium
ACTCTGCTTACTTTCCTGCACGGAACAAGTAATGCACTTGTAGGAGATGTGTGCATCAACTACACCGGAGCGGAGCTCTATGCGTCCGACGATTATCAGAAAACACTCGGCGGTGCATTCATTCTGATCCCCATTGCGAACGAATACCGCGGTGATGACGGAAAGGTTCACGGACAGTGGGGCACTTCTTATCTTGAGATCGTCCACAGCCTCTATCTTGATTTCATCAAAGAAAAAACTTCCGGAGTCGGACTTCGTGTGCTTTTCGGAAATTCCTCCGGTGCGACATTTGTACTCCGTCTTATGGATAATTACATGGACGATTTTGATGTCGTCATTCCCGTCGGAAGTGATTCCATTGCTGAAGATGAGATACTCGATCAATATGATGAAAAAGGAAAGTGTCTTTTCATTGCGATGGGAAAGAGAGACGAATTCCATCCGTACGAGGAAAAACTGAAGGGCAGGATGGAGCGCCTTCAGCGTATGAAGAAAGTATTCTTATATCTTCCCGAGTGGACGAGGAACGGAGACAAGGGAATCGCATCGATAGACGGCGGCATTGAGATGGGCCAGCACTGCATGATGAATGCGATACAGGCAAATCTCATATATGACGACGGAACCCCGATGGACCCCAGGCTTCCGAGAGGTGTCACCGGCTGGATCGCAGATTACAAAAAAGAAAACATTAAATAATCCAAAAAGGATGTTGCCAAGCGGCAACATCCTTTTTTCCTGATGAAATATCCGAAGGTCCGGATATTAAAAATGTGTACCTACCGCAAGGATCAGGCAAAATACTCCGAGAGGGAACGCGATTATCAGAAGCACAGAGATCAGTCCGCGCATTTTTTGTCCTTTTTTTGTGGTCAGTCCGATGATACCGAGGACAAGTGACACAAGATTGGATACAGTGAGCATCAGCCCCAATCCTCTTCCCCAGAGCATGGACCAGATGTTGGAAGCGTGGTTCGCCGTGTATTCACCAAGGAATGCATATCCAAGTGCCAGGAGCATGAGTATCAGCTGAAGTGCAAGCCAGATGATAAGGAAAACGGTAGATCCGTTTATCTTTTTTTGTGAGGTATTGTCCATATAATTCTTTCCTTTTATTTCTTGACCACTACATCCATGATCTTGGAATCGCAGTATCTGCAGATGTAATCTTTGTCTGCGGCTCCGACGATGGGACCTCCGCAGTTGGGGCAGCGGTCCTTTACGATCTTTTTTGCCAGGGCAACCTGAAGCTCTCCGCCGTGTTTTTCGATCGTACAGTTTCTGAGATACCCTTTCTTGAGCGAGCGGAATATCAGGTTCATCTTCTTCGCATCACCGGTATTTCCGTAAGCGGGAAGCTTTTCTGCACCGACAAAGGGAGTCTTCACCCTGGTAAGGAATGCCGCTATCACGTCCGCAATTTTAACGTATCCGATCTTTCTGAGCCTTTTTATCGCAATAGGTATCAGTCCGACTATGATAAAGAAATCCGCGAGCAGCGAATAGATCATGTCATAGTGAATATTCTCTATGTCATATCTGTGATTGGTCGGATCCAGAATGACCGATACGAGATAATCGTGATCGTTGTATTTGGTAAGCGTATCTATGCCCGTGATCAGGCAGATGACGATAACAAAAAGGGATATTCCGAGAAGTATGGGGAACAGTATCTTTTTGGTATCGAGGTTCGGTGCGGTGTAGTAGGAGTATGTTTTCGGCTGTCCTTTGAGCTCATTGGAAATGCTGTAGAACTTACCGTCGGTGAGGACTCTCGCCTGAAGGTCCGAGCTTCCGCAGTAGGGACATTCTCCGGTAAAGAAGACCTTCTTTTCGAATACGCCGCCGCAGCTGAGGCAGTCACAGGTAACCGTCTTAGATGCAAGCTCCGCGGTTCCGTCAGCGTACTTGAAATTTTTCATGTAGATCTTCGGGAACCATTTGAGCTGGTGTTTTATCTTCTTGACGGGTCTTCCCGTAACCTCCGCAAGCTCCTCTGCACTTACCAGTCCGTCGAGGTCTCCCTCGAAATATCCGGAATAAAAAGTCGCATCACCTATATTGGCGGATGACTTTGCCACATGTATGAGCAGGAGCGGTCCGAAGATGATCCAGAATATGAATTCGGGAGTTGCCTTTGCATGCATTATCGTATAGGTGTCTCCCCAGTAGCGCACTACCAGGAATACCTCAAACGCAATGCCCACGATCAGATTTGCGATCGCGATGGTTGCAAGTATGATATTTGATACCTTAAAGAAAGTGATATTTCCTTTTCTGAGATACATGATCCACCTCTTATAACCTTACTTTTCCGTAATTGTACCACCCTCTGCAATAATTTGCGAAAGCCTATCATTATTTTGCAAAAAGAAAACAGTTTCTACACAAGCGGACTCGAACGTGATAGTATAAATACATAGCGTTCAGACACGCAGTCCAAAACAAAATACGGAGGAAAATTCTATGCAGTTTATTTCAGTTCACAGCGACGAGTTCAAGAGATACGGACATGTCATCACAGGATATGATGTAGCTCCCCTTCTCGATGCAATGGAGAAGATCGAGCTTCCCGCAGAGGGAGTTGCTTATGAGCCCGGCATCGACAGCCTTGAGGCATGCACCGACCTTTACAAGGATTTCACCGACCGCGCTTA
>JAFZWW010000020.1 GCA_017617005.1 Lachnospiraceae bacterium
CTTGATGCCGTATATGCCGGACTGGGAACAGACCTGAACCTGGATCCCGGGCTTTCATTGGTCACCGGTGTATCAAGATGGGGCAAAGCCACGGCAGTGTGCGGAGCATTTGATGAACGGTTTAAAATGACAATACCCGCCTGCTCGGGTGCAGGCGGGCTTGCATTGTTTGATGTGGTATCCGAAGGAAAAACCTATGACTTTTCGTCTATCGGAGGACCTTCAGACTATACCTACGGTAAGAACGAACCACTGGACTGCCTTCAGTCCGATGCGGAAAGAGGCTGGTTTAACGACAGATTCCTTGAATACTTAAAGCCCGGAGACATTCCCGTGGGACAGTATATGTTGCCTGTTCTCGGTGTTTCCGATAAGAGGTACTATTTCATCATAGCCGCCTGCATGGGTGAAGACTGGGTGAATGCTCCCGCCATGTGGGAATGCTACAGGGAAGCTGATAAACTGTTGAAAGCCGAAGACCTGGATTCACATCTTCTTGTCCATTTTCATAAGGAAGGCCATGCCGTGATCAATGAAGATATGGAACTGATAACCGACCTGTTCGACCATATAGCCTTCGGAAAACCACTGCATGTACCGTTTGAATCGCTGAAGACTACAGTCTTTGAATAAAAAAAGAACGCAGGGAAATTCCCTGCGTTCTTTTCTTTAATTCTGTTATGAATTGCTTACCGCAATAAATTTCTCAAGGGTCTCCTTTGCCTTACCGGAATCGATGAGCTCAGCGGCAAGCTTTACACCGTCTTCGAAGGTTTCGGCCTTTCCGTCAATGTAGAGAGCAGCACCGGCATTTAAAAGTACTGCGTCTCTCTTGGGTCCCTTTGCTCCTGCGAGAAGGTCTTTTGTGATCTGTGCGTTCTCTGCGGGAGTTCCGCCCTTAAGGTCATCCTTGGAGCAGGTCTCGAATCCGAAGTCCTCGGGAGTGATGGTTCTTGTCTTGTACCATCCGTCCTTGATCTCACAGATCCTGGTAGGGGCGGAAAGCGAGATCTCATCAAGCTTATCCATTCCGTAGACTACCATTCCGCGCTTTACTCCGAGGCTTACGAGAACCTGTGCGAGGGGCTCTACAAGATATTCGTCATACACGCCGAGAAGCTGCTCTGTGGGTGATGCGGGGTTGGTAAGAGGTCCGAGTATATTGAACACGGTCCTGAATCCGAGTTCCTTTCTGATGGGGCCTACATACTTCATTGAAGTGTGATATTTCTGTGCGAAGAAGAAGCACATTCCGACTTCATTAAGAAGCTTAACGCACATCTCGGGGCTCTGGTCGATATTTACTCCGAGTGCTTCAAGGCAGTCAGCGGTTCCGCAGAGGGAAGAGGCTGCGCGGTTTCCGTGCTTAGCAACCTTTACACCGCCTGCAGCGGCAACCAGTGCGGATGTGGTGGAAATGTTGAAGCTTCCCGCATTGTCTCCGCCCGTTCCGACGATCTCAAGAACATCCATGCCTGTATCAACCTTCGTTGCATGGTCTCTCATTGCTGCGGCACAGCCTGCGATCTCATCTGTGGTCTCAGCCTTTGCACTCTTGGTGGAAAGTGCCGAAAGAAAAGCCGCATTCTGAGTGGGAGTGGTCTCACCGCTCATTATCTCATTCATTACGGCGTAAGCCTCATCATAAGTAAGGTCTTCCTTGTTTACGATCTTTACGATTGCTTCCTTGATCATCTTTGTTCTCCTTTTCCTGAGGAACGTTTCTGACGGGAATAAAAAAAGCCCCGACAGAAAATTAATAGTTTTCTGTCAAGGGCGAATTATCAATCCGCGGTGCCACCTTGATTCACGGATACGACTCCGTGCACTTGCGAGATACCTTCATATCTCCGACAATTAACGTATGCCTCACGTCACGAATACTCGAGCTTACTCTTTCCTCATGCCCTCAGCGGCCCATATAAGGATCTCTCCACGCATTCCTCATATCATCCGGCTCACACCGTCCCGGACTCGCTTGGATCTCTCCGACGATAAAATGCTTTTTCTTCCGCTTCACAGGTTTTAAATTATTTGGATTTTAAACCCATTGAACCCTCATGTCAAGGGTGAACGCAGTAACTTTCACACACTTTGGCAGGGGGACATCATTTTATAAATTCTTTGAAGAATGCACACTCATCATCATTGCATTTTGACGCCTCGGGAAGACGGATATTGCAATGAAATACATGGTGAAGAGGATTCTTTGAATCCCCGTAATATCTGTAGCAGAACGGAACATTGTTCTCATTCAGTGCATCGGTCATGTACTTAGCCTGATTCTTAAGGAAATCTCCGGGACAGGTCATAACAAATGCGGGAGGGAATTTGGACGTAACAAACTTTACTCCGTTAACAAATTCCATCTCCTTTTTGGTGCCGCCTTTTTCAAGAAGATCCCCGATAAGAGCTTTCGCATTGGGATCCGGATCCATATCCTTTCCAAGATCATACTTTCCGCAGTTTAACGCTACTGCATTCAGATGAGTTCCCTTGGGGAGCGTAAGCTTTGCATCGGGATACATGGCTTTGAATGCTTTACGGCATGAAGGATTGCTCACCATATCGGCAAATACGGTAAGAAGATGTGCACCTGCGGAATCACCTACGGCAAAGATATTGTCCGTATCAAATCCGAACATGGAATCATTCGACAGGATAAATCTGAAAGCAAGGCAGATATCTTCGAGCGGTGCGGGATATTTGAATTCAGGTGCAAGACGGTATGACATGTTCACGACCGCAAAGCCGTGCTGTGCAAGACTCATGCCATAGAACTGATAAACGTCCTTGTCACCGTATACCCAGGCACCGCCATGGATGATAACGATTACCGGCAACTGCCCCTTTGCATCCTTGGGTCGGTAAACATCGAGAAGATTCCATTCGGGATGCAGACCGTAAGGGATATTATCCTGTCTGATCACATCCGCGGGAGTGTTGAGACCGGCATCTCTCCTCCGGTCGGCATCTCCGAAGTTTTTTCTGATCTGATCGCTGTATTCGGACATATACTCTCTCCTGTATTCTCAGATTCCGATCCTCCCCCGATCATAATCATCCGAGTACCTTGTCGTACAGTTCGAGTCCGAAGCTCGTAAGCTCCGGTGCGTGAGGAATCATCTTAAAGGTACGCTGTCCGTCATCAAGATGCTCCGCACTTAAGAATACCACATCCTCATCATCCTTGGTTTCTTCGTAGATCTGCTGTGCAAAGGAAAGAAGGTGGGTTACGGTATACACCTTTACTCCGGCTTCTTTAAGAGCTTTTACAATACCGTAAGCAATAGCGGATCCGTCTTTTTCGGTGGTGGTCGCAAAGGATTCGTTAAGCAGGACAAGGGATCCCTTTTCGAGACCGTTCACTATCCTGTCCATCCTGCGGAGTTCTTCATCCAGTCTTCCGCTGTTCATCGCGGAATCCTCACGTCTTGTGAAATGAGTGTATATGGATGTGCGTATAGAGCTTCTGAACATCTTTGCGGGAACCATCAGTCCGCACTGCATCATTATCTGTGCAACACCGAGGCTTCTTAAGAAAGTGGATTTGCCTCCCTGGTTCGCACCGGTTATCACAACAAGCTGCTTATCGTCGAGCCTTCCGGTATTACCCACGGTTCTTCCGCTCATTTCAAAGGAAAGGATCAGTTCCCTTAAGTCTTCGTAACGGAGACGGTCTTCCGTATCAACCTCGGGGTAACAGTATTCGATACCGAATCTGCTCATGCGGGATCTTATATTGATCACTCCCAGATAAAATCCCATCTGGAAATGAAGCTGGTCGAAGAACGCACCGAAATCCGAAACAAGATCCGTGCAGTATGAATAGACATATGATACAACAGCAAACTCAAGCTTCTCGGCATCAACCTTTAGTGCCTGATCGTTCCTGAGCGAAATGACACCCGGTGAGAGCGAAGTGATCCTGTCGAGAACCTTGTTGCCCACGCCGAACTGCTTGTCATATTCGACCGCCTTCGACTGCAGGCTGTCTATCTTGAAATCGCCGACCTTAAGACCGTTGCTGAGTCCGCATTCAAGACGCATCTTCGGAACCCTTACGAGATACTCGTTCCTTTTTCTTTCTTTTTCATATATGTCGGAAAAGAAGGACATGCTGTCCAGAACAATATAAAGATTGGTTCTCCTTTCATCGGAAAACTCTTCTTCAAGCCTGTTGTAGAGACCGGTAAAGCCTTCGGATCCGAATCCCGCGGCATTCATCTTTACCGTTTCCCTGACGTCCCTCATTCCGTCGACGAGGATCTTGAGAACCTTGATGTCGGTGATGAGCTTTCCCTTGGTTCCGACTTCACCGGTTCCGTTATTTTTTCTTCCGAGCTTATCCCATTCGGCAAGCACAACGGAAGAAATGCGGTAAAGATCCTTTACCATGCCCTGCTTGGTGATGCAGTCCTTGAGGATCTCCTGTCTGTACTTTATCTCATCAGCGGTCTTAAGCGGAACGGCCATAACTCTTTTTACGGCCTGTCCGAGATAAGGATCACCGGCAGCCGTCGCACCGCTTTTTGTACGCACGCTGTCATCGGTTTCCGCGGCTTTAAAAAGAGAACTTAATCCAAGGTCCTTGGTAATGGAGAGCCAGTCCTTGTAAGGGCTCGCAGAACCCCATTCCCTATCGCGATATAACAGGTTCAGGTTCATGAGAATCTCTCCTTTAACTGATCGTAGGTAAGTCTGTATTTGACTACCAGTCTGTTGACGGTGTTAACATCCACGGGCATGCTGCGTCTGATCTCGAAGGTCTGGTTGTTATTCTCGTCGACATCCGCGATCAGGCTCACAACTCCCTCTCCGGTACCTGCAAGTTCTCCGAGATGGGTTACATATATACCCTTGCATTTCTTGGATATGAGTTTTCGGAGAACTCTCTGTCCCATCTCTATGGCATCGAAGTTTGCCGCGGTGGTAAAGAGTTCGTTGATAACGATAAACGCCCCGTCCTTGCTCTCATCCATGATCGGCTTAAGTCTCTCAAGCTCGTCCATAAGCTTGCCGCGTCCGGAATCCGCACTTTCCTCAACGGAAAAATGTGTGCACAGATCCGTAAAGTATGGAACGTTTGCTCTGTCTGCGGGAACGGAAAAGCCCATCTTTGAAAGCCATATGAGCTGACCGAGACTTCTTCCGTATGTGGTCTTTCCTCCCTGGTTAGGACCCGTGAGCACGAAGAATGACTCATCCCCCGAAAGCATCAGAGCATTCGGAACGACCTTCTTTCCGAGTTCCGAGTTGGTGATGGCAAGCGCAAGGTCGTAGAGGTTTTCGGCGGACAGTTTATCATCCGATGCGGAAGGCATGCACATTTCATAGCCCTGCCTCTTCATATTTCTCTCAAAAGAAACAAAGGCAAGGTAATATACCATCTCTTTTTCGATCACGGTAAGATCCCTGTTTTCGACCTCGGGATACTCATTGCAAAAGGCTTCGAGTTTTTTGAAGAACTCTTTATTTTTCCTGGTAAAGAGTCTTACGATCTCCGCCTCGAGATCCGAATAATATTCGGTGTCGGTAAAAGGATTGTCAAATGCTCTGTTCTGATCCGGGAAAAGCTCTTTAAGGAATTTCTCGTAAGCTCCGGGAGCTGTTCCGTCCTTCAGTGTAAACTGTCCCCTGTCGTATGTGAGAACAACATGGAAATCGCACAGCTCCTTCCAGAGTGATGTCGCATCTAAACTCAGCTTTTTGAAATAACCGTCTGAAATATATTTTGAAAGAAAAGAAGAAAAAGCCTTCAGTCCCTCCGACTTGGGAGCCGCTTTTTTAAGCTCTGCATCAAGGGTTTCAAGCGAAGAAACATATGTATATATGACCCTGAGGAACCATACCCTCTTCTGGACAAGCTCGTATGCATTCTCAATCTTGGATGCATATTCGAGACGGCTCTTTATTCCCGCGTGATAATTGAACATTGCGGAATAAACGGAATCGCTTCTGACATCCTCATATATCGCTCTTCTGTATTCCTCATCCTCCCTGCAGGCAGGAAAAGAAGAATAAAGGGTTCTTACATCCTCGTCCCATCCTTCGCATACCTTATCAAGGACCTGATCGAGATTAAGATCGGTCAATACCGATTCCGGAACAGTGATACCGTTTTCCGAAATGCCGTTTTGGGATAACAAACTGAGAGCCATGGCAGTTACCTCTATGCTTTGGAATACTGTGCGGTGTAAAGATCGTAATAGAAACCTTTTGAAGCAAGGAGCGACTCGTGGTTACCCGTTTCGATCACATGCCCGTCCTTCATGACAAGGATCAGATCCGCCTCCTTGATGGTAGATAATCTGTGGGCTACGATGAAGCTCGTACGTCCCTTCATGAGCTTTGCAAATGCACTCTGTATCTTAAGTTCGGTTCTCGTATCAATCGAGCTTGTAGCCTCATCCAGAATGAGCATGGGGGGAAGTGCGAGCATTACCCTTGATATACACAGAAGCTGTTTCTGTCCCTGGGATAAGCCTTCTCCGTCCTCTCCTATCACGGTATCATAACCGTTTTCAAGTCTCTTGATGAATCCGTGTGCATGGGATGCTTTTGCGGCTTCAATGACTTCCTCATCGCTCGCTTCGGGCTTGCCCATACGGATATTGTCCATGATGGTTCCCGACTTCAGCCAGGTTTCCTGGAGCACCATTCCGTAGCAGTTACGAAGATCCTTTCTCGATATCTCCCGGATATCCCTTCCGTCAACCATTATGCAACCCTTTATGGGTTCATAAAATCTCATGAGGAGATTTATGATGGTGGTCTTTCCGCATCCTGTGGGACCGACTATGGCGATCCTCTGACCGCTTGATACATTCACGTTAAGTCCCTCTATAAGAGGTCTGTCAGGCACATAACTGAAATCGACATTTTCTATATCAACATTACCGTTTACGCTGTCTTTTGCCACAGGCTCCGCAGCTTCTGCGATAACGCTCTCTTCATCTATAAGCTCGAATATCCTTCCCGCGCATACAAGTGCGTTCTGGAATTCGGTCACAACGCCGGAGATCTCATTGAAGGGTTTGGTGTACTGGCTTGCATATCCGAGGAATGCGGTAAGACCTCCGACAGAGATACCGCCGCCTATCGAATAGATCGCACCTCCAACACCGACAAGTGCATAGACACAGGAATTGACAAACCTGGTCGAAGGATTGGTCAGACTGGAAATAAAGATTGCCTTGAGTGAAGCATTGCAGAGCTTATCGTCCGCTTTTTCGAACTGCTCTATCGCTTCATCTTCATAAGAAAATACCCTCACGGTCTTCTGCGATGAGATCATCTCTTCGGATAACTCAGTGAGAAGGCCTCTTGCTTCAGACTGTGCTTTGAACATTGAGTGGGATCTTGTTGCGATGAATCTCGCAACAACAAGTGACAGTGGAGTGATGAGTACGACAAGGAGTGCGATCAGCGGATTGAGTCTTACCATAAAGATAAGAGTTCCGACGATCGTCATAACTCCGGTAAAAAGCTGTGTAAAGCCCATGAGAAGACCGTCTGCGAACGTATCCGCATCGGTTATCATACGGCTCAGTATATCGCCCGTCCTGTGCGAATCAAGATAGCTTATCGAAAGCTCCTGGATCTTCTTCATCGCATCGTTTCTGATATCGCTTACCACATGATATGTTATGTGGTTTCCGAGCCTGCTCATCAGATACTGGAAAAATGCTGAGATAAGTGCGGCAATGCCCACCTTGCCCGCGGCAACGAGCACGGCTTCCATATCGATATTTCCCGGTCCGGGGGTGAGCAGATCGACAGCTCTTCCCGTAAGGACCGGAATATAAAGGGAAAATGCAACGGAAAGAGCGGCAAAAATGAGGACAAAGATCCCCGCAGGAATATATCTTCCGATATATTCGAAGAGTCTCTTCATGATCTTTTTGCCGCTCTTATTCTTCATAAATAGTTTGATTGTGTGAACAGGGGGACGGTTCCGCTGTTTTGAACAGGGGGACGGTTCCTCCGTTCACTCGCCCCGCTTTAGTCTTAAAGTGTGGGAATGTCGTCCTGAGTCACAACACGGATTCCTGCCTTTGTAAGTGCAGCCTCTGCGGATTTGTGATCGTTCACACGGAATACCATGTATGCCTTGTCTGCGGAACTGTCTGCGGAAAGTGCATACATATATTCGAGATTGATCTTCTCATCCGCAAATACCTTTAGGATCATGCTTAAGCCCCCGGGGATATCGGGGATCTCGGCAACGACAACACTGGTGAGTTTGTTGATGTAATTAGAATCCTTGAGTACGGTGGTTGCCTCGTAAACATCGTCAACGATGATACGTACTATTCCGAATCCTTCGGTCTCTGCGAGTGAAATGCCTCTCATGTTGATTCCGCGCTCTGCGAGAACTTCGGTCATCTCACACATTTTGCCGGGCTTATTTTCCAAAAAGATCGAGATCTGTTTAACGCTCATATCTGCACCTCCTTATCAGATTTTTCTCTTATCAATTACACGTACCGCTTTGCCTTCGCTTCTTGCAATGGTCTGGGGAGCAACAAGTGTGACCTTGGCTTTGATTCCCAGCATATTTACGAGTCCCTGCACCAGTTCGTTCTGAGCCTTGGTGATATCGGAAACATTATCGGTAAACATTTCGGGAGTCATCTCTACCTGGATATCGAAGGTATCGGTGTTGTTGACACGGTCAACGATTATCTGATAGTTAGCCTGGTAGCCATGCTCAAGAAGAACGGTTTCAATCTGTGAAGGGAATACATTAACTCCGCGGATAATGAGCATATCATCGCTTCTTCCCATGGGCTTAGCCATTCTGATGAAGGTTCTGCCGCAACTGCACTTTTCCTTGGAAAGCTGACAGATATCCTTGGTGCGGTATCTCATCATGGGGAATGCTTTCTTGTCGATGGCGGTGAAAACAAGCTCGCCCTGTGCACCGTCGGGAAGCACTTCGTGAGTATCGGGATCGATGATCTCCGCGATGAAGTGATCCTCATTAATATGCATTCCGTGCTGCTCGCTGCATTCATACGCAACACCGGGGCCTGAAAGCTCGGTAAGTCCGTAGATATCAAAAGCCTTGATGCCGAGGGTTGCTTCGATGCTCTTTCTCATCTCTTCGCTCCATGCCTCAGCTCCGAAGATACCTGCCTTAAGAGGAATATCATCGGGGGTAAGTCCCATCTCCTTCATCGATTCACCAAGATATGCGGCATAGGAAGGAGTGCAGCAGATTATCGAAGCATTAAGATCCTTGATGAACATGATCTGACGCTCGGTATTTCCTGATGACATGGGAACGGTCATACATCCAACCTTACGGCTTCCTCCGTCAAGTCCGAGACCGCCGGTAAAAAGTCCGTACCCATATGAAACCTGAACAACATCATCCTTGCTACCGCCGGCTGCTACAACAGCTCTTGCGCAGCACTCTTCCCACATATCAAGATCGCCCTGTGAATAGAATGCGATAACTCTTTTTCCGGTTGTTCCGGATGTAGAATGGATCCTTACGACCTCCTCCTTGGGAACGCCGAGAAGTCCGTCGGGATAAGTCTCCCTGAGATCGGCCTTAGACATGAAGGGAAGCTTGTGAAGATCCTCGATGGACTTAATGTCATCGGGAGTAACTCCTGCCTTCTCCATCTTCTTGCGGTAGTAGGGAACGTTATTCCATACATGCTTTACCTGCTCGACCAGCTTTTCGTTCTGGATCTTTGTGATCTCTTCTCTCGAAGCACATTCTGCTTCCTGCTGATAATACCTTTCCACTGTTTTTCTCCTAGTTTTTGGTGTGGTTAAACGTCAGAACCGTCTACCCGTTTATGCGTTCTTGCCAAGCTCAAATGCTTTCTTGTTCATCTCAAGGAACTTGGCGGGAACGATTGCTTCCATTGCCTTCATCCAAGCTTCCTCGGGCATGTCAAAATAATGTGAAAGACGACCCATGAGAACAATGTTTACCGCTTTGGAAGAACCTGCTTCCTCGGCAAGTGCAAGGCAGTCAAGTGCATCAACCTTCGCACCGGCGGCCTTCATCTTTTCCACAAGCTCTGCGGGATACTCCATTGCTCCTGTGATAACGGGCATGGGATCTATCTGTTGGATATTGGTAACTACGGTTCCGTCCTTCTTAAGGAAGGGAAGCCATCTTGCAGCTTCGAGAAGCTCAAAGGAAACGATTACATCAGCCTCGCCCTTATCGATGACGGGAGAATATACATGCTCGCCGTATCTTACATAAGTGACAACACTTCCGCCTCTCTGGCTCATTCCGTGTACTTCGGAAACCTTTACATCATATCCTTCATCGAGCAGGAGACGTCCGAGCAGTTTGCTGGCAAGCAGTGAACCCTGTCCGCCGACTCCCACGATCATTACATTCTTTGTACTCATATCAATCCTCCTTCTGGCAGGACTCAAATGCTCCTACCGGGCAAAGCTGCTCACAGATACCGCAACCTACGCAGAGAGTGTTGTCGATATGTGCCTTGCCGTCTTTCATAGAAATAGCGGGACATCCTATCTTCATACAGGACTTGCATCCGACACACTTGTCCCTGTTTACGCGAAGAGGAGGATTATGCTTTACATTCTTGAGAAGCGCGCAGGGCCTTCTTGAGATGATGACCGAAGGAGCCTTGACAGCAAGTTCTTCCTTTATAGCTTCATCACATGCCTTGAGATCGTAGGGATCGACTACGCGCACACGCTCGAATCCCATTGAACGGCAGAGTGCCTCAAGATCGATCTTTCCTGCGGGATCACCCTTTATGTTGAGTCCGGTCGTAGGATTCTGCTGGTGTCCGGTCATACCTGTGATCGAGTTGTCGAGGATGATGACGGTTGAATCGGACTGATTGTATGCGATGTTTGCAAGGCCTGTCATACCGGAGTGCATGAAGGTCGAATCACCGATGACGGCAACGGTCTTACCTTCGTTCTCTCCTCCGCCCGCCTTGTTGAAGCCGTGGATCGCACTTACGGATGCACCCATGCAAAGGGTCATATCCATTGCGGCAAGAGGTGCCACCGCGCCGAGAGTGTAGCATCCGATATCGCCGAGTACGGTGCACTTATTCTTGCTGAGTGTATAGAACAGTCCTCTGTGAGGGCATCCGGCACACATTACGGGAGGTCTCATGGGGATCTGATCGTTCACTGCGGAAAGATCGTCCTCTTTGTAGTCTTCACCGGTAACGATGGGAGAAAGATACTTCTTGAGAAGATTCTGTGAAAATTCTCCGCAGATAGGAAGAACGTCCTTACCGATAACATCAAGTCCGAGTGCCCTGCAGTGTGTCTCGATGATGGGATCGAGCTCCTCCGCAACGATAAGGGTATCAACCTTTGTTGCGAAATCCTTGATAAGGTTTACGGGAAGAGGATTTACCATTCCGAGTTTAAGTACGGATACGCTGTTTCCGAATGCTTCCCTTACATACTGGTAAGTTGTTGAACAGGTGATGATACCGACATGCTTTCCCGTAGCGGAAGCGTCTCTCATCTCAACCCTGTTAAAGGAAGCTGTCTCTGCAAGCTCACGGAGCTTGGCGGTTCTTTCCTCTACGAAGGGGTGTCTCTTGATCGCATTTCCGGGCATCATGACATTCTTGGGAATGTTCTTCTCGTAAGGCTTTCTTGCGATCTGAGCCCTGTCGGAAGTCTCGACAACGGACTGTGAGTGTGCGACACGTGTGCACATCTTTACGATGACCGGAGTGTCGTACTCTTCAGAAAGATCATACGCAAGCTTTACAAATGAAAGAGTCTCTCCGGAATCCGAAGGCTCGAGCATGGGAACCTTGGATGCGATCGCATGATGTCGGGAATCCTGCTCGTTCTGCGATGAATGCATTCCGGCATCATCGGCTACGCAGATAACGATACCGCCGTTTACACCCGTATATGACATGGTATAAAGAGGGTCTGCGGCAACATTGAGTCCGACATGTTTCATTCCGCAATAGCTTCTTACGCCTGCAAGGGATGCACCGAACGCAGCCTCCATTGCAACCTTCTCATTGGGCGCCCATTCGCAATAGATCTCGTCGTACTTTACCGCTTCTTCGGTAACCTCGGTACTGGGCGTTCCGGGATAACTGGAAACAAAAGAACAGCCCGCTTCGTAAAGTCCGCGCGCAAATGCTTTGTTTCCGAGCATTAACTCCTTCATTTATATTTCCTCCTACACTTTATTTGCCTGTTCACAAATAATAATTTTTTATATAGATCTCATCCGGGATTTAATTCTTCCTCTCGAACTGAGAATAATATATCTCTTCATAAACGCTGCAGCTTTTAAGAAGCTCATCATGAGTTCCTATTCCGACTGCTTTGCCGTCATCCAGGACGATTATCATATCCGCGTTCATAACGGACGAAGCACGCTGCGAAACGATGAATACGGTTGCATCCTTTATCCTCGCGATCTCCTCACGGATATTCTTCTCTGTAAGAAAATCGAGAGCCGATGTCGAATCATCGAGTATCAGTATCTCGGGCTTTCTTACAAGTGCTCTGGCTATCGTAAGGCGCTGCCTCTGTCCGCCCGAGTAATTTTTTCCGCTCTGGAGAACTTCCGCATCAAGTCCGCCCTTTTCGGAAACGAAATCAAATGCCTGTGCCTTCTTCAGGGCATCAGTCATCTCCTCATCAGTGGCGCTTCCGTTACCGATCTGCATATTGCTGCGGACCGTTCCCTTGAAAAGAACTGCCTTCTGAGGTACAACACCGATCCTTTCACGAAGTCTTACCTTATCGGCATTCTTTACATCTTCACCGAATACCGAAACACTTCCTTCCGTTGCTTCGTACATTCCGGGTATCAGATTTATCAATGAGCTCTTACCCGAGCCGGTACCTCCGATGACACCGACAGTCTGTCCTTTCTTTACCGAAAAGGAAATACCGGATATTGCCGGTTCGGAGCCTTTCGAATACTGAAGCGATACATCCTCGAAAACCACGATGTCATCGCCGGCGAAACAAGGGGACGGTTCCGCTGTTTTCTCAGATAAACCGGAATCTACGTCTTCTTTTGCCGGAGATGAAACAGAGGAACCGTCCCCCTGTTTCTCATCTCCAAGCACCGATGCAACTCTCTGTGCGGATGCAAGCGACTTGGTTATCGTCACGATCAGATTGGTGAGCTTTAACAGTTCTACCAGTATCTGGCTCATATAGTTAAGTATCGCTACTGCCTGACCCTGTGTTATCGCACCGATATTTACTCTGAGCGCACCCTTGTAAATGAGGAACATCACTGCCGCATTTACAACTATGAATGTTACAGGATTTGTGAGTGCGGTAAAGTTCGATGAACTTATCTGCTTTGTCCTGAGAGCTGTGTTCTTCTCCGTAAAGCTCTTCTGTTCGTCATCCTGAAGATTGAAAGCACGGATGACCCTTACACCTGTCAGGTTCTCCCTCGATGAGAGCATTACCGCATCGAGGAGCTTCTGAACCTTTGAGAACATCGGAATGCTCAGTCTCGTGATGCCAATGACGATCATCGCGAGGATGGGTACCGCCACGCAAAAGACCAGTGCGCAGGGAACATCTATCGTAAACGCCATGATCATCGCACCGAATACTATGATCGGACTTCTGAGAAGAAGTCTCAATGTCATATTTATACCGGTCTGAACCTGGTTGATATCGGAGGTCATGCGGGTAATGAGAGTCGATGTTCCGGCCTTATCAACCTCCGATGCTTCCATGCTCATGATACGGGCAAAGAGCTGTTTTCTGAGGCTTCCTGAAACTCCCACCGCCGCCTTGGCTGCAAAGTACTGTGCCGTTATCGCAACGATCAGTCCCGCAGCGGCAAGTCCCACAAGTATCAGGCCGTTCTGCCAAATGACAGTCTTGTCACTTTTAGCGATTCCGATATCGATTATTCGGGCCATCACAAGGGGTACAAAGAGTTCAAAGCAGGCCTCGGTCAACTTAAAAAAAGGGGCAAAGAATGCCTCTTTTTTATAGTTTTTTAGCCAGGACAGAAAAATCTTCATACGGATACGGTTCCCCTTGATCAGGAAAGTTTCTCACAAACGCAGAGTGAATACCCTTCCGGGTTGTTATTTTCATTCCACATATAATATCTGGACAGTCCCTTGGAAAGATCGGAAAAATCCCTGTGCAGGCCGGGAACGAGTCCTCCGCCCTCACACTTTCCCCAGGCTTCCTTGCGTGACCAGAAAGTAAAGAAAAGAGCGGGATCCCTGCGGATCAGCATGGCTTCCCTTTCGGTAAAATATCTGGTCGATATCTTATCGGTATTGATTCCCTTTCTTTCCTGGATATCAATGCCGACCTCATAATACGAAAGAGCGAGTGCGACAAATTTACCGGAATGCGAAATGCTGAGGAAGGGAATACCGGTCTCGCCCACGGGAATATCGATGCCCGGCTCGAGATAGGGCTTTCCCGAATTCTCAATACTGTAAGCAAGCTTTATGGGCTCACCGTTTCTTTCGAGAACCTTGATTGCTTCCTCTGCGGTAAGCGCAATGGGTATACCCTTGGCCGCTCTCGCAACATCCTCGACATACCCCCTTGCGGCAAGCTGAAGCGCAAGACCGACACCAAGGGATAAGCCTCTTGCGGAAATGCTCCTGCATTTATCGGCCTTGTCCCTTCTGTAGACATCAATGAGATCACGGGATCTTTCACAAAGATCACGGCCCGATTCCTCATCCTGCAATTGTTCCACGTCGATAAGGTATAATCTCATTCTTTTTCAGGAAACAGGGAAACAGGGGGACGGTTCCGCTGTTTTACTCTTCTACAGGCACACACTTTAAGTGCAGCTCGTCAAGCTGGTGCTGTGATACGGGAGAAGGTGCATCCATCATAACGTCCTGTGCATTCTTGTTCATGGGGAAGGTTATGACTTCGCGGATGGACTCTTCACCGGTAAGGAGCATTATCATACGGTCTACTCCGGGAGCGGCTCCTGCGTGAGGGGGAGCTCCGTAGGTGAACGCATTGTACATTGCGGGGAACTTGGCCTTGACCTCTGCCTCTCCGAGACGTACAAGTTCGAATGCCTTGACCATGATCTCGGGATCGTGGTTTCTTACGGCACCGGATGCGGACTCATATCCGTTGATGACAAGATCACACTGGTTAGCCATTATGTCGAGAGGATCCATCTCTCCTCTTTCAGCCTTTTCAAGTGTCTCAAGTCCGCCTACGGGCATTGAGAAAGGATTGTGACAGAACTCAAGCTCGCCTGATTCCTCACCGATCTCATACATCGGGAAGTCAACGATCCAGCAGAACTGATACTGCTCCTTATCCATATGCTCGGGGCAAAGAGTTCCGAGCTTGGTACGGAGAACTCCTGCTGTCTTGAGCGCAACGGCCTTGGGACCTGCAGACAGACCTACAAAGCATCCGTTCTCAAGTCCGAGCTTAGAGATAACCTCATCCTTGATGGGCTGAAGGAACTTTGCGATACCACCTACGATCTCACCGTTTTCATCGACTCTGAACCAGCAGGTCTTTCTTGCGGTCTGAACTTCAACGTCAGCTACAAGCTGGTCGATCTGCTTTCTTGTTGCGTTGAATCCGGTTACGACAACAGCTTCTATGGTCTGACCCTTGAAGGGTTCGAAATCTATTCCGCCTAAAACATCGGTAACATCCTTGAGCTCAAGATCGATACGAAGATCGGGCTTGTCACTTCCGTACTTTTCCATTGCCTCCCTGAAGGGAATCCTCTTGAAAGGCGCGGGAGTGATACGGTCATAGATTCCGTACTTTTCGAATACGGGAACAAGAACCTTCTCGAGTACTCCGAGTACATCATCCTGGGATGCAAATGCCATCTCCATATCCATCTGATAGAACTCACCGGGAGTACGGTCACCTCTTGCGTCCTCATCCCTGAAACAGGGTGCGATCTGGAAATAACGGTCGAATCCGGATGTCATGAGAAGCTGCTTGAACTGCTGGGGTGCCTGGGGAAGCGCATAGAACTTTCCGGGATGCTTTCTTGCGGGAACAAGATAGTCCCTTGCGCCCTCGGGTGATGATGCGGTAAGGATGGGAGTTGTGATCTCGAGGAATCCCTCTTCGATCATCGCAGCCCTGAGAGCCGCAACAACATTGCATCTGAGAACGATATTCTTCTTGACCTCGGGATTTCTGAGATCGAGATATCTGTACTTAAGTCTGGTTGCCTCATCGGCTTCCTTTGATCTGTTTATCTCGAAGGGAAGCTCGGAATTTCTGTTCTTTCCGAGAACGGTAACACTGTCGGGAATAACCTCGATATCGCCGGTAGGGATCTTGTCGTTCTTGTTGCTTCTGATCCTTACCTTACCGGTTACGGATACGGTGGATTCCTTGGTGATGGCTTTGAATTTTGCAACCATCTCCTCGGTCTCTGCTACGAGCTGTGTTACGCCGTAGAAGTCCCTGAGAATGATAAAGGAAAGATTTCCTCCTACCTCACGGACATTTTCAACCCATCCGCAGAGGGTCACTTCCCTGCCCTCATCGGTGCTTCTGAGCTCACCGCAGTTATGTGTTCTTGACTGAATCATTTAAGTGCCTCCCTGTAAAAGTCCTCAAATTCGGTATAGCCCGCTTTTTCAAGCTGCTCCTTCTGGAACTTCTTATTCTTGTTCATCCTAACAGTAAGGATCTTCTTACCGGTCTTTCTTTCTTCCGCAGCCTTTGCGAGTATCTCACTGAGACGCTCGCCGGAGATTCCCTTTTCGATCAGATATGCCTTGCCGTCTCCGCTTCCGGGAACCTTGAAGCCCTTCTCGGTCAAAAGAAGAACTATTCTTTCAAAGCCGATTGAGAATCCGCATGCGGGAACGCTCTGCCCCGTGAACTTGCCGACCATCTCGTCATATCTTCCGCCACCGCCGCAGCTGCCGCCGAACTCGGGAATCGCGATCTCAAAGATCGTTCCGGTGTAATATGACATTCCCCTTACGAGAGTGGGATCGAATACCATCTTGAAATCAGCCTGCTTGGATGCATCAACGGCAGTGATTATCTCTTCGAGATTTGTGACGGGAGCTTTCGCAAGTTCCTCGCCGACGGTTTCCATGATGCTGCCGAGTAAAGCCTCACCGTTAACCGCCTTGTTAAGAAGGTCTGCATACTTTTCAACGGTATCTGCCGCATAACCATTTTCAAGAAGCTCTGCCTTTACTCCGTCGATGCCGATCTTATCCATCTTGTCGATGGTGATGAAAACCGAGTCGTAATCACTCTCTGCAAAGCCGGCCCACTGTGCCATGGCTTTGAGAAGTCTTCTGTCATTGATCCTTATCTCGAAGCCTTTGAAATCAAGCTTTCCGAGAGTGGATGTCGTTGCAAGGATAAGCTCGATCTCAGCGAGGTTATCCGCTTCACCGAGGATATCGATGTCGCACTGCATGAACTGACGATAGCGTCCTCTCTGGGGACGGTCCGCTCTCCACACATTATCCATCTGGAGTGCCTTGAAGGGTGCGGGAAGATTTGCGGAATTGTTGGAATAATATCTTACAAGAGGAACGGTAAGATCGTAACGGAGTCCCGAATCGACAAGATCCTCCTGGGTCTGTGCGGTCTCGAGATTGAGCTTCTCGCCTCTTTTTAAGATCCTGAAGATGAGCTTCTCATTATCTCCGCCCGACTTCGATGTCAGGTTCTCGATGGATTCCACACAGGGAGTTTCGATCTTGGTAAATCCGAAGGCAGCGTATGTTTCGCTGATCACCCTCTGAACATATTCCCTGATCTCCATCTCCTCGGGAAGTATATCTTTCATGCCCGTTACGGGCTTTTTATTAAGTGCCATGTGATTCCTCTTTCTGCAAATATTAATTTCCGTTCAGCTTGCCCATGAAGGACTTAAGTCTTTCGTCATCGGATCCGAAGAGCTCGTCGGGAGTTCCCTCCGCTCTTACGACTCCGTGCTCCATAAAGATCATCCTGTCCGATACTTCCCTTGCAAAGTTCATCTCATGTGTGACGATGATCATTGTCATATGCAACGCGGCAAGATCCCTGATGACCTTGAGCACTTCACCCGTAAGCTCCGGATCGAGTGCCGATGTCGGCTCATCGAAAAAGAGAACCTTGGGTTCAAGCGCGAGAGCTCTTGCAATCGATACTCTCTGCTGCTGACCGCCCGAAAGCTGGCAGGGATAATTCTTCGCTTTGTCTTTAAGTCCGAGTTTCTCAAGACACTCGAGAGCTTTCTTTTCCGCTTCAGCCTTGCTCTTGCCGGCTATTATCTGCGGCTCCGTTACATTCTTCAGAACCGAGTAATGAGGGAAAAGATTGAAGTTCTGGAACACAAGTCCGAAGGTCTTTCTTATTTCCTTAAGATCCGCAGGATTTGCATAGATGACCTTTCCTTCTTTTTCCTGTGCGGCGATACGTCCTGCATAGGAAAGTGTGCCTCCGTCCATATGCTCGAGCATGCAGGCGCATCTGAGCAGGGTGGATTTACCCGAACCGGAAGGACCGATGACGGATACTACCTCGCCCTCATTAACGGACATAGAGATACCTTTAAGGATCTCCTCTCCGTCGAATGACTTTCTGCAATTTTCAATCCTGAGAAGTTCCATTTAAATCTTGTAATAGTCGTAGTGCTTTTCAACCTTCCTGCACACCCATGCGACAAGCAGGTTGAACACATAGTAGAAAATACCTGCGGCCATGAGCGGCATGAGTGATGCCTGCTTTGCCGCGATCTGTTTTGCTATCGTGAACATTTCCGCTGTAGCTATCGCAAAAGAAAGAGATGTGTCTTTTACGAGAGTGATGATCTCATTGGTCATCGCGGGAAGAACTCTTTTGAACATCTGGGGCATTATGATCTTCACAAAGGTCTGTGCCTTCGAATAGCCCAGGATCTGTGCGGCCTCATACTGACCCTTTGGAACGGACTGGATGCCCGATCTGTATATCTCCGCAAAATATGCGGCATAGTTAAGTGAGAATGCGATTATGACGGCCACGAACC
This sequence comes from Lachnospiraceae bacterium, assembly GCA_017617005.1. Taxonomy (GTDB): domain Bacteria; phylum Bacillota; class Clostridia; order Lachnospirales; family Lachnospiraceae; genus AC2028. The sequence continues at coordinate 18,980 of JAFZWW010000020.1, forward strand.
TGTAGCCCGATGTGACATTGATGCCGAATCCGTAGAAAGGAAGGAAATAGATAACGATGATCTGGAGCATGAGCGGAGTTCCTCTCATGATGGAGATGTACACACCTGCGATCGCGGATACGACTTTGCTCTTGCTCATCCTTGCAAGGGATACGGGAAGACCGAGCGGAATTGAAAATAACAGTGTCAATACGAAGATTGACACCGTTACTCCCATACCACCCATTAATAATTTGAATATCACATCAAGAGTCATTATTGCTTATTACTTTCCGAGGCAGAGAGACTCGGGGATTCCGTAATCGGAATACTTCTCTGCGATCTTTGCAATGGTTCCGTCGGCAGCCATCTCGGTAAGGGTTGCCCATACCTTGTCACGGAGCTCGGTATTTCCAAGTTTAAAGCCTACGCCGTACTGCTCGGTTGCAAGCTGCTCGTCGAGGATGACAAAGCCGTCGCCGTTCTGTCCGAGCTGATACTGTGCAACACCGATATCTATGCATACGGCATCAAGAACGCCCTGCTTAAGATCCATGAATGCAGTGTTGTAATCGCCGTACTGGGTAAGGTTTGCGAAGGTGGCTGCAAGATCGGCCTGATCCTCCTCAAGAGCTGCGAGTGCGGAAGAATCCTTCTGAACGCCTACGTTCTTGCCTGCAAGATCAGCAAGTGAAGCAATTCCGCTTCCCGCGCCTACGACTACAACCTGGCTGTTATCTACATAGGGCTCGGTAAAGGTGTACTGCTCCTCACGTCCGTTGATGGTGAAGCCGTTCCAGATACAGTCGATGGTGCCTGAATTGAGTTCGGCATCCTTAGCGTCCCAGTCGATGGGCTGCTTAACGAGAGTCCATCCGTTGCGGTTGCAGACTTCCTCTGCAAGCTCGAGGTCGAATCCGGTATAGTCGCCGTTATCGTCCATATAGCCGTAAGGAGGGAATTCTGCGTCGAATCCTACGGTAAAGGTATCTGCAGCCTTCTTGCCGCATCCGGTAAGAAGAGCTGCGGTCATTACTGTGCACATAAGTGCTGAAACAAGTCTCATTTTTTTCATAACAATCTCCCTTTGAGCTGTGATTTACTACTTTAATTTATTAAATCACGTAAAATCCATAAAATATTAGCACAAATATAGCTGTTTAGCAATGAAAAGCGGGCTTTCGGGGCCTTTTTTCGAATAAGATTTTCTTTTAAGCCGTTAAGCTCCCCTTAGTTCCGAAAAATGCGGTATAATAAACGGGTCTTATTGTTTTATCGGGGGATACAAAAATGGCAAAAAAACTCGAAGAATACACACTTGAAGAGATCACAAGCTACATTAACAGCAATCTGGATGCCCTGATAATGGTCGATGCGGAAGCAGATGTCTACAGGACGCTAGTCAGAAACGGCTTTTTTTCCGATTTCATCGAAGAGACCGGAAGTTACAACGCGCTTATCCAGAAACTGTGGTTCCATCTGAAACACGAAGGCGGACAGGAAACCGTCTCCAAGGACTATCAGGTTTTCGTTCCCAAATTCGGAAAATTTACCGGAAAATACAGCAAGAGGATCAAGATCACCGAAAACGATACAACTCATACCGTTCAGATGACCATGTATCCGATCGAAGAGAATATCTACATGATGATACTCGATGAGCTCGACTCAAGCGAGTACATGAAGGAGTTCCTTACAAACGAGAAGGTTACCACCATCCAGAACACCTATCTCTTCTCGATGTATGTCGATCTTACCAAGGATTCCACTTCCAGCATAAGCATAACCGAGATCTCGGACGAAACCGTCGAAGCGAGCATTAAATATTCCGACTGGAGAATGATGATCGTAAATATGATCTGGCCCGACGACCAGGATCTCTTCCTGGAAAGAACCGAGCCCGAGTATCTTAAAACACATATCCTTCCCGGTCGTACTTCTTCCTTTGACTGCCTGATGCAGAACCTCGAGGGAAAGTTCATCTGGGTCAAGCTCATCTTCTCCCGTGCCGAGACCAACAATACAGAAGAAGACTTCCGTTACGTCTTCATGGTCCAGGATATTCACGAAAATTCCGTGCAACTCATGTCCACGCTCAAGAAATACGAAGAGCTCGCACTCAAGGATACTCTCACCGATGTATTCAACCACGGAAGGATCGAGACCGAATTTAACAATGCGGTCGAAATTGCCGGTCGTACCGACAGAAGGATCTCAATAATGATGTTCGATATCGACTTTTTCAAGAGCGTCAACGACAAGTACGGACATGCCGTAGGTGATATGACACTCAAGCATGTCGCATATCTGATGAAGGAATATTTCCAGAAAAAGAATGTCGCTTACGGAAGATGGGGAGGCGAGGAATTCGCAGCGGTCTGCTACGATACGGATATTGAAAAAGCCAAGGAATATGCCGAAGAATTGCGCAAGAAGGTTCTCGGTGAGGAATTCAAGGTTGCGGGCAAGGTGACCATCAGCGTCGGTGTCACGGAGATCAAAAAAGACGACGATTTCAGAGCCGCATTCGACCGTATGGACAAGGCGCTGTACACCGCAAAATCGGAAGGCAGGAACTGTGTGAGGGTACTGTAAACTGCGCAGTACCATAAATGATCATACAATCATAAAAACATTAAAGCCCCGGGGATGACCCGGGGCTTGATTTTTGCCTGGAAACATGGGACATTCACTGTCCTTGAAACACAGGAATGTTTCTTATCTTCTGCGCGATCTTCCGCCTGCCAGGATCCTTAAGATCTTCAGGAATAGATTGATGATGTCGAGGTAGATATCTACCGCACAGTCTATTGCATTATCGAGCGTCTTGGGGAACTGCTGTGCCCTCCAGTAATCGTATCCGATGTAGAGCGCAAAGATGCCGGCTCCGAGCCACGCAAGTATATTCTGCGATCCGGGGAAAACAAATATCGCGATCAGTTCAGCAATGACCAGGCCCAGAAGTGCTCCGAACAGGATCCATCCCAGCTTGGAAAAGAAATCAGGGAAAGTTATCGAAAGAACTATCATGACCGCGGTTGAAACAGCGGTATAAACTATAGCCTGGAAAACAATATCTCCGGCTCCCGCCCTTACATATGCGGAAATGACAATTGAAAGCACAAGTCCAACGGGCACAACAACCAGGTTATATCCGATGAAGCTTATGACCGGGTTATCCGATTTCGAAGACATAAGCACACCGATTATGCAGCTTGCAAAATATCCGATGATCAGATAAAGAGGATTTACGTGTGCCATTTTGTTTCCGAGAACCGCACACATTATCATGTTCAGGACAAGTCCGTACATGACCGTCGAACCGAGTGCGATATTATATGTCCTGTCATCAAGGATGGCCGCAAGATCATCAACCATCATTCTTTTTTCACGTCTTGTTTCCATGAAACTGCTCATATCATTCTCCTCTTGTAAGCAGGCACCGGAGTCATCCATATGCCCACATTTTCACAGGCATTCTGAGGCATGTGCCCACGCTCTGCATATTATACCATAAACAGATTCTTTTTTCTTTCGATCAGTTCGGACACCCGCTCGGTGTAATCCTTTACATCCTTGTAGTTCTCACATCTTGTGATATCCTGGCGGAGCGACCTTCCGTCAGCAATGATCTCGGCAAGGGATGACGCCTCATTTGCGGCTTCTTCTTTCGCACGCACGCATTTGGTTATCGTTCCCGCGCCAAAGCCCAGTATGCTCTGCACCTCTTCCATCATCGCAACGTTGTATACGCATTCCTTTCCGGGAAGGGAATAGCCGATGTTTTCAAAGCCTCCCGACATATCCTTCTGGCGGTAGAGATAGTACGGCTTTAATCCTATCTCCTGTGCACCGCTCCTTGCAATCTCCTGAATCCTGTCCGTATTGGTTATCGCACCGTATCCGTTCTTTTCAAGCCACTCACCCATTGCGGAAGCGCGTTTGAGTGCAAGAGAATGAACGGTAAGCGAATCGGGCTTAAGGCTTTTTACGATCTCCATCGTATGTCTGACCTCTTCCTCACCTTCACCGGGAAGTCCGAGGATAAGGTCCATATTGATATTGTCAAAGCCCATATCGCGGGCAAGATTAAATGCGTTTACAGTTTCATCCGCAGATGCTTTCCTGCCTATGATATCGAGGGTCTTATGATTGAAGGTCTGAGGATTGACGGAGATCCTGGAGATACCATGGTCCTTCAGCACTTTGAGTTTATCCGCCGTTATGGAATCCGCACGTCCCGCTTCAACCGTAAATTCGATATCGGGACCGGTAAAATACCTGTCTTCGACTACGCTCAAAATTCGGTCTAGCTGTGCGGGTGATAGCGATGTGGGTGTTCCGCCGCCCATATAGATGCTGTCCGGAGCTCTTCCGGGAAAGATGTCCGTGCAATCCTTCAACTCACGGATAAGTGCATCAACATATCCGTCGCCGCCGTCCTTTACCGATGAAAGCGGATATGCGGTGAATGAACAGTACAGACATCTTGTCGGGCAGAAAGGAATACCGATGTAGAGGGAATAACCTCCGGTGTAGCCGCGTACGTCACCGGGCCTGCTCATATCCCTGTGCTCGCACTGCGCAAGTACGTTTACTTCGGCAACTCCTATATCCCAGGATGATTCTATCTTCTCATCCGTAACAAGATATTCGTTTCTGTAAAAGTCAGCAGCCTCGTGCTTTCCTCTTCCTTCCAGGGCACAGATGAATGCGGGCTTTGTGGGTCTCACGCCGTTCATCATCCCCCACGGAAGTTCACGCCCGGTATCTTCCCTGAACAGTTCATACAGCTCTCTGCAGAGTGCTTTTTTTCGTCTGATAAATAATTCGTGCTCATCGTCACAGAAACAGTCTTTGTCAAATGACTCAAACGCACGACGTTCAAAGGTGATCACATTATCCTTAAAGATCACATTTGCGCTTCCGTCTTCAAATACTCTGATACTGAAAAAATATCCTTCCGCTTCCGCCTCGGCCTTTACATCCTCACGGCTTTCGGGCACGACGGGCTTTATATCATTTTCCGCATAAAAAGACCGAAGAAGCGCCAGTATATCCATCAGGTACTTCTCCGGTTCTATATATACATATGTATTACTCATATCACTCATCCCGGCCACACCGGGGTGACCACACAAAAACAGTTAACGTATCTTTCCGCCGCACCACTGGCACATTGTACCATGACTCCTGAAAAGATATCCGCCGCAGTGAGGACAGGAATTTGCTTTCTTAAAAACCTGAAAATATACATTTTCGATCACAAGCAATGTAAGCCCTGCAATCAGCACCACCAAAGCAGCCATAACAAAGTCGGCAAACAAAAGAATGTTAAATACGATAATTGTTAAAACGGCTGTTGCAACAGTGACCATCTGCCATAAGAGTCTGAGTGAAGAAAACTCACTTGCCCTGTAGCTTTCCTCGGCACTTGCATTTCGCGCTTCCTCACGCCTTGCTTTTTCTATAAGAACACGCTCATGATCGGTTATCTCGTGACGACAGAAAGGACAGATCTGAATGTCATCTCCAAGTGCTTCTTTACAATTGGGGCAATCAAACATAATGATCCCTCCTTTTATGTATCAGGCAAACGGTGAACACAGTGTGTGCATCCCCTGTTCACATCCGGCAAACGGTGAACTCAGGAACCGTCCCCCTGTTCACCTCAGAATTCGTCAGAAAAAAACGGATTGTATTTCTTCTCGTGTCCGATCGTGGTGGATGCACCGTGACCGGGATATACCTCAGTCTCATCGGGAAGCGTAAAGAGCTTCTCCTTGATGCTCCTGTTCATCACAGATGCATCCCCGCCCCTGAAATCGGTACGTCCTACGGATTCTTCGAAAAGTGTATCACCCGAGATAACAAAACCTGCTTCCTCGATATAGTAGGATGCACTTCCGGGAGTATGTCCGGGTGTGAAAAGAACCTTGATCTTAATGCCTGCGATCTCGATCTCCTGTCCGTCCTCAACCCATACATTGGGTCTGAGAGTCATCGGAGTTCCGAATGATGCGGTCATGTTATATCCGGAATCGGAAAGCATTTCCTCTTCGGACTTGGGTGCATAGATCTTAACCGCTTCCTCACCTCTCGAATTCGCAAGGCTGCCTGCGGAGAGCCTTACATCCTGCGCACCCATTATATGATCGAAATGACCGTGCGTAAGGAATAATGCCCTCACATGAAAACCCGCACCTTCAATGCGTCTTACGATCTCTTTTCCGGTATCGGGTGCATCAAAAACGATGCAGTCGGGTGAGCCTTCCCTGTAAACAAAATAGCAATTGGTCTGAACCGCGCCTATCACCATTCCGCCTATCTTGATCTTACCCATTCATCCCTCTTTTCATAAACTGCCGGAACAGCAGAACCGTCCCCCTGTTTAAGCTCCGGCTCTTTCTATATCGACGATTCCCTGTACACTGCGGATCTTGTCGCAGATATTCTCGAGTTCTTCACGTCCGCTTATCTCAAACGAAAGCTGTATCGTTGCGATCTGCTGCTTGTTGACACGCGTGTTGACTCCGAGGAGTGAGATATTCTTTTCCGTAAATATCCTGGAGATATCCGCGAGGAGACCGCTCCTGTCGTTTGCATAGATCCTTATATCGACTTCATAGCTGCCGCTTCCGGAATTGAGTGAACCGGGAGCCCAGTTTGCCTCGATGAGTCTCGATCTTTCGTCCGCGGGAAGTGCGAGGATGTTGATGCAGTCCGTGCGGTGTATCGAAATACCTCTTCCTCTCGTAACGAATCCCACTATCTCATCACCGGGAACCGGCGAACAGCACTTGGAAAAACGTACGGAAAGATCCGTCATTCCTTTTACCGTGATACCGCCGTTGTTACCGTTTCCGTGCCTTACGGAATTCTGATTGGACTCTGCAATCTGAGCGATGACTTCCTCGTTCGAAAGTATCGTGGGATGATCCTTCTCATAAAGAGCTTCGAGTCTTCCGAGGATCTGGCCCTCTTTGAGAGCTCCTCTTCCGACTGCCGCAAGGATGGCACTCCAGTCCTGATAACAATACTTGACCGCAATATCCTGCTGGTATTCGGGCGTCATAATGCTGTAGATATCCACGCCCCTTGCCTTGGCAAAGTTCAAAAGCATTTCTTTTCCCTTGGCTATGTTATCATCCTTGGATACGCTCTTGAACCACTGGTTTATCTTATTCTTGGCCTGCGTGCTCTTGACTATGTTGAGCCAGTCGGCACTGGGACCCTTGATATTCGCACTTGTGATGATCTCGATACGGTCGCCGTTCTTGATCCTGTAATCGATGGGAACAAGCTTACCGTTGACCCTCGCACCGACCATGCGGTTTCCTACCGCGGAGTGTATGCTGTATGCGAAATCTATCGGGCATGAACCCGAAGGAAGGTTCTTGACCTCGCCGGTCGGAGTAAAGCAGTAGACCGAATCGGAAAAGAGATCGAGGTCGTTCTTGAGAAGACTCATGAACTCCTTATTGTCGGTCATATCCTGCTGCCATTCGAGGATCTGCCTGAGCCATGTTAACTTTTCTTCTTCGCCGGATTCGGGATTCTTTCCGTCCGAAGCTTCCTTGTATTTCCAATGCGCAGCGATACCGTATTCAGCGGCCCTGTGCATCTCAAATGTCCTGATCTGGATCTCGAAGGGCTGTCCGTCCTTGCCTATCAGTGTGGTATGCAGGGACTGATACATATTCTCCTTCGGCATCGCGATATAATCCTTGAACCTGCCGGGAATGGGCTTGTAATTCTCATGGATGACACCGAGTGCGGCATAGCAGTCCATAACCGATTCAACGATTATCCTGACTGCGAAGAGATCGTATATCTGATCCAGGGTCTTTCCCTGATTCTTCATCTTCTTGTAGATCGAGAAAAAGTGCTTAACACGTCCGTTGACCTTTGCATTTATTCCCGCTTCATCGATATATCCCTTTACTTCCCTGACGATGGATTCGATATATGCTTCACGCTCGTCCTTCTTTTCCGCGATGGCATCCTTCAGTTCCTTGTAAGCCTGGGGCTCGAGATATTTAAGCGACAGGTCATCGAGTTCAACCTTGATCCTGCTGATGCCGAGGCGCTGTGCTATGGGGCAGTAAATGTCGAGTGTCTCACGAGCGATCCTTATCTGGCTCTCGGGAGGCTGGTACTGGAGCGTACGCATATTGTGAAGGCGGTCGGCAAGTTTGATCATTATGACACGAATGTCACGTGCCATTGCATAGAACATCTTACGGAGGTTCTCAGCCTGCATCTCAAGCTTTTCATCCGTCTGGTCGGGAACCCTCGAAAGAGGAATGCTCTCGAGTTTTGTCACACCGGATACGAGAAGCGTAACCTCGTCTCCGAACTCCTGACGCATCATCGTCTCGGATACTTCGGTATCTTCGAGAACGTCATGGAGAAGTCCCGCACATATGGTCTCCTTGTCCATTTCGAGTTCGGACAGGATTATCGCAACGTTGAGGGGATGGATGATATAAGGCTCACCGGATTTCCTGATCTGTCCCTTGTGGGCATTGTCGGCTACCGTATAAGCCTTTTCGATCATTGTTATATCATCGCTGGGATGATATTTGCGGACATTACGAGTAAGCTCCTTGTAAAGGAGCTCGGGATCTTTGAAATCTACATTTTGACATATGCCGCCCCTTTCGGTGACGGCACAATCTTTAATGTCGTTAATATCCTTCATATCCGCATCAAACAGGGGACGGTTCCGCTGTATCAGATCAGTATTTTGAAAAACAGGGGAACCGTCCCCCTGTTTTTAACCCGAGGCTTATGCTCCGGGATAGGTGATACATGAATCGAGTCTGTAACCTGCGAGTTTCTCTCTTCCCTTAAGGCCTGCAAGCTCCATAACTACGGAGATGCCGACAACCTTTCCGCCGAGGCCTTCGATCATATCGATCATTGCCTGTGTGGTTCCGCCGGTTGCGATAAGGTCGTCAACGATGAGAACCTTCTGACCGGGCTTGATGGAATCCTTGTGCATCTCGATGGTAGCGGTGCCGTATTCGAGATCATAGGTCTTCTCCACAGTCTCTCTGGGGAGCTTGCCTTTCTTTCTGATAAGGACGAAGGGCTTGTGGAGATTATATGCAATGGGCATTCCGAAAATGAAACCTCTTGATTCGGGACCGACAACGACATCGAAATCAAGATCCTTTATCTGATCCTGCATGGTGTCGATTGCAAGTCTTAAACCGTCCGCATCCTGAAGTACGGATGTGATGTCACGGAACATTATGCCTTTTTCGGGAAAATCAGGAATAGTTGTTACGTACTCTTCAAGTTTTTTCATCTGGGTGCCTTTCTTTTATTTCTTTTCATCTGCCTTATCATCAGCTTCTTCATAGGTTGTCTCTATGGCATCGGGCTGATGTGTTTTTCTGATACCTTCGTAGAAAAGGTAAGTGAACAGATCGGTCATTCCCGCGATCACGAGCGATACACCGATGATCCTCATCAGGATGATCTCACTCTTGAACGGGTTCGCAACAAGTACCGCACCGAAAACAATGAACACCAGTGCAATGACCAATATCATCACAAATGCGGGATGATCGAGTTTCTTGAGATCTATCGCATCCTGAAGCTTGATGCATCCGCTGACGATGATGAGAACACCGAGAACGATGGGCAGAAGCTCCATGAACTGCTGCCACTTGATAAGTATAACGATGCCGACGACCACGGCGATAAGTCCGCTGAGGAAATCGTTGTTGTTAAGGTTATACTTAACGTCCCTGGCCATGTAAACGATGATGAAAACAAGTCCGCATACTATCGCCGAAATGCCGAGTGCATAGGCGATGATGTTAAGCATTCTCTCGGGATTGACCAGATCGATGATGCCTATGATCACACAGATCAGTCCGTAAAATGCGGCCGTGGGCTTGAATTTCCTGCGTTCACTCCTCTTTTCGTTTGAGGCGGTCTCATCCGTCTTCTTTTCTCTCATATCATGCCTTTCCGCAGCACTTCTTGTACTTCTTGCCGCTTCCGCAGGGGCAGGGATCGTTGGGATAAACCTTCTTGCCTTCGCGCTTTACGGTTCCGGCAACCTTCTGCTCGTGATAAAGCTCCTTGCGCTTATCCTCGTCGAAGATAGCTTCCCACTCAGGGAGACCATAGAGCCAGTCGGCACCTGCGCCTACCATGTTCTTGTAAAGAAGCTCCTTATCGAATGCGAGTGAAACCTCGGTATCCTCGGTCATCTCTTCGATGGGATTGGGAGTTTTGAGTGAATCGTTTATTCCATCAAGGAAACCGGTCATGAACTTAAGATCCATACCGAACTTGTCGGCAAGTTCCTTAACGGTTCCTTTTACCTCTTCATCGGGGTTCCCCAGAAGTTCAGCGTAAACATCCTTCTCTTTAGCAAAATAATCAGCCCAGAGTTTCTGCATCTGTCCTCTGTCAGCCTTTTCGTTATATGCGAGTGTTCTCCAATCTTCAAGCAGTGCCATAAATCGGCTCCTTTCTCTATAAAAAAATCACCGTTAATTATATAACAAAACCCAGTATTAAACAATAAAAGATGGCTTTTTTTCAAAAGCCATCCCTAAATAAACCATAAACTTTTCCGGTCTCATTATCAGGATATTTTACCGTCACGGAGCTTATAAAAAGTAAAGCAGCTCCTCCATCCAGTAAACCTGATCCTTTATCCTGAAAACAGTGGGATTACCGGGATCGCAGGCATAATTCGAAATAACTCTCAGATTGGAGCCTTTCATGATAAACCATCCCTCGAATATCGCACATGCCATAGGCACATGATAATCGCTGGTGACTATAAATAATTTATTGATCTCCGGATGATCGTTTCTTAACAGCATTTCCGAATAGACGGCATTTTCGGATGTGGAAAGGGAATTGTTCTCAACTATGATCCTTGAAGGATCGATGCCGTTATCAATAAGATATTCCTCCATCTTGTCGGCTTCTTTTACCGACGGTGCAAGCAGTGCCGTTCCTCCGCCCGTGACCAGGATATAAGCATTCGGATATCTTTCGGCAGCTTCTATTCCCGCATCCAGACGCATCTTAAGCTCATCCCTGACCTCTCCCTGAGGAGAAAGCGAATAACCGAGTATTACGATGCAAAGACTGTCAACATTCGGAAGATTGTCTATAAGATCATCGTTAACATAGTCTTTTTCGTTGGCTCTGTCCCAGTATGAAAATACTTCTTCCATAGCCAGAATGTCCGCACCAAGCTCCGCATCATTTTCGGCTATTTCGTATAACTGCGGACTTACCTCTTCGATCGTATCCATGCAGTTGCACTTTTTTTCGTATATTTCAAAAGCGGACTTCCAGACATCACCGGGAATATTCTGAACAACCGGTTCAGCCGGAGCATCTGCCGCAATCTCCTCATCCGTTGATTCGATATCTGCATCATTATCCGTAACGCTCACAGCTTCAGAAACAGAACTAATAGCAGAGTCTTCATCCTGTAAATTCACTGCATCCTGCGCAACAGGTCTCTCAACAGATCCGCGATCTCCTTCTTTTTTTATCAGCAGGATCACAAGAATACCTGTAAGAACCAGAATAAATACGATCAGATATATGGTTTTACGTTTATCGGACATCATTATCAATTTCCCATCATAACCGTTCTAAACTTTTGTTCGTCACGAAAGCTCATTCCCGGTAATAGCATTCGGATATTTCATTGGTATAAAAACCTGCGGGAGTCGAGTCATAGATAAAGATCTGATTGTCATTGTGATAAATGTATACATCATCACTTTGTATTCTCACTTCGTACTCTCCCATTTCGGTCTTTGTATCATTCCTTTCACCTGCGAGCAGACCTTCATCAGCAAACCAACGGATATGGTCGTTCAGCATAAGGTCGAATCCATGCACCTTATCTCCCCTGATCACATATCCGAAACTATCGTTGTCCAGCAAGCGTTTTGTATCACGTCTTGAAAAAATAATTACAACGGCATCGCAATGCTTTATCCTGTAATAATCCCTTACGGATCCCCATGCAACACACACAATCGGAATGATGATAATTACCCAAAATGCAATGCGGGCTTTAAGATCATCGGAATCCCTCTCAGTCTGCGCGCGATATTTTATCATCTTCACAACATTGATAATGATCGAAATGATGTATATGGGAAACGCAAGCAGACCAAACAGATAGAATCCCAGATCTCCGGGTACGGGCGTTCCCAGCACGTCCCAAGCAATATTCTGAGCTACATACAGGTAAACCATACCGACAATGCAGGAGGCAAGGAGCAAAACACTATATGAAAATTTCTTGTTTATTCCCGACCAGATAACGCATATGAATGACCATAATATGCAAAACAATGAGATAAGTAACAGCATATGATGTATGAGCATATCGGACCGCCTTTCAAAAAACGCTTTCCGACATTATATCATAACCGGTTAAATTTCCCGATATTTAACCAACCGTTTCAACTGCCGCTTCCGCATAAAAATACCCTCCTTACTGGTTTGTCCAGTAAAGAGGGTACATATCAGACCCGGATGCGGAAGGCGGGGCGCATGATGTCCTGTGGACATCAGAATTGCGCCGACCGAGCGGCACTCCCCAGTGCCGCGAGATCTGAACCCGCACGGGTTCAACGGACCCGTTGCGGGTTAAATAACAAAGCCCCCAGGCTTTAGCCTGAGGGCTTGTTATTTGGATGCGGAAGGCGGGACTTGAACCCGCACGACCTAACAGCCACAAGAACCTTAATCTTGCTTGTCTACCAATTCCAACACTTCCGCGAACAAAAGATAATTTATCAGAATTAGGCCGTCTTGTCAACAAATAATTTCAATTAATTTTTCAGATCAGTGGTTTGATCTTTTCAGGCCTTTTTAACACCTTCAACTGACCGAGGACAATAATCGCAACACAGCCTATGGCAAGCATGATAACAGCCAGTGCCGTGCCCTCAACTCCAAAGCCCACGTTATAGAAAAACGAATCTCTTGCAGTCGTTGCGTCAAGTTTAAATACAGAATAAGGGAATACCTGTCCGCTGTTGGGAAGACCGAAAATTATGCTCTGGCTGAAATTCCAGCCCGCATGTCCTGCCATGGCACATGCCATACTGTCCGTGTAATAGATGATCAACGAGAAGAGGATTCCGCTTAAGAATACATTTAGAAGAGAAAGTACCGTAACCCCGGGATTCATTATATGCATCAGCGCAAAAAGCAATGAATTGAAAATCATCGCAACAACCGGATTATATGTTTTTTCTATTCTTCTGTAGATAAATCCCCTGCAGGTAAGCTCCTCCGCACCCGACTGAACAAATACGCAGAAGAACAAGAACAAAAGCGGAAGTATCTCAATGCGGTTAAAATCCAGATAAATGTCACCGTTCTTCATTGCACCGAATATGCAGATCATATTCAGACCACCGACAAATATCAGTCCAATCACCCATCCTATCACAGCCTTTATGCTCGGTCTGCCGATAATCTTGCGAAGATAAGGTGATTCCTTTTTAAATCCGCGTATGAATACAAGTATAGCAACCCAGATTCCGAAAAATGCAAGATAGAATATCCCGGTCACAAGAACAGGATGGTCATCAGTCAGAAAGCCGAGCATATTCAGAGGCACCTGAAGAACCACGGTTCCGAACATACCTCCAAGTATGGTAAGCATATATCCGATAAACCATGACGTGAGAACACCACCCTTAAGTTTTTTCACAAAGGCACTGTCTTCTTTTTTCGCGTGGCCGTTATTATCATTCACCTCTCCGGCTGCATCAGTTGCATTTTCAGAAACGCTTTCGGCAGTTTCTTCAGCCTTAACTTCGATATCCTTCTTTTCTTCTTCCATCATTATTCTCCTAAAACGTATCTCAAAAATTACGGGATCCGTGGGGATCCCGTATGAATCATCTTATTATGAGCGTCAGTCCCTTTGCCCACATAGCGGCGAAAAGCAGCATCTCCGCCCATAGCACCATCACCTGCGATTTCCGCTCTTCCATCAGTCTCATCCTGCTCCAGCAGTCTGAAATGATGATGACAAAGATAAGCGCTATTCCGTATTTGAACAGATTTACGGTTCCCTCGAACACATACAGAAGAAGCGTCATGACGACCGCGGCGATAAGGAGTATGCGGTACCACTTCGGGAACTTGTCATGTATCGTCGCACCGAGCATCAGAAGCGTCATGGGAAGAAGTATCCTCATATATTCCGATACATCGGATGCCCACAGCGCAAGCGAACCCTGCCACTTTGCGCTGAAGCTGTGATCCCTTATATGGAAGGTGTATGACAGATCCGCAAGTCTTGTAAGATAACTGAGCTTAAGATGCGGTACAAACGCGATATAGATGATCAGGAAACGGACATACGAACCGATGGTCCTCGAGCCCGTGATATAAGCAGTGATAAGCGTGACAATCGCAAACAGAAATGCACCCATGAGTCCGCCCACAAGACTGAACTCTTTCTCGTCATTTCCGAACTGATAGAACTTCAGAATGAAACTCAGGACCATGACGGAATTCATTGCCGGGATCCAGAATTTTGCAAAAAGCTCTTTAGGTATTTCTTTTTCAAGTGAAGGTAATTTCATCACTCTACTCCAAGCTGCGATTCAAGTATTACGAACACATCGTACAAAAGTGCTATCGAACAGAGCACATATGCATAGATCCTGTATCTTTCAACGATCTTATTTAACGAATTGAACAGGGAAACAAAGGTAGCTATTCCGAGCAGCATCGTGCATAAGAGCACCGCATTTGGCGCAATGGGAAGCACGAGAACACAGAACAGCGATAATCCCACGCTGATCATCATAACGCCGCAGAGAAGGTACTGTGAGGGCCTGAGTTTTCCGCCCATCTTAAGGAAGATCGCAAGTACCAGCAGCGCAAGCACAACGGAAGGATAAACATCCGCACCGATATACTTGGTCAGCATTACGGAACCTTCCGTATAGTTTCCGGGGCATACCATATAAAGGATCACACCTATCACCGAGAAAAAGAGTGCAAGGATCAATCCTCCGTTTTTATGATTCTTCTGAACATGGGCTCTTTGAAGAATGACTCCTCCGAGTGCACAGGCACTGATGATGCCGTACGAAGGAGCCCATTCTCCCGCAACAAAACCGGTGGCGGAAAGTGCGATGATATGGCTCATTCCGAGATCCTTGTATTTATCGGGATCATCCACCATAGCGGAAAGTATATTCAGAACAAGAAGCATGAGTAATGACGGATAAAAGAAATTCACGGCTCCGAACTGCCTGAAATAAGTGTTGTTCCAATCGGCGTTCAGGGCGATCATGAGAAGAAATGCATATACCGAGAAAAAGATCCTCTGATGGGATGCTCTTGACTGTGCAAAAAGAAGATACGCACATCCGATCATCATGAGCATGTTTATGATATCGGCAACATATCCGCCCGCCATCAGTATCAGCTGAAGAATGAATCCCGCAATAAGGCTTCCGCCTTTCCAGAAATAAATACAGCCGATGCTCATCGTGATATCACCGAAGTTTGCAAGCGGTTCTCCGGTGACCAGATTATTGGCATAATAAAGATCCTCCAGCATGAAAGGAACCTTCATCTGCTGAAGAAAAATTATGGTGACCATCGAAAGAAAAGCAATGGTCAGAAGTATCTTTATCACATTTGGTGTGCGGGTTTCTTTTTTCATCAAAACATACTCTTAAAAACAGGCTCGTCCTTAAAAGGATGAGCCTTGTAAATTATATTTCCTGATGCTTACAATGTCAAATTATCTCTGCACTCTTCCGGATGCATCTCCGCCCGCAAGTGTTTCGACCTCTTTACGTGTTACGAGGTTGAAATCGCCGGGTATCGTATGCTTGAGCGCCGATGCCGCAACACCGAATTCCAGGGCCGTCTTAAAGTCTTTTCCGTCGAGGAGTCCGCAGATCACGCCTGCGGCAAAAGAATCGCCGCCGCCCACTCTGTCAACGATGGGATGAAGGGAATATTCCTTGGAATGATAGAACTCTTTAGTATCCCTAGAATAGATGCAAGCGCTCCATCCGTTATCGGATGCACTGCGGCTTACCCTCAGTGATGAGATACAGTATTCGAAATCATAGTCCGCTACCATCTGTTCGAAAATGCTCTTATATCCCGCAAGCTCGAGTTCTCCGCTTGTCACGTCGGTATTACCGGGCTTGTATCCGAGAACAAGATTTGCATCCTCTTCATTTCCGATGCAGACATCGACATACTGCATAAGGTTCTTCATGACCTTCTGAGCCTTTTCAGAGCTCCAGAGCTTCTTTCTGAAGTTGAGGTCGCATGATACCTTTACACCGTGCTTCTTTGCCGCCTTAAGAGCTTCCTCGGTAAGAACGGTTGCGGTATCGGAGATCGCGGGAGTGATACCGGTAAAATGGAACCAGTCGGCACCTTCGAAGATCCTGTCAAAATCGAAATCGGCTGCGGTTGCGGTTGAGATCGATGAGTGAGCCCTGTCATAAACAACCTTGGAAGGTCTTACCGAGCTTCCGCTCTCGAGATAATAGATACCGAGCCTTTCACCGCATCTTGCGATGTTTTCCGTCCTGACCCCGTACTTTCTGAGAGCGGCTATGGCACAGTCTCCGAGTTCATTTTCGGGAAGCGCGGTAACATATTCGGCATCGTGTCCGTAATTTGCGAGCGATACGGCAACATTGGCTTCACCGCCGCCGTAATTGATATCGAATTCATCCGCCTGGATGAACTTTTCGTTGTTGGGTGTGGAAAGGCGGAGCATGATCTCGCCCATAGTTACAACTTTAGACATTTTCTGACCTCACTTATTAACGAGATGAACGGCAAATCCGCCGATCTCTTCTTTTAAATAGATTGCCTTGAGCTTACCCTTATCATCGAACTTTGCACTGCTCTCGTCGAACTCTGCGCCGAGTACGGTGCTCATATAATTGACCGCCCTTTCGATGAAATTGGTCCTGATCGCGATATGACCCTTTGTACCCTTTCCGGGTGCTTTCATGAACTCTGCAGCGGAACCTGCGAATACGGATGAATTACCGTCCTTGACATTCATTCCGAAAAGGAATGCGAATCTCTCCGCAGCTTTCCTAGCATCTTCCTCGGAATCGTTATTTACGCCGACATGTGCGATCTCAAATCCGAGCATGATCCTGACCGCATCACGTGTAAAAGCTTCTATCTTATCGAATTCTCCCTTTGCGATAAGGTCTGCGGGAACCATCCATGATCCGCCGCAAGCGATGACCTTGGGGAAATCAAGATATGAAAGCAGGTTCTTTTCATTGATCCCGCCGGTGGGCATGAACTTCATGTTAACATAGGGAGCAGCCATAGCCTTGATCTTCGCAAGACCGCCGCTCTGCTCGGCAGGGAAGAATTTAACGACCTCAAGACCGAAATCCATTGCGGTATCGATCTCGGAAGGAGTGTTTGTTCCCGGTGTTATGGGGATATTCCTGTCGACACAGTATTTGACTATCCTGGGATTGAGTCCGGGACTTACGATGAATTTTGCGCCGGCTTCGACGGCCGCATCAACCTGGGCTGTGGAAAGAACCGTTCCGGCACCTACCATCATCTCGGGATGAGCCTTGCTCATGATCGCAATGGACTCCGCTGCCGCATCCGTTCTGAATGTGACCTCGGCACAGGGAAGTCCTCCTTTGCAGAGAGCATCCGCAAGAGGCGCGGCATCCTTCGCGTCATCAAGCTTTACGACCGGCACGATACCGATCTTACTTATTGTTTCAAGTACGGGTAGCATTTTCTTTTCTCCTGAAAAATCAGATAAATTAACTTGTATATTAGTATATCACTTTTTGCCTGAAAGCAATACTCCCATCAAAAATCTTTATTCCACGGATTCAACGGGAGTTATCAGATACGGTGAAATATGGGTTTTGACCGCTTCTTCAAGCTCATAGGGATCGACGGGCTTGGAGAGATATCCGTCAAATCCGGCTTCCATATACATCTCCATGCTTCCGGAAACGGCATTTGCGGTCAGAGCGATCTCCGGCACCGATCTGTTCGGGTTACCCTCGTCCGCACGGATCATCTGCATGGTCTCTATTCCGTCGGGATTGGGCATCATATGGTCCATAAAGATGCAATCGTATTTCTTCTGTCTGGTAAGCTCCAGCGCCTCGTTTCCACCCGTAGCCTGATCTATCTGGACCTTTGTCGCCTTAAGAAGTGACACGAACACAGCAAGGTTCATCTCGTTGTCATCAACGATAAGAACTTTTGCCGCAGGCGCCGTAAATGACGGCTCGTACTTTTTTCTTTTCACCTTTTCCCCCTCTTTGTTCAGCCTTACCGCACCGACGATCCTGGCATCCGCGATCTTTTGAGGAATCCTGACCGTAAATACGGAGCCCTCACCGTAACGGCTGGAAACCTTAATGCTTCCTCCCATACCCTCGCAGAGCTTCTTGGTGATGGCAAGTCCGAGTCCCGTTCCTTCGATATGGCGGTTTCTCCTGACATCTGCTCTCGTAAAGCTGTCGAATATATGACCGATGTCTTCACTGCGGATTCCTATTCCGGTGTCGCTTACCGATATGGTCAGATCATAAAGATCCTCCCTGTAATCTCCCGTCACTGAAATCCTGACATATCCTTCGTTCGTATATTTCACGGCATTCGTGATGAGATTGATCATCACCTGCTCGATCTTGTTTTCGTCACCGGACAGTACGGAAGGCATGCCGGGATCTATATCCAGCGATATGCGGAGATTCTTTTCAAGTGCTTTCTTTTCGAGCATGTCTCCGCATGTCGAAGTCAGTTCGATGATGGAGTATTCTTTTTCTACAAGTTCGAAATTTCCTGCTTCGATCTTGGAAAAATCAAGCACATCGTTGATAAGGCTCAGAAGTATGTGTCCGGCCTTTTCGACATCCCTAGAATATCCGAGTATGACCATATCCTGGGATTCCCTGGAGATCATCTCGTTCATTCCGAGGATCGTATTGATGGGAGTCCTGATCTCATGGGACATCGCGCTTAAGAAGCTGCTCTTTGCATTCGAAGCTTCGAGCGCACGCTTCTCAGCTATCGCAAGCCTCTCGTTCTTTTCCTCGATGGATGAGATATAATCGCTTTCCTTGGTAATGTCGTAGAACTCGATCAGATAGCCGATGATCACATCACGTCCGAAAAGAAGCGAGCTTCTTCTGGTGAGATATTTGACCTCGCTCTTAAGAACCCTGCCGGAAAGTCTTATGATCTTACGGTAAACTTCCTTATTCCCTTTTTCTTCCTTTTCGACCATCTTGTCGAAATTGACTAAAAGCGAGGAGATGCGTCCGAGGCTGTTCTTAAGCTTCATGTCGATCTCCTGGGTTTTCAATTCCTCGAAATACTGACGCGCAAGATCATTGGAACCGAGATACTGCTTCTTTTTATCGAAGACGATGTATGCGTACTCTTCCATCTTCTCCCATGTCCGCATGACATTGAAGGACATGTCATACATCTCGACCCTGTTATAGATCATCAGGATTATCAGTTCGCTCACAAGATATCCGAAGCAGTTCCATTCAAATTCAATCCTGAATACCCTTGCGAATGCATAAATGACAACATTCACTGCCAGGAAAAGGAAATACATGATCGTGGTCTTATATGACACGACCGTCTTTCTTACAAATGCAAGAACGCAGATAACTCCGCTGGCGATTATGTATGAACCGAGCAGAACGATATATAGGACATGCAGGGGACCGTACTCTTTTACCAGAACGGTATAGCCTCCCGCATCGGCAATGCCTATGGACTTATAGTAGACGGAATTTTGTCCCACGGTCAGGGAAAGAGCTACAAGGAAAGTCGAGAACAGGAACATCAGGAATCTGATGATGTGCGGGATCTTGATCTTGGTCATGTCCGCACCGATACAGAACACGAAAAACGGAAGATAACATCCTCCGAGATAGATACAGCAGTTTGAGATTATTGCGGCGTCAACTGACTTTGATACGGAAACACCCAGATATCCGAAATTGGATACAACGATGGAACACATAAGGAGAACGGTGTATATATTGGGACGTACACCTGACTCAACAAGAAGAACGATATTGAAGATCGCAAAGATGAATGCGATCAGATAAAGAAAAATAACTACGTTCAATCTAATCCACCTTCATGAATTTCACATAGTCCTTCTCAGTCATGGGCTTTGCATAATAGAAGCCCTGGATGAAATCACATCCCTGAGATTCGAACCAATCCGATACCTCCTTTGATTCTACACCTTCTACGACAATATGTGCACCCATACTCTTGATAAGATTTATGGCTTCACCTAAGATTCGTCTCTTGGAAGGATCGACCGCCTCGTCGGTGAGCGTCTTATCAAGCTTTATAACCTTATAAGGGAATGACATGACTCTGTGGAGATTGGAATATCCCGAGCCGTAATCATCCAGTGAGAACCTGATTCCTTCTGCACTCATCCTGTTCATCGTCTCGAGTACTCTCTCATAAGCACCGTCCGCAGCGGTCTCGGTGATCTCAAAATTGATCCATGAAGGCTCGATATTGTACTCCTTCATGTACTTCTTGATCTTGTCCGCCATATCCGCCTGCATACACTGGATGATGGAAAGGTTCACTTCAACATAGTCGACGCCGAGCTCCTCGGGATGGTGCTCCGAAAGGAACCTGCAGACATCGCGTATGACAAAATCTCCGATATGGACAATCCTGCCGGTCCTCTCCGCGGCGGGAATGAATATCGAAGGTGAGATTGATCCGAACTCTTCGGAATTAAGCCTGATAAGTGCTTCGGCACATCTGTACTCTTTGTCCTTGAGCGAATAGATGGGCTGATAATACATCTCGAATCTGTTGTGTCTTATAGCATCCTCGATGATGTTGTCTATCGAATTGAGTATTACGAATTCCCTGTCAAAAGAGATCTCGGAATATCTTACGGGCTTCCAGGGTTCGACAAGGTTCTGTACTCTCTCGGAGAACTTGAGAAGTTCATCCTTGGCAGAGATATCTTCGGGTACAAGAACGGAGCAGATACACATCTCAAGCTTGAGATCGAATCCGCCTCCGGAGAAGCCTTCGGAATATCTCTTAACGAGTTTGCCGAGCTGCTTCTTGATAAGGTCGCGGTCAAAGCGGCCCTGGATTATATTCGCAAAAAGTCCGCCTCTCAAGTAATAGAAATCAGAGGAAACAAGAAGTCCCCTGTATCTTTCCTTTACGAGGGTATCGCCGATGGAATGCAGCATTCTTCTGTAGATCCTGATATCGGTAAGGCTTCTGATCTCGGCATCATTGGAGATCTTGCAGAGAATGATGACGGCATTGCGGCCGCTCAGGATAACGTTCTCGACATCGTTTTCAAAAGGAATGAAGGAAGAAAGTCCCGTTTCAAGATCGATGGATTCATCGGGTCTGAATACGAAGAATGCAAGCAAAAGAACGGAAAGGGATGCGCCGAACATTGCGGTAAGGAGCTCGGGATACACTTCCTGAATAAGGATCGCAACAACATTTATGGGATAAACGAGAAGCATCGCAAGGAACTTCTCGGTACTTAATCTCTTTCGGATGATTATCAGCTGAACAAGGCTGAAGACCATGAAGTAAAAACCGAAATAATCGAATACGATCATAAGGTTGCCGCGTACATAGCGGAGACCGTTTTCGTTGACCGTATAATAAAAGAGTCTCTGATTGAAGAAGTTGGAATAGACTAATGCAAGATACCCGATAAGGGGTACAAAGTAAAAGAATCCGATACGGATATCGGATTTTATCCGGCTCCAGGTTCCGCTCATGATGCCGTAAAGACGTATGAGAAGTGGAAGCTGGATAGCCCTGAGGAAGCAGAATATATACCCCATAACGAATCTGAAAAGGATCGAAGAGCCGATAGCCGTGTACTCGTTATAGGGGATCGATCGGAGTACGTCAAAAAGACAGCTGAAGATCATCAAGATCGTTAGCTGAATGAAGGATCTGTTGAGTCTGCCGAGATACATCTTACGAAGCAAGAGTGATACCACTATCGCAAAAAGCACGCACACAGAACAGATGTCAAAATAAATTATCCTGTCCACTATTTGCACAAAAATAGTCCCCCGCTGACAGTTTTAAGTATATCAATTAAAATCGGTTAAAAACAACTTAAAAACACAAAAAACTGCAGGGTATTACCCTGCAGTTTAATTGTAAAACGATTAAGCGAGCTGATCCCAATAATTCTTGATTGCAAAGTAAAGGATTACAATGCTGATCACTGCACTTCCGATAGCTCTGATGCCGGTGCTTGCTGCAGTGCCGACAATAGCTCCTGAAATGAAGCTGAGGATGATGTTAGCAATCTGGCATCCGCAGAGAATAAAGAAACCGACCTTCTTCTTCTTGAAAAGAAGCATGGAGAGTCCAACGATACATGCAATCTCAACTATGATGGAAAGAATCATCACAATCAGATAGATTGAGTATGAGGATCCGAGAACGGCTGCAAGAGCACCAACTCCGAGAAGAGCGATCACTGCAAGGACACCTACGATGATGTTAACGATAAAGCAGAACCAGAGCCAAAATTTAGCAAAACCTTTCCATTCAAACATTTTTATTCTTCCTCCTGTGAATAAAATAAAAGTTCCGAGTTGTATTTTAGCGTATTAAAGCATCAAAAACAACTAAAACATACTATATTTTGTGTTATTTATTCAAAAAAGTATGTCTTTAAAACAAATTAGCGGTTTATTGTTTACATAATCAAAACTGTGATGAGCTCCTCCCGCACACCACTTCTCGTATTCACATTCACGGCAATCCTTATTTCTCTCCGACAGATGCTTTCTGAAGGTCTCGAAACGGTTATTCCATATGTCGGTGAACGATTCGCTGTTCACATTTCCGAATATTGTCTCGGGGCCGGGCATGATATCGAGACATCCCGTTACCGATCCGTCCGCCCTGATACTTGCGGTAAACACTCCGGCATTGCAGAGGAACATCCTGTTTCTTACATTTCCTTCAAGGTCCGTTCCGAGAAAATGCGAGCAACCGTATTCAACCGGGAGGCCCTGTCTTCTTTTTTCAAGGATAAAAGAAAACATTCTTCTCTGATCCTCGGGAGTAAGGAGCATATCGGGATGATCGAGTGCTCTTCCGATGGGCTCTATTCCTATGACTCTCCACGAATCCACATCGATACCTTTTACGATCTCAAAAAGTTCATCAAGCTCGACGATATTCCTGTGATTGATGACCGTAGTTATCTGGATCGCATGGAAACAGTCTTCATCGATGAGATTCTGAATGCCTCTCATCGCAAGATCGTATCCGCCCTTCAGTCCGCGCTGTGCATCATGTGTGTCACGCAATCCGTCGATGCTGACGGATATCGTTGCCATTCCGCATTCTTTCAGCCTGCGTGCGTTCTCCTTCGTGATAAGGGTCGCGTTGGAGGTCATGCCCCATCCGAAGCCTTTTTCGTGAACCATTCCGACTATGTCAAAGAAATCCTTCCTGAGCATCGGTTCACCGCCGGTGATACAGATCTGGATCCTCTTTTTGTCGAAATCAGCCGCAACCTCATCAAGGATCTCTCCGTACTTTTCTACCGAAAGACCCGTGGGCTGATCGAGCGCACATCCCGAACCGCAGTGAAAGCAGTGCTCATTGCAGCTGAGTGTAAGTTCGAAAAAAAGATGCCTGAGGTCAGGCTCTTTATAAAGTCTTTCCCTGACCTCAGACCTTCTGTCCAGTATGTCATTCTTAATTGCCTCAGCCTCAGGGACTTCAGCGGAAAATTTCTTAAACTCTTCGAGTGTCATCATTTTTCTCCGGTGAAATCTTCGGGCGGTCCGTAAACATCCGCCATGGGCTGGTCCACATCATTAACCTCATCGGGTGGCGGACCGTAAACAGGTGCCACGGGCATATCGATATCATCCTCTCCGCTGTGGCTGAACCACTCGGGAGGTCCGTATACGGTCTCAATAGGTTCGTCATCGTCTCCCATATTGAAATCCTCGGGAGGTCCGTATACCTCGGGGCCGGGCTTGTTGACATCATCGTCAATTATGAGCGGCGGGCCGTAATCCGTCTGCATGGGGTCGTCCGGATCTTCACCGCCGAAATACTCGGGAGGTCCGTAAATATCGGGCGAAGGCTCACTCGGCGGGCCGTATACACTGCAGCTTGAAATCCCGACCATTGCTCCCGCTGCGAGAAGTGCTGATGCAAATGTAAGTTTACCTCTTGCTTTTTTCATATTTCTTCCCTCACTGAAAACTACCGGTAAGAACAATTTTCAAATATCAGTTTTCGATTCCTTTATCTCTGTAATCGGGATGTGCGAGAACATCCTCGAATTCATTCTTTTTAAGCGGCTTGTTGAAGAAATATCCCTGTCCGCGGAGGCAGCCGTATTTCTTCAAAAGCTTGATGTGCTCGGGTATCTCAACTCCCTCGGCTATGGTGGACATTCCGAGTTCTTCCGCCATCGAGATTATGTGCTTCATCATGACCATATCGCGGTCGCTGATATCGGCTTTATCAAGAAAGCTCCTGTCGATCTTGATCTCGGTAAAAGGAATATCCTTTATCATGCTCATCGATGAATAGCCCACTCCGAAATCATCAACCGACACCTCAAAGCCCGCTTCCCTGAACTGCTTGACGATGGTGTTCAGTTTGATGAGATCCGCTTCGTTGGTAGTCTCTGTTATCTCTATGACGATAAGCGAATGCGGAACTTTATATCTGTCGACTATCTCAACAACATCCTTTACAAAATATGGATTGGAAAGATGCTTTCTCGAGAAATTCGATGATACCCTTACGGGATTCTTCCCTTCCGTGATCCATCCCGCGATATCCTTGCATACGCACTCGAGGATATAAAGATCGAGAACGCATATTCTCTTACTCTGTTCGAGGACGGGAATGAATTCATCGGGCATGAAATACCTTCCGTCGTGCTTCCATCTGCACAGTGCTTCGGCTCCGATAAGCTTGTAATTGTCAAGATTTATCTTGGGCTGGTAATATGCCTCGAATTCCCTGTTTGTTATCGCTTCTTTAAAGCACGCTTCGATCAGCCTGGTCCTCTTCATCTTTTCCATCATCTTCTGATCGTAGTACTGTATCTGAAGCTTTTCCCTCTTGGCAATGAGCATCGAGGTCATTGCATAATCCACGCACTCGGAAGGAACCTTCTCTTCTCCGGTGCAGTTGTAAATTCCGCAATAAGCGCCGAGCTTTACGCGCTCCACACCTCCGCCTTCGACATCGAAATGTTCGCCTTTCAGTTTTTCGACGATCTCATCCGTCTTGTCCTTCTTGCACAGGATACAGAAATTATCTCCGCCCATCCTGCTAAGGTTTTCGGGCTGGGTGAGTTTGCCGGAAACAAGTCCGGTGAATTTCTGCATTACCTTATCGGCCTCATCTCTTCCGAGAAGGGTATTGAGTCCGGAAATATTGATCAGGTTGAAAAAGATAACGGAATAATCGGAAAGCTTACCGAGCTTATGCACCATTCCGATCATCCTGTGAAAATAGAAATCGTTGAAATATCCGTGTCCCATTTCATGGAATACGGCATAGTCTATGAACTCCTTCATCCTGATACGGCTCTTGACGGTCGTCATGATGAGAAGGAATCCCCTTACAAGTTCTCTTTCTTCGGTGTTCCATTCGTAACCTGCCCTGGGGAAAATGGCAATCTTGATAATGGCACCGGTGGACATGACAATACGGTTTACGACGCAGTCGTCCTCGTTGAACTTGCCCGAATCAAAAAGGAAATCCTGCGAGATGGGCTCTTCTGCGATCTCACCGTTCATATCCGCATACTCGGACAAAACGACGCGTCCGATCTTAAGGAGCTCGTTCAGTTCACGTGAATATTCATCATCACGGTCACTTTTGTAGATAACGACTCCCGCCTCGTTGCAGAAAAAATCATACAGTTTTGATTTGATCAGATCTATGTTTGTAAGATTTTCCATACTTATGTAAATAATACCATTTTATTGCGCTTTCCGCAAAGATTATGTGAAGCTGATCCCATTAAAACAGGCCGCCCTAAGCGACCTGTTTTGGGAAAACGTTATTTGATCTAAGGAAGTGTGATCTCAATCGCGGTAACCTTCCTGCCGAGGAGCTGCTTACTTCTTGCGTCCGGCTGCTGTCCTCCGACATAGACGGTTGCCTTACCGGAAGGAACAACGAACTTTCCGTCCTCATCATACAGGCCGAATGCTTCGTAAGGAAGCTTTATCGAAACCTTTTCGGACTCACCCGCTTTAAGCGCAACCTTTTTAAATGCCTTGAGCTGATACCTGGGAGCATTCTTTACTCCGCCAACACCGACATATACCTGCACGGTCTCACGTCCGTCTTCTTTTCCGGTGTTCGTAACGGCAAATTCCAGTCCGATGCCGTCATTGTCGAGTACGGTCTTATCGGCCTTAACATCCGAGTAATCGTAGGATGTGTAGCTGAGTCCGTAACCGAAGGGATAAAGAGCATCACCTTCCATATATCTGTAGGTTCTTCCCTTCATCGAATAATCGGTGAAATCGGGAAGCTCCGCGGATGTCTTGTAGAATGTAACGGGAAGCTTTCCTTCGAAATTCCTGTCGCCGAAAACAGTCTCTGCGATAGCTCTTCCGCCCATCGCACCGGGGTACCAGCACTGGATGACGGCATTTATCTTCGAATCGTCAACGGCAAGGGCACTTCCGACCAAAAGAAGAAGTATCACGGGCTTGCCGCTTGCCACAGCCACATCGAGAACCTCCTGCTGAAGTCCGGGGAGATTAAGATCGACCTTATCACCGCTGGCGAATTCATTTCCCGCATCTCCCTCTTCGCCTTCGATACCGGCATCGAGTCCGAGTGCCACAAAAATGACATCGCTGTCTTCACATACAGACTTCACTTCGGAGATCCTGTCATCACCCTGGCTGAGTCCGCTGACTCTGTCCTTGACGAGGTGGCAGCTTTCCGAATATCTGAAATCCACATCTTCACCGAGATAATCCTCGAGTCCCTCGAGAACGGTAACATATCTTGATGCGGTTCCTTCATAGTTTCCGACAAGTGCACGTCTGTTATCGGCATTCGGTCCGATCACGCCGACGGTCTTAATCTTACTCTTATCCAGAGGAAGGATTCCGTCGTTTTTAAGAAGCACGAGTGTCTTCGCGGATGTCTCGAGGTTGAGCTTTCTGTGTGCCTTGTTGTCGACCTCGGCCATCGTGATTGCGTCAAAGGAAGTCTTCTCACCGTCAAACATTCCGAGCTTCATTCTCGTGGTGAAGAGATTTACGAGTGCTTCATCGAGTCTTTCTTCTTTTACCTTACCCTGTTCAACCGCATCCTTGAGATATACGAACAGATCTCCGCAGTTAAGGTCGCAGCCGTTGTTCATGGCAAGACTTACGGATTCGATCTCATCCGAGGTTACCATGTGTCCCGTATGGAAATCCTTGATTGCCCAGCAGTCGGAAACAACATGTCCCTTAAATCCCCACTCATCACGGAGGATATCCTTAAGAAGTGTCTTTGATCCGCAGCAGGGTTCTCCGTTTGTACGGTTATACGCTCCCATGACTGTCTCGACACCGGCTTCCTGTACGCAGGCTTTGAACGCGGGAAGATAAGTCTCACGCATATCCTGTATCGATGCTACGGCATTGAAATGATGTCTCTCGGGTTCGGGTCCTGAGTGAACGGCAAAATGCTTTGCGCATGCGGCTGCCTTTAAATGATCCTCGTCATGCCCCTGAAGACCCTCGATATATCTGACACCGAGTCTCGAAGTAAGATACGGATCCTCACCATATGTCTCCTGTCCTC
>JAFZWW010000021.1 GCA_017617005.1 Lachnospiraceae bacterium
CCTTCATCCGTTGAGTTCTGCCACAAGATCGGCCTTGACTATGTATCCTGCTCACCTTTCCGCGTACCCATCGCGAGACTTGCAGCAGCTCAGGCAGCTATCGCTGACAGATAATAAGTCAAACACAGATAGGGAGTCCGTTACGGACTCCCTATTTTTTGTATTATTTTTGCCATATATTAAGTATAATTATCTTAATTTGTGACGAGGTTCCCGTTTCTTTCGTCAATACAGGTATAAGGGAGGAACTGTTATGAAAAAACTTTTAAAGATAACGGCAATTCTTATGTGCCTTTTCTTATTGGCGGGATGCGGAAATTCGGGCGAGGAACCTATAGAAAGCCCTCCCGTGGACCCGAGTTCGGACGCCTACGCTGATGCACCCGGATATGAGCAGATAACATTCCTTGTCTGTATCGGAGATCCCGTCGCATATATCGTTTATGTCATCACTCCCGATGAGATCACAGAGTATGACTTTACGCATTATTGGATGAATGCTGACGGAGGATACGATTATTTCGAAGAACCGATGCCTGATGAAGGCAGGTATCTGATGGTGCAGTATGATCTCAGCTCCGAAGGATGGGACAAACTCGTCGATGCATTTACAGATAATAAATTCGAAAATCTTCCCGAAGATATGCACGCCGATGGTGTATGTGACGGTCCCCATTATGACATTGAAGTAAAGACGGCGGACGGAACATTTATCAGCGGAGGATATGCTGCCGGATCCGGAACCGGAAGAAAGCAGGAGAGATATCATAATATCGTCACCGTTTTGCATGAGGTCATTCATGAGGCCGAGGAAGATGCTAAGGCGGCGGGAGTTTCAACAGAACCTCAGGGCCCCGCATATCTGAATTATTCCTTAACAGCGGATCTGGTCTGGGCTGTGGGTGAGTCCGGTTCATGTGATTACAGTGAACTTGAAAATCTGTTCGGTCCTTATGATGAAATAAATGAAGAAACCTTACCCAGATTGTTCGGCTGGGAGCTTGAGGACGGAGGAACCGCCTGGTTCAGCTTCGGTGCACAGAGCAGGGTGGATGAGATTGAGATCCGCTATGACGATCATTTTGTGATTCTTAACACTCCGTTCAAAGGAATAAAGACGGGATTTGATGAAATATATCACTATATTGATCTCGAATCTCTTTCCGAGGAAGAAGCAAATCTTTTTGATCTGATCACCTTGATGATACAGAACGATATTTATGCTGTTTCCGAACACGCTCTTTATTCGGACAATGATTATGAAGTTGTCGCGCATTACGGCGAGGAGCTGGATCGTGACGAACCGGAGGTGCTTGGTGAATTTGCAGTGTGGTCATCGTACAGGATGCCCGCATCTGACCTTTCCGCATTCTATGAAGAAGTCTTTCACGAGGAAAGAGAATTTGAGCCGGATTTCAAACCGGATTTCGATATCTACGATCTTCCGGAGCAGGGGATCCTCTGCATGGATGACGGATATTGTTATACATACGCCGGAGCACTATATGAACAGCATGCCGAACTTGTATCCGTAGCCCGGGGTGACGGTGTTTGTATCGTAAATGCAAAAATGATAAATGACCTGGACGGTGAAGTTATGGGATATGTAAAATTTGTACTGAATACCACTGACGGCACATACGGATATGAACTGATGGATTTCAGATATTCTCATCTTTCATAAGAAAGCCTGAAAATGATTTTAAAGAGCCTTGCGTAGTGATGCGCAAGGTTCTTTTTTTATGGCTTCTGTGGTATAATCAATAAGATGTTCCACAGGATCGTTCAAGGGGGAGAGAATACAGTGGAAATGAAAAAAAGATCTGACAACAAAGGCTTTACACTCGTAGAACTCATAGTCATACTTGTTATACTTGCAATTATTTCTGCGATACTCATACCCACGCTTATCGGGTATATTGATCAGGCAAGAGCGAAGAAATATCTTCCTAACGCAAAGTCCTGTTATGACGCCGCTCAGGCTATGTTCTCCAAGCAGTACGGACTTCAGGAAACACCCGCACTGGGGACTCCCGTAGTCGGTGGAGCCCACGATTATACAAACTCAAATACAAGTAACGGGGATCAGGATATTTCCGGTGGCGATTTTGCGAAGGATGTTCTGAAGCTTGCAGGAATGCCCGACGGAAAACCCTATTTCTTCATGGTCGCGGTCGGAAGCAATGCCGGCGGAACAACCGCTTCCGAGGCGAGCGATAAGGATAAATATACGGTTTATTATGCCTGCTACACGGAAACTCCCAATTCCGCCACCTGGTATTATTACAACGGAGAATGGACCACCTCCAATCCCAGATACAATAATTCCAGCGATATCTTTACAAGCAGGAACGTTATCAAAAAATCCGGGATCAGAATCCAGTATTATGTTATTGCAAATGAGACGGGTTTATCCGTACAGGGAAGTCTCTGGACCTGGCTCAAGTCAATGAAATGATAAACAATACGGCTGTAAAAGATAATAACAGACTATTCGGAACAGGGCGCTTTTACAAAAGCGCCCTTACCATTGCGGTTCCGATCATGCTTCAGGCTC
Organism: Lachnospiraceae bacterium; assembly: GCA_017617005.1. Taxonomy (GTDB): domain Bacteria; phylum Bacillota; class Clostridia; order Lachnospirales; family Lachnospiraceae; genus AC2028. The sequence goes on from JAFZWW010000021.1 coordinate 2,558, forward strand.
TGATACAGAGCCTTGTTTCGCTTGTTGATAATTTTATGGTATCCGGTCTCGGTGATATATGCATGTCGGGTGTCAATGTTGCCGGACAGGTCCTCTTTGTCTTTTTTGTATATATAAATGCGATATGTATGACGGGCGGAATATTCATGACGCAGTTCTTCGGGGCAAAGGATCCTGACGGAATGAAACAGGCATTCCGTTTTAAGCTTGCAATGGGACTGGCTGCATTCATTCCTTTCTTCCTTGTATGCGTGGTCTTTCCGAGACAGGTCCTTTCCCTTATGCTGATCGGAAATACCGATGCACCGCTTATTCTCGATCAGGCGGTAAGTTATATCCGCATTACATTCTTTATGGGACTTCCGATGACCGTATCAATGTGTATAGCGACTTCACTCCGTGATATGGGCAGGGTTAAGATTCCCCTTGCCGTTACAATAGTTGCAACTCTTACAAATACTTTCTTTAACTGGGTTCTCATATACGGAAATCTCGGAGCTCCGAGGCTTGAAGTCCGCGGTGCGGCGATCGCTACGGTCATAGCAAGAAGCCTGGAATTTGTGATCTTCATAATAATCTATATCAGACTCAAACCCGACTATGCCGTCGGACTTTTCAAACTGTTCAAAATAGACTGGAAGCTTTTCGGAGAGATACTTAAGAAGGGCTCGCTCGTCCTGCTCTGTGAGATGGTCTGGATCCTGTCCGAAACTCTTACGACCGCAATATATAACGGAAGAGGCGGAGCGGATGTTGTCTCCGGAATGGCATCGAGCTTTACGATAGCTAACCTTTTCTTTGTCGCGTTCGAGGGAATCTATTCGTCAACGGGAGTTATTCTCGGAAAGACACTGGGAATGGGTGACCTTGAAACTGCACGCAGGGAAAAGACCTGGCTTTTATCGGGCTCTGCGATATTCGGATTTTTCATGACTCTTTTCGGGCTGTGTACCACACTTATCATACCTCTCGTGTTCGGCGGAAGACTCAGTGACGGAGCGATACATATCTGCAGGAACATGGTCATACTGATGTCTTTCTTTATGCCGGTCTGGGTGTATATGAACACGCAGCAGGCGGTTTCGAGATCCGGAGGTGATACCGTAATGGGAGCAGTTGCCGACTCGCTCATCACCATATTTATGATGATACCGATGCTTCTTTTGCTCGCATTCTTTACGGATATAGGTCCCGTCGGAATGTACTGCGGAGTAAAGCTTCTCGACTTTATCAAGATAGCCGGTTTCCATTTCTGGCTTAAAAAGGAACGCTGGCTGAAGAATCTTGCAGTGGAGAACGCTTCGGGCCAGTAAGGCTTTTAAGAGAGTACTTGTTAGAACGGTCATAAATAAGTTAAACTTAATGTGATATCCGTTCTGCAGGCATGAGTTTTTCTTTTGGGGATGAGATCAAAGCATCCGGGGTGCAGATATGTCTGATGGCGTAAAAGTTAACAGAAAAGTCATTATCCCTTTTACAAAAGAATATAACTATTTCATGAACCAGGATATTTTCGTTGGGGGCCGTCTTGACAGAAATGTCAGAGCCATCACGCTTCTTGGTATCGCGGTTTCTCTCGGCGGTCTCATCATGACGATCTTAAACATTGCCCAGCATAAGGGCTTTGTTACCTTTACCACGGCAGCCATCGCTCTTCTCGGAGCATTCATGGTCTTTGAGATCAGGGTCCGCAAAAAGAGAAAGCCTGTCGAGATCGTTGTCATGATAATCGGTTTCGGCATTTTCACATATTACAGCCTCAAGGGTGTAAATGACGGATTTGCCATTCTGTGGACTCTTATAGTTCCGATCGCCGTGAGCTTCCTTATCGGTGCAAAGCACGGGATCTATCTTTCCATTTATTATGAATTCCTTTTCATATGCATGTTCTATACTCCCTACAGGGAGCAGATGGCGGCATATTATTCCGAAACCTTCATGAACAGATTCCCTGTTCTGTATTTCGTTGATGCATTTGTTGTCTTTATTACCGTCAGCAGCTATCAGATCTCCAATGTTACCGAGATCGAATATGAGCATAAGCTTAAGGAAGCTGCGGACATTGCAATACAGGCGGATAAGGCGAAAAGCCGTTTTCTTGCACAGATGTCACATGAGATAAGAACACCCATCAATGCGGTTCTCGGAATGAATGAGATGATCCTTCGCGAATCCGATGACAGGGATATCCTTGAGTATGCGGAGAATATCTCGGCTTCAGGAAGGAATCTTCTGTATATAATCAATTCAATTCTTGATTTTTCCAAGATAGAAGACGGCAAGATGGAGATCATTCCCGTCGAATATGATCTCGCTTCCGTTATCAACAATCTTGTCAATTCGATAAAGGCAAGAGCTGAGGCCAAGGAGCTTGAACTCAAAGTTGTTGTCGACAGAAAGCTTCCCTGCGAACTGTTCGGTGATGATGTGCGTTTTTCCCAGGTGGTGATGAACCTGCTCACCAATGCGGTCAAATATACCGAAAAGGGCAGCGTCACCATGACAATAATGGAGAAGGAACGCGCCCTCGGAAATATCCTCATCGAAGTGATTGTTGCAGACACCGGCATAGGAATCCATAAAGAGGATATGGACAAGCTTTTTGAATCCTTCACACGTATCGATGAAAAAAGAAACCGCGGCATAGAAGGCACGGGTCTCGGAATGGCGATAGTCACCAGGCTTCTCGATATGATGGATTCAAAGCTCGAGGTTGAATCCGAATACGGAGTCGGATCAAGGTTTTCTTTTATCCTCAGGCAGAGAATAGTCAATGAGACACCGATCGGTGATTACACCGAAAGATATGCGAAGGCTTCCGGGCATATGAGGTCAAAGCCCTATGTATATGCGCCCGATGCAAGGATCCTTATTGTTGATGACAATGAGATGAACTGCAAGGTGGTAAAGAATCTCCTCAAGAGAAACGGAATCGTTCCGGATATTGCATTCTCCGGTGCGGAAACCATCGGTAAGGTCAGGGAGCATTTTTACCACATCGTATTTCTCGATCACATGATGCCCAAGATGGACGGTATCGAAACGCTGGGCAAGCTCAAGGAAATGGATCTAATACCCGAGGGTACGAAGATCATCGTTCTTACCGCAAATGCCGTTGTAGGCGCAAGGGAGAAATATATAGAGGAAGGCTTCGACGATTATCTTTCCAAGCCTGTAGAGATCTCGGAGCTTGAGGAAAAGCTTCTTGAATTCCTTCCTCCCGAACTTGTGACCATGAAGCAGGATCAGCCGGAAAAAGAAGAACCGAAGCCCATGACCTCTCCGGTATTTGACTCCGGATCGGCACAAGAAGATGAAGTCCTGGAATTTTCACCCACGGGTGAAAAGAAGGAAAAGAAAGAAGTTCCTTCGGGTGATTTCCTCGACAGATTGAAGGATAAGGGATTTGATACGGAAGCTGCGCTTAATTACTGCGGCAAGGATAAGGATTTTTACAAGGAAGTCATTACGGAATACATATCTACATTTGAGGAAAAGAGCGCTTCACTTGATGACTTCCTGAAAAATGAGAACTTGAAGGATTACCGCACGCTCATCCATTCGGTGAAGAGCGGCTCGAAAACTATCGGTGCCATGGAACTTTCCGAGAAGGCAAGGCTTCTTGAGGAAGCTTCGGCTGAAGGCAATGCAACCTATGTAAAGGAAAACCACAGAGCTTTCATTGATGATTATTCTGAAACGACAAAATTCCTGTCGGATATCGTGAAGTGATGTGTTATACTTTTTCCAAACCCAAAATTTAAAGGAGGTAGTTATGAGCGATCTTGTTAAAGAGACAGTAGGCGGAAAGACCGTATGGCGCTGCACCGTATGCGGTTATATCTATGAAGGAGAGGAACTCCCCGCTGATTTCGAATGCCCCAAGTGCCATGCACCCGCTTCCAAATTTGAGAAGACACAGGCTTCAAAGAATCCTTATGCGGGAACAAAGACCGAAAAGAACCTTCGTGACGCATTTGCCGGTGAGTCACAGGCAAGAAATAAATATACCTATTTTGCATCCGTTGCAAAGAAGAACGGATATGAGCAGATAGCTGCACTTTTCCTTAAGACCGCAGAGAATGAGAAGGAGCACGCAAAGCTCTGGTTCAAGGCTCTCGGAGAACTCGGAACAACCGAAGAGAACCTTCTTGCGGCAGCTGAGGGAGAGAACCACGAGTGGACCGATATGTATGTTCGTATGGCCAAGGAAGCCGATGAGGAAGGTTTCCACGAGCTCGCAGAGCAGTTCAGAGGCGTTGCTGCCATCGAGAAGGCTCATGAAGAGCGCTATCGTAAGCTTCTTGAAAATGTCAAGGCTATGGAAGTGTTCAAGAAGTCCGGTGTTACCGTTTGGGAATGCCGTAACTGCGGACATATCGTAGTCGGAACCGAAGCTCCCGATGTCTGCCCTGTTTGTAAGCATCCCCAGAGCTTCTTCGAGGTTCGCGAAGAGAATTATTGATCCGTATAAAGCGGTAATGAGAGAGCAGGCAAAAATGCCTGCTTTCTTTTTATGTAAAATATTATGATTTTTCGTAACATATTCATTAAAATGTGTTATTATACCGATATACATATGTAAGATATTATTATCGGCAATGCATATATTAATTTTCTTAGGAGGGGTTCTAAGGATGAAAAAACAGTCCGGAATATCCATGCACAAATTTCTTATCATGCTTTCCATGATACCGCTCGTGGTATCGCTTCTTGTCCTTACGCTTTTCAGCATCTTCTACATGAAGGACAATCTCGAAACACAGACCAAAAATACACTCAGGGTCGCAGCCATCGACCTTAAGGAATATTATGCATACGATCTTGCACATCCGGAATATCTCGAGGATGGATGGATCACTTATGATCCCGAGTATATGGATCACCTGAAGTATGCGGATGTTGATCTTACCGTTTTCAGGGGCGACACCAGATTCTGTACATCCATCATAGGTGACGACGGAAAGAGGATCGAGGGAACCAAGGCTTCCGATGCGGTCATCGCTGAAGTCATCAATAAAGGGAATGAGTATTTCTCCGACGGCGTAGTCATCAACGGAGAACAGTACTTTGTTTATTATCTCCCGCTTACGGACGGGGACGGAAAAGTGGTCGGTATGGCTTTTGCGGGAAAGACCTGTTCGGAAGTGCAGAGTGCGATAAATAAGATGATACTTGTCTGCAGCTGTATCGCAGTTGTTCTTCTTGTTTTATTTGTCGGTCTTTGCCTGTATTTTGCAAATAAGGTCGCAAAGCCCATAAGCGCATGTGCCGATACCCTTTCTAAGCTTGCTGACGGAAATCTCAGCATTGAAAATGATGCGGCAACCAATATCGCTGAGACGAAGTCACTGATCTTCGCATCAAATGCGTTAAGGGATAAGCTCAGCGAGATCATAGGACATGTAAAACTCATAAGCTCCGAACTAAATACCGGTGCAAACAATGTAAACAAGCTTTCCGGTGAAAGCTCAAGTGATGCAAATCAGATCTCCTCTGCAATGGAAGATCTTGCCGCAGGTGCTACCGATATGGCTAACAATGTCCAGGAGATCGGAAAGCAGATCGGAAACCTGAACGAGCTCATCGCACTTCTTACCGAAAGCTCAGACGCTCTTGCCGTATCATCGGACAATATAGCAACCGCTAATAACGATGCGAGAGAGTATATCGACAAAGTATCAGAATCATCCGTTCAGACCGTTGAGGCCGTTCACGATATAGCAAGACAGATATCCTCCACCAATGACGCCGTGCAGAAGATCAAGGAAGCGGTCGATATGATCTCATCCATCGCAAGCCAGACCAATCTGCTCGCACTCAATGCTTCGATCGAAGCGGCAAGAGCGGGTGAAGCAGGAAGAGGATTTGCGGTTGTCGCTACCGAGATTGGAAGTCTTTCGGACCAGTCCAGCAGATCCGCAAATGAGATCAGAGTCATTGTCGATGAGATAGTAAAGAACTCCGAAGCGAGCGTTTCACTGTCCGCAAATGTAGCAGAGCTCATCAAGCAGGAACAGACATTTGTCGGAGAGACCCAGACCAAATTCGAAGTCCTCGGAAAAGAGATCGCCGCATCGCTTGAAAACATCAAGAACGTCACCAAGGATGCCGAGGAACTTGAAGAAGTCCAGAATGTCATCACCGATGCCGTTCAGGCACTCAGTGCAATCTCCGAAGAAAATGCGGCTTCCAACCAGGAAGTATCCGCAAATGTCACCGGAATCGCTTCTTCCATTAACGAGATCGCACAGAGCTCGGACGAGACAAGAGACAATTCGGATAAGCTTGTGGAGGTTATTTCTTACTTCAAGTGATATCCGTATCTTGCTACCCTTTTTCGGGCCGGGCCGCCATTTTGATGGCGGCCCGGTCTATTAAAATGTTCACTTTTTTAAAATAGTGGTGTATTATACAGATAAGTCCGATTTGTGTCGGTTCTTATGAGCGGAGGAAATGAATATGTCTAAATTGAGCGGTTCCGTAAAAACCAAGCTTATTTCTGTTATGCTTCTTGTTGCTGTTATCCCTGTTCTGATAACAACCATCATCAGCTACAATTCATCGACAACCAAGGCACTTGAAGATTCCGAAGAAATGCTTTCATGGGAATCATGGTATATTGAGGATATGTTCTCATCCAAGATCAACCAGAATATGAAAGCGATCGAGGCTGTTGCAATCTCGCCTACGGTAGTTGAATATCTGAGCGGTGAAGATACCTCCAAAGCTGCGGAGATCGAATCCTACATCTACTATGTGGATGAGACATTCGGAGACGGCAACACCATAGCTATTGCCGATATTACAGGTCAGCAGCTTTTCAGGACTGTAGGCAACTGTGTAAATGTTGCCGAGCGTGAATATTTTCAGCAGGGTATTTCGGGAAATAATTATGTTTCCGATGTTATAGTCAGTAAATCCACCGGAACCAGAATAATTACGATCATCGTTCCCGTCCGCGGAAAAGACGGATCAATCATCGGAACGGTCCAGAGAAATTTCGATCTTAATTCGCTTCATGAATTTCTTGCCAGCGAATCCGATCATGCATTTATAGTTGACAGAAGCGGAGAACTTGCTTCACATTCCAGATTTGAGATCCAGGCAGATGACGAGACCGAAAATTATACCGGTTCTGTATTTATGACGAATGCATCCGAAGAAGGCGTTTATGAAGATGAGGTTGACGGAGAGGATTGTCTTGTCGGTTACGTAAGGATGGGACAGGGTTCAACCGAAGCCGATTATTTTGCGGAAGGCTGGTCCGTTGTCACCGTCAAGACCATGGATGCTGCTGTCGGAGCCGCAAGAAGATCCGCAATGGTTTCCGTTATAATAGCTCTCGTACTTGTGGCGGTTGCAGGATTCATTTCTGTCTACATGGCTCTTTCCTTTACCAGACCTGTTGAGGAAGTCAATAATGCAGTCGGTGAGCTTGCAAACGGAAGCTTTACCGAGATCACCAAGTTTACCAAGAGAACCGATGAATTCGGTGCGATGGTCAACAATGTCAATTCCGTTACCGATAAGCTTTCCGGAATCATCGGAGAGACCAAGGCAATGGCTGAAAATGTCAAGGAATCAGGTAACGAACTTGCATCCAACGCACAGCAGGCTACCGAGGTTTCCGGACAGGTCAGCCAGGCTGTCGATGATATAAGCAGAGGCTCCGTATCACAGGCCGAATATGTCCAGAACGCTGCTGACAACACAACGAGCATAGGACAGAGTATCGATACCGTAAACGCCGAAGTCGATTCGCTCAACGAATACTCCAAGGCAATGCAGACATCCTGCGATACCGCAATGGATGCAATGAACGATCTTATCAAACAATCCGATCATGTTACCAAGTCGGTCAACGAGATCGATTCCGTCATCAAGGCGACCAATGATTCCGCTAACGAGATCAGCAAGTTCACCGCTACGATCCAGGAGATCGCCAGCCAGACCAACCTGCTTTCACTCAATGCTTCGATCGAGGCTGCAAGAGCCGGAGAGATGGGTAAAGGCTTCGCTGTTGTTGCGGGCGAGATAGGAATCCTCGCAAACCAGTCCGCAGACAGTGCTACCAAGATCAAGACGATCGTAGACAGACTTCTTTCCGATGTTGCATCTTCCGTACAGGCTCTTTCGGAACTGAAGGACAGCTTCAACGAGCAGACCGTAAAGCTTGGCAACACCAAGGACAATATGGGCGAGATGCTCGAGAATGTTAAGAATGTATCCCACAGTGCAGATAATATCGAGGATAAGGTAGCCGAGCTCAATAAGGCAAGAGAAGCTCTTGATTCCATCATCGAAGATCTCTCCGCAATATCCGAAGAGAATGCGGCTTCCACCCAGGAGACCAATGCTTCGATGGAAGAACTCAATGCAACATTTACCCTTATCTCACAGTCGGCCGTCGATCTTCAGGATCTTGCAAACAAGCTTAACGATACGATCAGCTATTTCAAGGTCTGACCGAAAACAGATTCATAAAGATCCGGATAATACGAAAAGGCATGTCGTCAGACATGCCTTTTTTGTTTGGGGAGTGGACATAGGTGATATGTGTCTCCGTTATTAATGCCGGGATTGTGTTCCTGTCGAAATGATTTATTTTGCGGTGATCACTTTTGAAGCATGCGGCCTGAGATTTGCACTCAGTCCGTTTATCTCAACCGTTCTTTCTTCTTCTGAGAGGTTGAAGAGCGCGTAATACTTTTCACCTGTATTTTTATTCTCAGTGCTCCAGACAGCTTCGTCATTGTTAAGTCTTTCTTCCCGGGCAGTGAAATCACAGGAATGTATCTTCATAAGAACGGGATCGGTAAGAACGGATATCTCTTCTTCATTAAGCAGTTCAAGTTCGCTTCCTATCATGAGAGGAGATCCGAATACGCACCAGAGCGTGAGCATCGTGCGTACTTCGTCGGATGTGAAATGTGTATGCCATGCTTCACCGCCGAAGCCTTTTCCGAGCATTCCGATTGTGAGCATATCACAGTCCGGAAATGAACCGGGATGTGTCTTTCCTTCCCAGAGGTGACATCTTGAGAACATATCCTTGAGGAGTTCCCACTTATCCCAGAAGTCATCCGTTATACGCCACATATTTGCATATTTATCATAGTGGTCAGCGTGCTCGAAGAGCGCGGGACCGGGGGAGAGTGAAAGAACGATATCTCTTCCTGATTCTTCGATCGCACGTGCGAGGTATTCTACTTCGTGTGCGGCGGAATACGGATTGTGCGGATACATGTTAGTGTTGCAGATATCGTCACACTTTATGAAGTCCACACCCCAGGATGCGTACAGGTCTATTATCGATCTGTAATATTCATATGCCCCCGGGACATCCTTTCTTATTCCGTACATATCGGGATTCCATTTTGATATCGAGAACGGATCCGCAACGAGATCCGCGGTGATCCCTTTGCATCCGTATATGGGGAGATGATTATGTGCCGCGGCTCTCGGAATACCTCTCATGATATGTATTCCGAATTTAAGTCCCATCGAATGGACCTTGTCTGCGAGAGGTTTGAATCCATTTCCGCCTGCGGAAGAAGGAAATCTTTTCGGATCGGGAAGAAGCCTTCCGTATTCATCCATTTCTTCGTCGCCGAAAGGAATGTACTGCCATTCGTTTCTTCTGGTGCCCGCATCCTTCGCATACCATTCGATATCGATCACAACGTATTCATATCCCGATGAAAGAAGATGCTCCTTCATCCACTGCGCATTTCTCAGCACATCGGCTTCCGTTACCGTGGTGTCATAATAATCATATGAATTCCATCCCATCGGAGCTCTGTTGCAAGTGTATTTCATCATTTCTCCTTCTATGAAAACAGATCATTAAATTTCTTTTAAATACAGTTTTTTTATATATTAAAAGGATGTTTATTTCAATGTTTTTTGATAGAATAAAAATTACGGATGTTAACTAAAATGCACTAAAAGGAGGTAGCTATGAGTTTTAAGATGGAACCCACCCCCGAGATCATTGCACTCACGGAAAAATGTAAAGAAAACACCGGTATCGCTCCGGAGCTTTATACAAAATACGATGTTAAAAAAGGTCTTCGTGATGTAAACGGTAACGGCGTAAGAGCCGGACTCACCAGGATCTCCACGATAATTGCAAAAGAAGAAGCGAACGGAGAGAGCGTACCCTGCGCCGGACGTTTATATTTCCGCGGAATAGATATAAGGGATCTCACCAAAGGATTTAATTCCGAAGGAAGATTTGGTTTTGAAGAGACTGCATATCTTATCCTTTACGGAAAACTTCCCACCGCGGAAGAACTCGAAGATTTTATGGAGGTGCTCGCAGATTCGAGATCACTTCCCAAAAACTTCGTACGTGACGTTATCATGAAAGCACCCAGCAAGGATATGATGAATACCCTTGCAAGAAGTGTGCTCACACTTTATGCATACGATAAGAATTCCGATGATACATCACTCGATAATGTAATGCGTCAGTGTCTTATGCTCATCGCCGTATTCCCCATGCTTTCCGTTTACGGCTATCACGCATACAATCATTATTTCAAGGACAAGAGTCTGTACATTCACCGTCCCGATCCCAAACTTTCGACTGCGGAAAATATCTTACGTATGCTCCGCCCCGATATGAAATACACGGAACTCGAAGCACAGGTTCTCGACATCGCACTTGTTCTTCACATGGATCACGGCGGAGGAAATAACTCCACATTTACCACACACGTTATCTCTTCATCCGGTACCGACACTTATTCGGTAATGGCTGCGGCACTCGGTTCGCTCAAAGGTCCCAAGCACGGCGGAGCAAATATAAAAGTAGTACGCATGTTCCAGGATATCTGGAAGAATGTTCACGATCACAAGGATGAAGAAGAAGTAAAAGAGTATCTCAAAAAAATTCTTCACAAGGAAGCGTTTGATAAGTCAGGCCTTATTTACGGATTCGGTCATGCGATCTATTCCGTATCCGATCCGAGAGCGCTCATCTTCAAACAGTTTGTAGAAAAACTTGCCGAATCAAAACACCGCATGCCTGAGTATGAACTTTATTCGCTGATAGAAAAACTTGCTCCCGAAGTTATCGGTGAAGAAAGAAAAATATATAAAGGCGTAAGTGCGAATGTGGATTTTTATTCCGGATTTGTTTACAGCATGTTGGAACTTCCGCTCGAATTATATACTCCGATGTTTGCAATCGCGAGGATAGTCGGATGGAGTGCACACAGGCTCGAAGAACTTATAAATGTAGACAAGATCATACGTCCCGCATACATCGGAATACAGGAAAACACAGAGTACAAGCCTATTTCAGACAGGTGAGAAAAAATCATAAAGAAAACGACATAAATGTCATTTTCCTGCAAGCCCGATGGCAGCTGATAAAAATGCCACACCTCCGATAACAGTTTTGAAAAATTTTTTTAAAAAAATTGCAAAAAACCTTTGTATTTCTGTATTCTTTGTAGTATATTTTGTTTAGTAGTTGTTTATTAAAAATTTAATTCCAAAATCGGAGGAGGAAAAAATGGCTACAGCAAAGAAAGAAGCAGATGCTAAGAAGGCACCCGCAAAGAAGGCAACCGTAAAGAAGGCAGCTCCCGCTAAGAAGGCTACCGCAGCTAAGAAGGCAGCTCCTGCAAAGAAGGCTACCACCGCTAAGAAGGCAGCTCCTGCAAAGAAGGCTACCACCGCTAAGAAGGCAGCTCCTGCAAAGAAGGCTACCGCTGCAAAGAAGACTGTTGCTAAGAAGGCTACCACCGCTAAGAAGGCAGTAGCAAAGAAGGCACCCGCAAAGAAGGCTACCACTGCTAAGAAGGCAGTAGCAAAGAAGGCACCTGCTAAGAAGGCTACCGTTGCTAAGAAGGCAGTAGCAAAGAAGGCACCTGCTAAGAAGGCTACCGTTGCTAAGAAGCCCGTAGCAAAGAAAGCACCTGCTAAGAAGGCTGCAAAATAATCCAATAAGATTATCAATAAGATCCCGGAGGCAATAAGCCCCCGGGATTTTTTGTGCGTTCTTTTACCTGATAAAAATATGTTGTTTTTTTCCGCATTATAGTATAATCAAGGTGTAACCGATATTTCTGATCTATGAGCAAACGATAAGCTTATCGATTGCTTGTTAGTTTTCTACACAGAAGCGAATTGTATGTAAAGGGGGTACATATGAGTTCGGTAAGTGGTATATCATCAAGCGGATATAATTCTCTTTACGGAAAAATAGCAAGCGGAAAGTCACTTCAGTCCGCAGCTGACGGTGCGGCCGAACTTGCGATCTCCGAAAAAATGAATTCCCAGGTAAGAGGACTCGATCAGGGAGCCGATAATGTTTCATCCGGGATCGATGCGATAAAGATACAGGATTCCGCTCTCGGAGATGTCACGGATTATCTTCAGAGAATAAGAGACCTTGCACTTGCCGCATCCAATACATTTACGATATCGGATGATGACAGGAAGATATATCAGCAGGAGATATCACAGCTTAAGGAAGGAATTGAAGGCGTAACGAAGATCACTTCCTATAATGAAAAGAATCTTCTCGACGGATCTTCAGGTGATATGAACATCGCAACCGATGCCAACGGTACGGCAGTCAAGATAAGCGGAAACGATTCCACTCTGAAAGCACTCGGCATAGAAGATTTTGATGTCACCAAGGATTTCAATATCGAAGATATAGACAAGGCACTTGAGACCGTTTCCAAAATGAGAGCGGATGCCGGCGCCAAGATGAACTCACTCGAGCACATCTATAACATAAACAAGAACACCGGTTACAATCTCACCGCTGCGGATTCAAGACTCGAAGATCTCGATATGGAAAAAGCAGTGAGCAAACTGGACAAGCAGAGACTTCTCGATACCATCAGCGTCATGATGCAGAAGAAAAAAGAAGAAGACGAAGCTGACCGTGCCCGGAGACTTTTCACCTAAAGAAAATATAAAGGAGGAATAAAAATGGCTGATAATCTTATAACCGGAAAATTTACAGTTAATATCGATAATGTTTCCTCCGTAAAGAATGCTCCCGTTTCACCCGTTGAAAAACCTGAGGTTGAAAAGAAACCGAAACAGGAACCGGTGGGACTCGAGAATGTGATCTACACTTCGGAGGATGGCGATACCGTTCAGGTTAAGCCTGAGGCCAATGAAAGACTTTCCGACGGTTTTGTTTTCAACAAGACGGACAGAACCGCGAAGGAAGAGACCATCGATATTGATGTTACCGACAAGGCGGAGAAGACTCCCGTACGTGAGGAAAAAGAAAACGCCGTAAAGGAAGCCGAAGAATCCGCTGAAAAGATCGAAGCCCGCAGAGAAGAAAGGATCAAAGAGATGATCAAAGCTTCTCAGGCCGAGAGTGAAAAGAGAAAAGAAGAAGTAAAGGAAACTCTCAAAAAAGATGCGGAAGAAAAAGAGACCGATAAGGTTCTTGATAACAAGATCTCTTTCTCAGGTGTGTCAGATTCTGAACTTGAGAGAATGTATCTGACCGGCAGAATCTCAAGTTACGATTATAATTCCGTGGTGGAATCACGTAAGGAAGAAGAAGCTGCCGAAAGCAGGGAGGCCGGAGAGGTATCTAAGACCATCGGTAATGCCGCGGCCGGACTAGAGAAGAATCAGATTCTTGAAACCGCGATCGAAGCGGAAGCAAAGGGCAGCGGTTACTCCACCAAAGAGGAGAGCGAAGCCGTAAGGCAGGCGATCTTCGGAACGGAGAAAGAAGATAATACCGAAGGCAAAGGGTTTGAGATCAATATAATCAGATAAGATAGCATACCCGTATCTCAAAAAGGGGTACGGGTATTACTTTGTGAAAAATGAGTACGCATTTTGTGCTTTTTTTATAATAATTATTGCTAAATATGACAAAATTATAGGAAACATTGATACTAGTATACTAGTGTGCTATACTTGGAGATGTAATGAAAATGGATGATATCGTAAAGATCTTAATAATTCTTCTGGTTGGGATCCTGCTGTGGCTGATCCTTAAACTAGTATCCGGAAAAAGAAAGAAACTGCATGTCAGATTCATCTGCAGTCTTCTCAGGACGCTGGTGATCATAGGTGTTCTCATTGCGATATTGCAGGTATATTTCGATCTTCAGAATGTGCTTACCGCAGTTCTTACGGGAGGAGGACTTGTCCTTGCGATCCTGAGCTTTGCGGCACAGAAGAGCCTCAATAATATTCTTTCGGGAATTGCGATATCTTTATCCAGGCCTTTCGATCTCGGTGACAAGATCAAGATAATAAGCGGCGGGTCCGTTATAGCAGAAGGAACCGTGACTGATATCACACTCAGACATACCGTTGTCATGACTTATGACGGACAGGCATGCATGGTTCCCAACGGTATCATGAACGAAAGCATGCTCCTTAATGTCAGCCATGAAGACCGCATCGGTAATTTCCTTGAGATCACCATAGGATACGGCGATGATCTTGATAAAGCCCTTAAACTTATGGAAGAGGTTGTAAGAGCTACCGAGAATGTCATCGACTGCACCAAGCCGCTCATCTGCAGGTTCGATCCCGACGGTCCGGTATTGAAGACCACCGTATGGACCAAGAATGTTGCACAGAATTTTGTTGCATGCGGTTCCATCAGGAAGAGACTGATCGAAACCTTCAGGGAAAACGGCATAACCATTCCTTACAGAACGGTTTCGATAGACAGTATAAAAATCGACGGTACTGCCGGTCTTGACACAGTGTCAACCGGACTCCCCGAAAAAAAGAGAACAAAAAGCAAGTAAACATCAGTGTTCCGGGACGCTTATCTATGATCCGGAATTTAGAAATGACTATAGGTCAATTTAAGGAGACATAATATCATGGAAATGACCCTCAGATGGTACGGTAAGGCCTTTGATACCGTAGAGCTTTGGAAGATCAGACAGATCCCGGGTGTTAAGGGAGTTATAACCACATTATATGATAAGCAGGCCGGAGAACTTTGGAGCGAAGAGGAGATAAAGTCTCTTATTAATGATGTTTCCGAACAGGGGATGCACATCTCCGGAATTGAGTCTGTCAATGTTTCCGATGATATCAAGACCGCAGGTTCCAAAAGAGACGAGCATATCGATAATTACATAAAGACTTTGGAAAATCTCGGAAAGCAGAACATTAAAATGGTCTGCTATAATTTTATGCCCGTATTCGACTGGACAAGGTCCGAGCTTGCAAGAAAGAGATTTGACGGGTCAACGGTTCTTGCTTATTCACAGAAGGCCATCGATTCCATAGATCCTGCGAACATGTTTGATTCGATCAAGGATCAGATGAACGGAACCGTGATGCCCGGCTGGGAACCCGAAAGACTTGATAAGGTAAAAGAGCTTTTCGAACAGTATAAGGACATTGATGAGGCTAAACTTTTTGACAACCTTGTATATTTCCTGAAAGCGATCATGCCCGTGTGTGATAAGTACGATATCAACATGGCGATCCATCCCGACGATCCCGCATGGAGTGTGTTCGGACTTCCCCGTATCATCAACAACAAAGAAAATATTTCAAAAATGCTTTCCGCAGTGGATAACGTTCACAACGGACTCACCTTCTGTGCGGGTTCATTCGGAACAAATCCCGAGAACGATCTTCCCGATATGATCCGTTCCTTTGCGGGAAGAGTACATTTTGCACATGTAAGGAACCTTCAGTTCAATACTTTCTGCCGCGAGGACGGAAGTGCGGTAAAAGCCTGGAGCGGAGTCGACATTCCGGCAGGAAAGCCTGATTTCGAAGAGGCGGCGCATCTTTCAAGCGACGGAAGCTTTGATATGTATGAGATAGTAAGGGCGCTTTACGAATCGGGATTCACCGGTCCCATCCGTCCGGACCATGGAAGAATGATCTGGGGCGAGGAAGCAATGCCGGGCTACGGTCTTTACGACAGGGCACTCGGCGCCGCATACATTAACGGTCTTTGGGAAGCTATAGATAAGGCACACGGAGGCGTAAGATGAAGCTCTGCTCAGAAGGTATAGCGGATAAGAATGCATGGGAAAGCAAGGGATATCATCTCCCTTCCTATGATGTAAAAGAGGTAAGTGATAATACCGATAAGAACCCTGTATGGGTTCATTTCGGAGCGGGAAATATATTCAGGGCATATCATGCAAGACTTGCCCAGGAGATGATCGAAAAAGGCCTGATGAATTCGGGAATTGTCGTTGCCGAAGGTTTTGATTACGAGATCATCGACAAGGCATACAAGCCCTTCGACAATCTTTCGATCCTCGCCATCCTTAAGTCCGACGGGTCCGTCGAAAAGCAGGTGATAGGCTCCGTTACCGCATCTGCAAAGCTCGACACCGCAGCGGAAGATGACTTTGCTTATCTCAAAAAAGCATTTGAAAACAAAAGCCTTCAGCTTGCGACTTTTACGATAACCGAAAAGGGATACAGCCTTAAGGGCGCAGACGGCAATTTTGCAAAAGCCGTATCCGCGGATATGGCAAATGGTCCGGAAAATTGTGTATCCTATATCGGAAAAGTCTGCTCACTCCTTTACGCAAGATATTCCGCGGGAAGATTCCCTATAGCAATGGTAAGTACCGATAACTGTTCCCATAACGGAGAAAAGCTTTACGGTGCGATCCGTGAATTTGCCGAAAAGTGGGCCGCAAACGGTGTCGCTGATAAGGGATTCCTTGATTATGTGGACGATCCGAAGACTGTTTCGTTCCCCTGGTCGATGATCGATAAGATCACTCCCAGACCCGACGCATCCGTTAAGGATATGATCGCAGCCGACGGAGTTGAAGACACCGAACCCGTTATTACCGGCTTCAATACATACGTTGCTCCTTTTGTAAATGCGGAAGAGAGCGAATATCTTGTTATCGAAGATGATTTCCCGAACGGAAGACCCGCACTTGAAAAGACCGGAGTCATCTTTACCGACCGTGATACCGTAAATAAAGTCGAGAGAATGAAGGTTACAACATGTCTTAACCCTCTTCATACATCACTTGCGGTATACGGATGTCTTCTCGGATTTACCAGGATCTCGGAAGAGATGAAGGATGAAGATCTTCTGAAACTTATCGATACCGTGGGATATAAAGAGGGACTTCCCGTCGTTACCGATCCCGGTGTCGTAAACCCTTCAGAGTTTATTGATACTGTAGTTAATAAGAGACTTCCGAATCCGTTCATGCCGGATACTCCCCAGAGGATCGCATGCGATACCTCACAGAAGATCCCCATCAGATTCGGTGAGACGATAAAGAGTTACATCGCAGATCCTGCCAAGGATGTTACGCAATTAAATGCCATCCCCCTTGTGATTGCAGGCTGGCTGCGTTATGCAAAGGGAATCGATGATATGGGTGATGCGTTCGAATGCAGTCCCGATCCCGGTCTTTCAAGAGTTACAGTTGCACTTGACAGCTTGAAATTCGGCACTGAGATCTCCTTCGATGAAGCGAAAGCAGTCCTTGATCCCATCCTTGCCGATACTGAACTTTTCGCAAGCGATCTTGTAAAAGCGGGACTTTCCGATAGGATAGAAAAATACTTTATCAGCCTTATGAAGGGACCCGGAGCCGTCAGGGATACTCTCCGTAATGCGCTCGGTTAACCAAAGTTAATCGTTACAACATACAACTTTATTAGGTATAATCAATTATGGGTGATGTGATACATCACCCATAATTTTCAATTTGGAAGATAAGTTGGAGAGATATATGCGTTATCTGTTTAATAAAGGCTGGAAATTCCTTGAACTGAACAATGAGTCGGATCTTGATGCCGCAATGGCACACAGAGATTGTTTCAAGCCCGTTCAGATTCCTCACGACTGGCTGATATACGATTCTGCCGACCTTTACAGGGACGGCACCGGATGGTATATGAGAGAACTTGATATCGAAGAAAAGAAGGGAAGATACTTCCTTGAATTTGATGCCGTTTATATGGACTCCCATGTCTATGTGAACGGTATCTGTGTATGTGAATGGAAATACGGTTATTCCGCATTTGACTGCGAGATCACGGATGCCCTGTATGAAGGAAAGAATCTGATCGTTGTAAGTGCATGCTACAGATCTCCCAACAGCAGATGGTATTCGGGTGCGGGAATCTACAGAAATGTCCACATCAGAAATACCGGTGACAATTACATCAAAAAAGACGGAGTGTATGTTTCGAACCGCATCAGGGACGGAAAGAGGATACTTCACATAGAAACGGAGGTTGACGGACCGGATGCCGCTTTTTCAAGGACGGAGTATTCCGTAACGGATGCGGAGGGTGATCCGGTGAATTTAAACAAGCTCAGTGACTGTGATTATGAACTTCCGGATCCGCATCTTTGGGATATAAACGATCCATATCTTTATACCCTGAAAGTCTGTATGGAAGCGGTGGACGATCATGACGAAGAAACAGTCAGATTCGGTATAAGGGATGTTTTCTTTGATCCGGATAAAGGCTTTTGTTTAAACGGCAGAAATTTCAAATTAAACGGTGTATGTGAGCATCATGACCTGGGTTCGCTCGGAGCCGCATTCAACAGATGCGCAATGAAAAGAAAACTCGAAATGCTCAAGGGGATGGGGGTTAATGCCCTCAGGACATCCCATAATATGCCTGCTCCCGAGGTTCTTGATCTGTGCGACGAAATGGGCATTCTTGTCATCAGCGAAGCATTTGATATGTGGTACAGACCGAAGACCGAATATGACTACGCGAGATTTTTCAAACAGTGGCATGAAAAGGACATCAGAAGCTGGATCAGGCAGGACAGGAATCACCCGAGTGTCATCATGTGGAGTATAGGAAACGAGATCCATGACTGTCATGCGGATGAAAGCGCGCCGGATACCACAAGGCATCTTAAGTTTGAAGTGTTAAAGCATGATCCGTACGGAAACGCACATGTGACCTTCGGAAGCAATTATCTTCCCTGGGAGGGAGCGAAGAAATGCGCGGATGTTCTGGGACTTGTCGGATACAATTATTCCGAAAAATATTACGAAGAACATCACAGGGAACATCCGGACTGGGTGATCTACGGAAGCGAGACGGAGAGCCTTGTTCAGAGCAGGGGAGTGTATAAATTCCCGTTGTCTGAAGTTCGGCTTTCGGATGTGGACGAACAGTGCAGCGCACTCGGAAACTGCAATACCAGCTGGGGAGCAAAGAGCGTCGAAAAATGCATATGTGATGACAGGGATGTTCCTTTTTCGTGCGGTCAGTTTCTCTGGACGGGCTTTGATTATATAGGTGAGCCCACGCCTTATCATACGAAGAATTCATATTTCGGAAATATCGATACGGCCGGATTTCCGAAGGATTATTACTATGTCTTCAAATCCGCGTGGACTGATGCCGGCAAGGCGCCCATGGTCCACGTTTTTCCCTATTGGGACTTTAATCCCGGACAGATGATAGATGTAAGAGTCTGCTCAAATGAAGATACCGTCGAACTTTTTGTAAACGGTGAGAGCATGGGTAAACAGATTCTTACCCATAAACCCGGATCGGGCACGCATCTGATCGCAGATTACCGTATACCCTATGAGCCCGGAACTCTTATAGCAAGATGCTATGACGAAAACGGAAATGTCACCGGGACGGATATCAGGTATTCGTTCGGAGAGGCAGAGAATATTGTGATCAGATCCGATAAAAACGTAATGAAAGCGTGCTCCGACGATCTGATATTTGCCGAAATATCGGTAACGGATGCCCAGGGACATCCTGTTGAAAATGCCGCCGACCGCGTCACTGTAAAAGTATCGGGAGCGGGAAGACTTGTCGGACTCGATAACGGTGACAGTACGGATAACGATTCATACAAGGGCATAAGCAGAAGGCTGTTTAACGGAAAGCTTCTCGCGATGATCGCTCCGAAAGAGAAATCCGGAGAGGTGAAACTCACCGTGACTTCAAAGGGATTAAAGAGCGCGGAGGTAACGTTTGAATGCACGAATGAAGAGAGCAGCGGCAGTGATGCATCCGCATATTCACCTTTTGATAAAAATGTCACGGATGTCTATGAAGAAAATACGGACAGACCGGTCATGCTCGGCTCGGAAGATGACATTCCTGTCAGAAAGATCGAAATAATCTGTGACGATAATCATTTCACACCGGATAAAAAAGAGATCCCCGTAAGAATAAAGATCCATCCCGAAAACGCGACCGACAGGAAGCTTTCTTACGGCATATTAAATGACAAGGCTGTTCCGGTTAACAACGCCGAAGTTTTCGAACAGGGAAATGAAGTGATCCTTAAGGCTAAAGGAGACGGCACTTTCAGATTCAGATGCATGTCTTACTCCGGCACGGACAAGGTGCGCGTGATCTCTGAGCTTGAATTCAGTGCAGAGGGAATGGGAAAAGCTTTCCTTGATCCTTATGATTTCGTTTATGGAAGCGCATATTCGTATTCGGAAGGAGATATCGGCGCCGGAAACGAGATGGGCCTCGCATCCGCACGCGGGGAAAGATCCCTTGTCGCATTCGAGAATGTAGATTTCGGAAAAGCCGGTTCCGATGAGATCACAATCCCTGTATTTGCACTTGATGATTCCGAGTATTCCATTAAGGTATATGACGGTATCCCATCACAGGACGGAAAACTTGTCGGCGACTTCACATACTCAAAGCCCATGATCTGGAATGTATATCAGGAGGATACGTGGAAACTTGATGCAGCGCTGAAAGGTGTGCACACACTCTGCTTTGAATTTGAAGACAAGATCCATGTCAAAGGTTTTTCTTTTACAAGATACGACAGGGCATTTATGGAGATAAATGCATCCGATGCGGATGAGATCTACGGTGATGATTTCCGCGTTGAAGAAAACGAAGTGAAGGGTATAGGAAATAATGTTTCGATCGGTTTTAAAGATATGGATTTCGGCGATGAAGGAGCGTCATCGGTAACAATCTGCGGAAGAGCACGGAAGGGTACAAATACCATACACGTCAGATTTTCGGACGGCGCCGAAGAAATAAAGAACGTGATCGAATTTGATGTCTGTGACGAATACACTTGCAGAACTTTTGGATTCGACAAAATAACAGGCATGAAGAACGTTTCATTCGTCTTCATGCCCGGAAGTGATTTTGATATGAGATCCTTCAGATTCGGAAACTGATCTTCGGATCATTTTTTGGCATCCGCGGGAACCTCTCCGAGTGCGGGTTTATTTACATATCTGCGGTTCATCTTTCTGTACTCGGAAGGAGTGCAGGATTTATATGACTTGAACACCCTGTTGAAAGTTGAAAGTGATTTGAATCCTGACAGAAGTGCGACATCGAGTATCGACAGATCCGGCTGGTTTAAATACATTTCCGAAAGAAGGATCCTTTTCTGCGTCAGGTATTCATAGCATGATACATGCGCAAACTCTTTGAAGAGTCTCGCAAAGTGGAATCTTGAAAAGCCGGCCATCTCGGCGAGCGCATCCATATCGATGTCTTCGGTGCAGTGCTCGGAAATGTAATTGCACACATCCATAAAGCGGCCGACATATTCTTTGTTCTTCGCAGAGGTCTTGCCGAGAAGAGGAACTCTTTCCTCCATGCAGCTTCTTCCCACGTCAACCATGAAACGGATGAGGAGCGAATAGATCGCAGCGCCGGCATAAGGCTTGTTCGTTTCGTATTCGACCTGGATCTGGCGTATGTAATCAAAAAGCTTTTCTGCCAGTTCGCTGTTTTCGTCTTTTCTTATGACGATGCATTCTCCGAGAGAGTGGAGAAGCGAATTCAGTGAAGTGACATTACCGATGAGATTGTAGTCGAAGAGCAGGATGTATCTTTTTCCGCTCTCGGGTGCGGAAAGCTTGTGGAGAGTTCCGCTCATGATAACGGCGATATCTCCGGTATTCAGAACATATTTCTCGGAGCCTGCCTCGATGGTGTAATCATTTTCTGTGGGGGCAATGATCTCCGTGGCGGTATGCCAATGAAGAGGATAATCCTCGGTAAGGTCATTGTGGAAGAACCTGACACCCTGGATATCCGAGTATTGTACTGTTTCTCTGCCGTGTTCAAGAACAGGGAGCATAAAAAACCTCTTTCGATAATGGATTGGTTTACCCCTCACTATGGTATTTTAAGGTCTCCCGACCAAAATTTAAAGCAAAAAATGAAAAGTACTGAGCAATAAAATACTTGAAGCATATGGTAAATATATATACGATTTATCTGTAATGAGCGGGTTTTCACGGCGTTTGACAGCCGTAAGCGAAAAAGAATTTTTATAAAATTTTAAGGAGAACAATATGGATCTTGTAAAAAACGAATCCAAAATCTCGGAATTCCGTAAGAAGGCGGAGGAGCTCGTTTCTAAGATGACACTCGAGGAAAAGGTGTCACAGACTCTCAACCATGCGCCTGCGATCGAGCATCTCGGCATCAAGGCATATGACTGGTGGAATGAGGCTCTTCACGGTGTCGCACGTGCCGGTACGGCCACCGTATTTCCCCAGGCGATAGGACTTGCCGCTGCATTTGACGAAGATCTTATGGAAGAGATCGGTGACGTCGTTTCGACCGAAGGACGTGCCAAGTTCAATATGCAGCAGAAATTTTCCGATACCGACATTTACAAGGGACTTACATTCTGGGCTCCCAACGTAAATATATTCCGCGATCCCAGATGGGGAAGAGGACAG
>JAFZWW010000022.1 GCA_017617005.1 Lachnospiraceae bacterium
CTTTGCATTACGGATTGCGACTTCGGAAGAATCTACGGCCAATACGTCGATCCCTCTTTTTGCCAGATAGATTGCGTTTCTGCCTTCTCCGCATCCGAATTCGACGGCATCCTTAACGTTGTGCGTTTTCACGAATTCCGTTATCATCTTATCCGGCAGCGTATTGTTCACAAGGAACGGTGCTTTCATTACTCTGTCCGCATAAAAGGTATTCCAGTCAATACTTTCGTTTAACCGGTCAAGAACCTGAAACAGATCCTCATAATTGTTGATTTCATATTCGTGTGCTTTCATTTAGTCCTCCATTCTGCATCAACCGCAGTTACTCTCTTTTCTTTATCATTCTGACAATAGAAACCGGTGTACCGCCCATAGCCTATCTCCTCCTTGGGCAATAACGCGTTGTCAACAGAAATAGCCTCTCGGATCATCTCGCCGAAGCCGTTCCGCTCTATCGACAGATCAGAAATGCATTCTACACAAGTAGTACAATGTATTTTCCCAATTTCCGCCATATTGTTACTCGTCGCTGATATTATTCTAATGATGCTTTCAGCTGCTCTGCCCGGCTCTCTGCATCATCTATCCTGTTCTCAATCAGATCCACTTCACTATTCAGGTCATCAACCCGACACTCTAAATCATCAATCATGGAGTCCGAATCTTCGATACTGCCCGGAATCATTGTTCCTATAGGACAATGCGACAGATTTATATCACAGTTATCACCAACGATTAAATCCCCTTGGCAGTGATCTAATTGAATATGAATCTCATTTCCCTCTGATTGAAGGAATCCCTTAAGCATTTCCTCAAGAATCTTTACTCGTTTTTCCAATTCCAGATATTTTTCTTCCATTTTTGTCCCCTCCGTCTATTGCTACTTCATATATATCCCAATATACGACTATCCTTTGCTTTTTATCTCTGCTTCTATTCGCTTACGCATTTCTGCAAGCGCCGGTCTTTGTCCGCTCAACACTTTCATGTTTCTAAGCAAGTTATATCTGAAAGATATTGTTATTTGATAAGCACCATACACTCATTAGAATCTGTAAATCCAAGGCTCTTATAAAGTGGTCTTCCTGTCGTGGTCGCATCCAAACTGATTTCCGTGACCTCCCTTTCCCATGCATCTTGAATCAGCATCTCACACATTCTATGCGCGATTCCCTGTCGTCGGTAAGTAATCTGTGTATAAACATTCATAAGATGTGCCCTTTTCCCTGTTGGATGAGAAAAGGTAGGCATTATACGAATATAGCTGATGGATGCGCAACCTATAACGATTTCACCATCCATCGCGAGCACAGTAGTTTGATCGCCGTTTAAGAAATAATCGCGACTCTCCCTTAAAAATGTATCCGAATAAACATAATCTGCAGGCAGATCATTTACTACCTTAAGCATTTCAAGGCGGCTATTCATCATTAGTTCTATGTCTTCATCTGTCGCTATTCGGTATTCGATCATATATATCCTTCCCCTTTAAC
This sequence comes from Lachnospiraceae bacterium, assembly GCA_017617005.1. Classification (GTDB taxonomy): domain Bacteria; phylum Bacillota; class Clostridia; order Lachnospirales; family Lachnospiraceae; genus AC2028. The sequence goes on from JAFZWW010000022.1 coordinate 1,494, forward strand.
TTGTCAACATAATAACTTATGGCGAATCGTCTTCGATGAGACAGTAGTCAATTATGCACCTGTCGTATTTTTCTATCAGTTCGTAAAACGGATCATTTATCAATTCACGCATATTTCCCCTTCGTATCATCCGTTTGGCAAGAAACAGACATACTATAACTGCACTTTTCCCTTCCGGTATCTTCCGAAAAATACTCCGTCATCAACGTATTTTTCTGTCTCGGAGACCCACATGGGGAATTCTCCCGTGGCGAGTGATGTCTGCCCGTTCAACAAGCCGGTATGAAAGGAAATATGCCGAAACTGCCGCAGGATCAATTCCATCCGCGTATACCGGCAGTTTTCCGGTTTTTCCGACAACATCTCGTCCGTAAGGTTGTCCAGGTAATCAAGCGTCTTCTTCTCAATCCGGTCGAGATAATCAAGAAGCATTTCATCTGTCAAAACCACATCACACGCTTTCTCCGGGTCATCCAGCCCCTCCGTGTGGAAATCCGGCTCCTCATAGGCAAAAGGATTGATGAACCATTTGTCTGCAGAGTGCAGCGCATGATACACCCATCTCCAACACGGAGCTCCATAAAAAACGGCATCACGATCGTATGTCTGAATGGATGTTCTGATGTTAAGGAAATTCGGTTTTATCGTCTCTTTTATGATTTTACAAAATTCATTCATTTTTCCCTGTCCTAATGTATTGTATCAGCATTTCCACATCGTCAAAGTCATCATAATCACCGATGATTCCTTCCCGATGATATACCACGCCTGCCTTTTCATTTCGCTCAAGACAGTCCAGCAACTCCTTCTCACCGTATCTCCTGACAAACTCCGTGAAACCAAGCGGCTTGATCTTGCCGAGCATTCCCTTCCTGCAGTTCAGCTCGCATTCGTAACAATGCCCGATTCCTTTTGCCGTGGAGCACGGTCTGTTCTCACAGAAATTCACGCCGGGACAGTCTCCCGAGTCACATCCCTTGCAATGATCGTTTTCGCTGCATAAGCAACACGCCAATCCGCATCGAGCTATTCCTAATTCTCGTTTCATGGTTCCCCCTTAACATACGTAATGCCGAAATCTATCGTTCAAACACTTTCATCTATAATACCATAACACAAGAATACGAAACAAGCATTTCCAATTCAAAAAACAGAATCCGTGTCATCATGTCAGACACGGGTTCATTTGCATATATTATCTTGTGTTTGGTTCGGTATCACTAAAAGACAGTCAATCGGTTCTTCTTTCAACTTGTCCATTGTCTCCCCTTATATGCTTTTTCATGCCTCGTAATACCGGGCATCACTTGGAGTTCCAGATAATGTCATCCAACCAACGGCCGCCGATTTGCATACGGTCCAGAGAAAACTGCCGCGTATTCGAATCATTCAGATTCAGGTCCGTTAAATCGATGCTCATGAACTTCTCTTCGCTGCCGATTTTCATCCGCTTTCCGAACGCGTTTTTAAGGTCCGCCCCGCTGTAGGTGTACAGCTTCACGCGTTCCTCCTTCAATACTCCCTCATTGTTCAGCCAGTTATACAGGTGATTAAGATTATGTTCCGCCGGCTCTCCGAAAAATGTGAGCGCGGAATGCTCCCGAAGCACCGCCAGTGTTTCCGCATCCGTAACGGGGATGATGTCGAATCTGGTGTGCGCGTCCTTGATCTTATAGAAATCCCTCTTCAGCTTGTACTTTCTCCATACCCCAATCAGCGCAAGACACAGGTAGGGAATGACAAATGCCAGAATTCCCGCGAGATTCTTACCCATCACAAACAAAATCGGCCCGGCGATGAACGGTCCGAGCAGAAGAATGCATATGAATGCGATATAAAACGGGTTGTCTTTTTTGGTTTCTTTTCTATCCATACCTTTCCTCCTTCGCCAAGCAAACTGCTACTCTGCTCCGATCTCTTCATTTATCGTTTTGATATCTTTTTTCAGCTTCTTATATTCGATAACAAACATTATGATATGCGTTACCGTATAACCGATCAGCGACCCGATCAATGCGTTCGGATATCTCTGAAGCTGCCACAGGAGCATGGTTATCCCAAGGCAGACTGCCGAAGTCACAATATAATAAATGACGCTTTGTGCCAGAAAGCTGATCCGTTCCAGTTCAAAGACAAATGTCATCATGGCAAAGGTCGCACCGATGATTCCGTACAGCATGATATTCGTATATACCGCAATGGCGGGAGTCGGAAAAAGCTCCCGAAACGCCGGGGAAATCGAGCAGAAGTCCTTTAATCCTGCGGCGGCAACGAAAATGTCTATCAGAAAATTGATGATCATACCGCAGAATGATGATATGGCAAAGCTGATCGCTCCTTTTTTCAAACTTTCCTTCAGCATAGTATTTTCCTTAACCGTTTATTTTTTATCCTTCAGCAGAAGCTGCTTTATCTTCGAAACATTTCTTCTTGATGTATAGGTTTCATACCCGTTCTTCATAACGACCCTGATTGTCCCGGACAGGCTCATATCAAGGCTTCTGATTTTTTTATAATTTACGATCTCCGACTTCGATATTCTGACAAAGGAAAGCGATTCAAACTCTTTCTCCAGTTCAAAGAGTTTTCTCTGGACCACATACTTCTTATCCTTATCCAGCACGAAAACCTTCTGGCCTTCCGAATAAAACGAATACACATCCATCGGATGTATCATACATTTATTCCCCGCCTCATCCGTTGCGGACAAATACGAATCAAAGAGTGTGTGGAGCCTGCCCATCACACTCTTCACCTCGTCATTGAGTTCATCATTACAAACATGAACCTCTAACTCTTTAAATTGTTCTTTTATTTCCGCACTGATTTTCAAATGGAATTTCCCGCCTTGTCTTTTATCATGAAAAGCTCCTCTTTTATTATAGATGAGCAGCGGTGCTTTCGCAAGGATGCTTTTCTACTTATCGGAGCGCATCTGTCTGCTGAAAACAAATACCCCGAGTGCAGTCATAACGAAGGCGGATGAAACCGTGACAATCATCGGCAGCAGGAAGCTGTCAAACGAACCGCCAAAATCCAGGTTTACACTGGCTCTTGCAGCCTTGGTGCAGTAAATGAACGGAAGGCATTTACATACCTTACAGATGCTCCCTCCGACACCCTCCGCATCGAAGAACACTCCGCCGAGAAATGTCCCTCCGGATACGATAACCGAGCATACACCGGGGGCGGATTTTTCATTTAAGAGCGAGCCGAATATCAATCCGATTGCGATGAACATCATTGCGGAAGGAAGTGTCGTGAACACCGTTAATGCCAGCCCCGCAATATTCAGTTTATAGTCTACAATGTCTGCTATGATCAGCGCTGCGGCAAATGTAACCGCCGACTGGATTACACTGACAAGAAGCATGGGAAGAATGTATCCAAGCGTAAAGTCCTTTCCCTTCATCGGAGATGAGAAAAGCCTCATCAAAAACGAACTGCTCCTGTCATTTGTCACCTGAATGGCTGTAAAAAGCATGATAAATGTCTGTCCGAATATCAGGACGCCGCCTGCAAGATTATCGATCCGGAATATCTTCATTCCTGCTTCCTTCGGTATGCTTTCGTTCACAACCGACATGACCACCAGCATGACGATGGGAAACGCAATGCAGAAAATATAACCAAGCACATCTCTTGAAAGTTCTTTGAAATTTCTTTTTGCAAATACTAATGCTTTCATTGTAATCCTCCCTCAGCAACAGATATGAATACATTTTCCAAACCTTTCTGACCGGTTCGGGCTTCCAGGCTTGCAAGGTCTCCCATCATCACAATTCTGCCGTCTATCATGATGGCTATCCGGTCCGCAAGCGCCTCTGCTTCTTCCATGTAATGCGTGGTCAGGATTATGGTCTTATCCTTTTTCAGTCTTTCAATCTCCTTCCAGAGCTCACGCCTTGCAAGAACATCGAGCCCGAGAGTCGGTTCGTCGAGGAATAATACCTTCGGATTCCCGATTATGGCCATCGCGATGGAAAGCCGTCTCTGCCAGCCTCCGGAAAGTTTGCTGCTCCTTGTCGTTCTTATCTCATCGAGCTTAAAGTTCTTCAGCACTTCCTGTACATGCTCCTGCCTGTCCTTCTTAGAGAACTCATTATGATCCATATAGATATCCGCCATAAACTGCAGATTTTCCTCAACCGTAAGATTTTTCGCTATCGCCGTATCCTGTGTTGAAACGCCGATCAGTCTCTTGACCTTATCGGTATCCTTAACGACATCATAGCCGCCGATTTCCGCTTTCCCTCCGGTCGGCTTTGTGAGGCAGGACAGCATCTTTATCGTTGTCGTCTTACCGGCTCCGTTCACGCCGAGAAGCGCCAGCATCTCGCCTTCCTTAACTTCAAGGCTGATTCCCTTTACCGCTTCCTTAGTCCCGTATTTTTTTGAGAGGTTTTCTATCCTGATCATGTCTTTGTCCTTTCTTCCCGTGAATTGATATATGTCGTGACCTCAACTGTTGATGTGACGATAAGGTAAAATAAGTTTCGCAAATTTATAAAAAGATAGACATGGACTATCTCCACTCGGTATTATTGAGTTACCACACACAATACAATCCGAGGAGGATCCAGAACCATGTCTGATAACATTATACAATTAAACGA
>JAFZWW010000023.1 GCA_017617005.1 Lachnospiraceae bacterium
ATAAACCCCCATTTACTCGAGACTGTAGAAGAGACTCCGGACACCGTTATAACCCTTACTACAGGCCACAAGATAATAGTAAAAGAAAGTAGACAAGATATCAAAAATCTTGTAAAATCGTATAGAAAAGGTATCATGGCTGACGAGTAACGTTAGCCCGATTTTTGTTGAGGTAATTTACAGGTGGATATAGCTTCCCTAATTGGATTTTTAATGTGTTTCGGCATGCTTGCGTTCGGTATCATTCAGGCAGCCGGACTTGGTGGTGTCGGTAACTATATTGACATCCCTTCCGCCATAATCACCTTCGGAGGTGCGTTCGCAGCGGTTATGACCTCATACAGCATGAGCGATTACCTTGCCGGACTTAAGAGCATCAAGCTCATATTCAAGGCACCCTCTGTCAATACCCCTGACCTTATCAAGAAGATAATTGATCTTTCCAACGTCGCACGTAAGGAAGGATTGCTATCGCTTGAGGAATCCGCATCGGATATGGATGAGCCCTTCCTGAAAAAGGGCGTTCTTCTCGTTGTAGACGGTACCGATCCCGATCTCGTAAGAGCAATTCTCGAGACCGAGATGGAATGCATAGATTCAAGACACAAGAACACATCGGGATTCTGGGAGACACTGGCATCCATGGGTCCTGCATGGGGAATGATCGGAACACTGGTCGGACTCGTAAACATGCTCAACAACATGTCGGACGCATCGTCCATCGGTCCTTCCATGGCGGTCGCTCTCATTACAACCCTGTACGGTTCACTCCTCGCAAACTGGATCTGTACACCTACTGCCGCAAAGCTCAAAGCTGATAATGCGATTGAGATGATGCAGAAGCAGGTAATGATCGAAGGACTCCTTTCGATCCAGGCCGGAGAGAACCCCAGAGTCATCGAAGAGAAACTCAAGTCCTTCCTTGCACCCAAGGAAAGAGAGAGCGCAGGAACCGGCGGAGACGAGGCCGGCGAATAATTGCTAACAGGACTTGCATAAGTCTTTTGATATTAAACGGATAGGTCTGAAGTATGGGTAAGAAAAAAGAAGAAGCCCCACCGGCGGGATCGCCCGCGTGGATGGCCACATTCTCAGATCTGATGAATCTGCTGCTGTGCTTTTTCGTTCTTCTGTTCTCGATGTCAACTATCGATGAAGCCAAGCTTAATGAGATCATCGCATCGATGAGCAGTTCGTTCAGTGTTTTCAGCAGCGGATCCACTTCCATCGGAGAAGGCATCCTTATCAGCAACGGGGTGAGCCAGTTAAATGAACTGGCCGAATATATAAACAGCACAGGACGCACTGCGGAATCCGAGAGCGATACGGATCAGATAGAGGTGTATGATACCCAGTCCGGAGGTCAGGAACAGACTGACATCACCGAACAGACCGGAGTACAGACACTCGAAGCTGCGGCTGAACAGGTCGAGCAGGCCAATCTTCAATCCAACGAAGAACTTGCGGAGATCATAGGTGAAGCCATTTCCGAAAGCCAGCTCTCAGATCAGATAGACGTAAGCTTCACCTCCCAGTACGTAATGCTCACGATGAAAGGTTCGATCCTCTTTTCACCCGGAAGTGCAACACTCAATGAAGATTGCAAACCGGTCCTCGACAGGGTTGCCACCATTCTCGAGAGATATGCACGCGGTGAGATAGAGATAGACGGTCACACTGATAACGTGCCCATGAACAGTGCAAGGTTCCCCTCCAACGAGGAACTTTCCAGCGCGAGAGCATTGTCGGTTTTCTATTATCTCGTTGAGACGAGCAGCCTCAATCCTTCGCTCATCAAGCATTCAGGATACGGTGAGAGGATGCCCATTGCCGACAATTCCACCGAAGCGGGAAGAGCACGTAACAGACGTGTCGAGATAAGAATCTATAACAACAATTAGGGTGGGGGAAAAGAAATCCTATGAAAAAGAATCTGCTCACGGTCCTTATACTGGCCCTGCTCATCGTTAACCTGACATTCTCCGTCATCACGATGATCAGCATCACCGGTACCAACAAAAAGACCGCCGCACTTGTTGATACAATCGCAACCGTACTCAACCTCGAACTCACTGCGGACGGAGAGGATGACGGTCCTTCGGTCAGCCTTGCGGATACCGAGATTTATACCATCGGTGATTCCATGACCATCCCTCTCAAGATAGGCGAGAGCGGAAAGCAGGAGTACATGGTTTGCAGGATCGCCCTTTCGATCAATACGAAGGACGATGATTACAAGAAATACAATTCCGAGACCATCGGTACTTACGAGAACTACATCAAAGAGGCTATCGAGGGAGTCGTATCAAGATATGATTCCGCATATCTCGGAAATCCCGCCAACCGTGATGAGGTCAAGAAGGAATGTCTCACAGCCATCCAGAAGTGGCTTGATTCCAAGGTCGTATATGACATATCCATCAGTGATGTAAAGTTCGGATAATAACTGTCGGAGGTTTGCCCGGTGGGTGAGATCCTTTCGCAAAACGAAATAGACGCCCTCTTAAACCAGCTCTCGTCAGGCGAACTGGATGTGGAGTCCATCTCCAATGCAGAGGAAAAGCCGGTCAAGGATTATGACTTCAGCAGGCCTACCAAGTTCTCGAAGGAACACCTGCGTACATTGGAGATAATCTTTGAGCATTACGGAAGACTCATCTCCACCAACCTTCCCGTCATCCTGAGAAAGAATGCACAGGTAACGGTTGCGAGTTCGGAGACCGTAACATTCAGCGAGTTTACGAATGCGCTTTCCAATCCCAGCATCCTCGGAATAGTCGGATTCGAACCTCTCGGAGGCAACATCATCATTGACCTTGCCACCAATATCGCATTTTCGATGATAGACAGAATGCTCGGCGGAGAAGGAACTCCTCTTGATAAGACGAGGGAGTTTTCCGACATCGAGCTTTCCATACTCCAGAAGATCATGATCATGTTCACACAGCTTCTTCGTGATCCCTGGAAGAATGTTCTTGAAGTTTCACCCGTGCTGACCAGGCTGGAGACCAATCCCCAGTTCGCACAGATCATAGCACCCGGTGAAATGATCGCGGTTGTAACACTCAACATCAAGATCGGTGATGTTGAAGGATTTATGAATATGTGTCTTCCTTTCATCACTCTCGAAGACGTCATGGACAGACTCAATACCAAGTTCTGGTATTCGACCATGCAGGAGAACAAGGATGAATATGCGAAGGACAATATCGAGGCAATGCTCAGGAGGGTGATCATCCCTGTCAAGGCTGTCCTCGGTACCAGCAAGATCTCTGTCAGTGATTTTATGAATCTTCAGGTCGGTGACTGCATCAGGCTTGATGCCAAGGTGGACTCCGATATGAATATATACGTCGGTAATATCAAAAAATTCACCGCACTGCCCGGTGCAAGTGACGACTCGTATGCTGTCAGGGTAACTTCGGTGATTAGAGAGGAGGAGTAACAGATGGATGGAATGCTGTCCCAGGATGAGATAAATGCTCTCCTTAGCGGTATGGATCTGTCTGGAGATGAAGCTCCGGATTTAAGTGGGGTAGATATACCCCAGACAACGGAAAAACCTTCTACTGACCCTTATCTGGTTGATGCCCAGCCTGTGACCGGTGGTGACGAGCTTCTCAATGAGGTTGAGAGGGATGCCATCGGGGAAGTGGCGAATATCAGTATGGGTTCTTCCGCGACCACGCTGTACTCCCTTGTCAACAGGAAGGTAAATATAACCACCCCTGTCGTTACATTGTGTACGTGGCAGGAACTCATAGAGAATTTCGAGAAGCCCTGTGTATTCATCAGGATCAAATACACAAAGGGACTCGACGGATCGGATATACTCGTTCTCAAGGAACAGGATGTTAAGGTCATTACAGACCTTATGATGGGAGGAGACGGTACCAATGTCGACGGTGAGCTCGGAGAGCTTCACCTTTCCGCCATCTCCGAAGCAATGAACCAGATGATGGGTTCATCCGCTACATCCCTTTCAACCATGCTCGGAACGATGATAGATATATCCCCGCCGGAAAGCTCGCTCCTCGACCTCAAGAGCTTTGAGGACGGATCGGCGATATCACCCTTCCTCGGCGGAACATTCTGCAGGATCCAGTTTGCGATGCAGATAGGAGAGAATCTTGTTGATTCGACCATCATGCAGCTGTATCCGATAGATTTTGCAAAGAAGATCGTCGAAACATTCATGGGCACACAGCAGGCGGAAGAACCCGCTCCCGAACCTGCACCCGCTCCGGCACCCGCTCCCGGACCTGCACCTGCACCCGGCCCCGCCCCCACACCGATGGGTCAGCCTATGGGAGATCCTTCCCAGATGGGTTACGGACAGCCGATGGGAATGCCCCAGATGGGCTACGGACAGCCGATGGGAATGCCTCAGATGGGTTACGGAATGCCGATGGGAGGAATGCCTCAGATGGGCTACGGACAGGCACCTCAGCCGATGAACATACAGGCCGCCACATTCCAGAATTTCAGCGGAGACCTGAGCGGCATTCAGGGTGGAGAAAATATCGGACTCATAATGGATGTGCCTCTTGAAGTAACCGTTGAACTCGGACGTACTTCGAAATCCATTTCCGATATCCTCAATTTCGCTCCCGGTACGATCATCGAGCTTGACAGGATCGCCGGTGAACCGATAGATGTGCTTGTTAACGGCAAGTTTGTCGCAAAGGGCGAGGTTGTTGTTATCGAAGAGAACTTTGGTATCAGAGTAACAGAGATAATTAAGCAGTAATTACTACCTGACGGTACATTAATAAAATTCGGAGGATTTTAATTATGGCAAAGAATATCCTGATCTGTGATGATGCTGCATTCATGAGGATGATGATCAAAGATATCCTCAGCAAGAACGGCTACAATGTTGCGGGAGAAGCAGAGAACGGAGCAAAGGCTGTCGAGAAGTACAAGGAGGTTAATCCCGATCTCGTACTTATGGACATCACCATGCCCGAGATGGATGGCATTCAGGCTCTCAAGGCTATCAAAGCTGCCGATGCAGGTGCCAAGGTCATCATGTGTTCCGCAATGGGACAGCAGGCAATGGTTATCGAGTCCATCCAGGCCGGTGCCAAGGATTTCATAGTCAAGCCCTTCCAGGCTGACAGAGTATTAGAGGCTGTCAAGAAGGTAATAGGTTAATTCCATGATCCTTCTTTCATCCCATACTTTATCCGATATTGCGCAATTACTGACAGTGCTGATCATATTTATATTTGTTCTGGCACTCAGTATGTTCTGCGCAAAATGGATGGGGAATTTCCAGAAGGCTCAGTCTGCGTGCGGAAGTGCGGAGGTTATCGAGACTATTCGCATCGCACAGGGAAAGTTTGTCCAGATCATCCGTATAGGTTCGAAATACAAGGTGATCGCAATTTCCCGTGACACGGTTACCTATCTTGGGGATGTGGATGAAAGCGACATAAAGGTTACGGGTCCCGAGGAAAAGAAAACGTTCTCCGAGATCCTTTCAAAAGCATTTTCCGATAAGGACAATCTTTCCGGAGGAAAGCAGGAATAATGTATAGAAACACGCTTACTGCCGGAAAAAATATCATAAGAACTGTTCTTGCTCTGGGTATCATCCTTTTTGCATGTCTTTTTTTTCACGGAAAAGTATATGCGTTGGATAACGATCACCAGGCCGGCGAGACCGATATCAGTACCGTTATCGATCCGCCCGGAACTTATGATTCCCCCGAAGATCTCGATACCATTAATACCGTTAACAGACTTACCATCACTTACAATGATGATAACGGTTCACTGAATTCTTCCTTAAGGATTCTGATAACCCTTACCCTCATTGCAATCGCACCGCTTTTGCTTCTGGTGATGACTTCTTTTACGAGGATCATCATCGTGCTTCATTTTACGAGAGCGGCGCTCAATACACAGTCCGCACCGCCCAATCAGGTTCTGATCGCGCTGTCGCTCATTCTTACCTTTTTCATAATGCAGCCCACCATTGAGGAGATCAATGTCAATGCTGTCATTCCCTTTGAAGCGGGAACGATAGATCAGGATCAGTTCCTGGAGAATGCGATGACTCCTTTGAGGAATTTTATGGAGCCGCAGACTCAGGTAAAGGATGTGCGGCTTTTTTATGATATTGCAGGTATGGAATGGGACGGAACGCTTGAGTCGATCCCCAATTCGATCCTCATTCCGGCGTTCATGATCTCAGAGCTCAGGATAGCCTTCTGGATCGGTTTCATGATCTACATACCTTTCATAGTTATAGATATGGTTGTGGCCTCGGTACTCATGAGTATGGGTATGATGATGCTGCCGCCTACGACAATTTCGATGCCTTTTAAGATACTTCTTTTCGTCCTCGCGGACGGATGGGCGCTTATCATAGGCCAGCTTGTACGAACGTTCTATTAGCGTAACTGATAAGGAGAGTTTGAGATGACACCAGAAGCAGCGGCGGAAATGATCCATAGCGGTCTTTATATGATCCTCAAATGTTCGCTACCGATCCTTATCGTTTCAATGGCGATTGGTCTTGCGATAAGTATTTTTCAGACCGTTACATCCATACAGGAACAGACGCTCACATTCGTTCCCAAGGTTCTGGGGATCTTTTTGACCCTGATGTTTCTCGGAAACTGGATAATGAACAATCTTGTCGAATACACCACGAGTCTTTGGAGCACATTTGTTTATTACGTTCATAAGTAGAAATAGCGGATGCTGAATTTAGCTTTTTCAATTTACGATCTGGAATATTTTCTGCTGATACTTGTCAGGGTTTCCTGCTTTGTATATATATGCCCGTTTTTCAGCATGAAAAACACTCCCAGAAGAGTAAGGATTGCGCTGAGCGTTTTCATTGCCGGCCTAATATATACTTCGTTAACACCCATAGATCCGGTCATATATGATTCGGTTGTCACATATGCCGTTATCGTCCTGAAGGAAGGGATTGCAGGACTTCTCATCGGACTTTCCGCCAATATCTGTTCTACGGTATTTACATTTGCCGGAGCGGTGGCCGATATGGAGACCGGTCTTTCGATGGTCCAGCTGATGGATCCCGCATCCCAGGAACAGATAAGTATTACCGGAGGATTATACAATTACGCTTATTCGATGATACTCATCGCGAGCGGAATGTACAGGTATCTCCTCGGAGCACTTGCAGATACCTATGTGCTCATTCCCGTCGGACACGTCAATTTCAATGCATCCGGACTGATGGAGACGGCGGTAGTTTTCCTTGCGGATTACATCCTCATCGGTTTCCGCATAATTCTTCCGATCTTTGCGACGATGATGATGCTGAATGCGATACTTGGTGTCATGGCGAAGGTATCTCCGCAGATGAACATGTTTGCGATAGGTATTCAACTTAAGGTTCTTACGGGACTTACGGTTCTTTTCCTAACAGTTGGACTGATGCCCAAGGCTTCGGATATGATCTTTACCGAAATGAAGAAGCTGATGGTTTCGTTCGTATCGAACATGATGTAAGAGCGGAGGAGCTGACATGCTTAAATATGATCTGCAGTTCTTCGCTGATAACGGTGACAAGACAGAAGAGCCTACCGGGAAAAAGCTATCCGATGCAAGAAAAGAAGGACAGGTTGCCAAGAGCAGAGAGATAGTAAACTGTCTGATGCTTTTTATTTTTTTCCTGGTGATACGCTTTATGGCCGCGAGCATGGGCGGCAAGTTCATTAATTTCTTTGGTACAGTTTATCGTGACATACCGAATGTGACCGTTTACCCGCAGGGAGAGATGCCGTTTACGGAGACGGGTATTCTTTTCCGGACAGGGATCTACAGCATTATCATGATAATTCTTCCGATAATGCTGCTGGGACTTATGGTCGCCGTTATATGCGACCTCATGCAGGTTAAGTGGAGACCTACAACGAAACCTCTCAAGCCCAAGCTGTCCAAGATCAATCCTCTCAAGGGGTTCAAGAGGATCTTTTCGCTGAATTCCCTTGTAGAACTTTTCAAATCGTTTTTAAAGCTCGGACTGATCGCGGCAATTGTTTATACGTACATTAAAGACAAAGTTTTCCTGCTTTTTGATCTTTTCGATATGCCTCTTATGCAGGCTGTTGCTCTTATCGGAAATACTATCTCGGATCTCGGGATAAGAGTTTCGGCGGTGTATATAATTATCGCGGGAGCGGATTTCGGATATCAGAAGTGGAAATTCCACAAGGATATGATGATGTCCAAGCAGGAAGTCAAGGATGAGTATAAGAACACCGAAGGTGATCCCCAGGTCAAGGGTGCAATCAGAAGGAAGATGATGGAAGCTTCCAGAAGACGTATGATGCAGGAACTTCCCAAAGCGGATGTCGTCATTACAAACCCTACGCATTATGCGGTCGCGATCAAGTATGAGCCTTCTCTTCGAGATGCACCTTACGTTCTTGCCAAGGGTGAGGGTTATCTTGCCCAGAGGATCAAGGACGTTGCCAGGGAAAACGGTATAGAGATAGTTGAAAACAAGCCTGTAGCAAGAATGCTCTACCATAATGTCGAGATCGGGGAGACTGTTCCTCCCGAGCTGTACCAGGCTGTGGCCGAGATACTTGCATTCGTATATCATCTGCAGGGTAAGATCTGAAAATACGGCGAAAGGAGGATGATATGTTTAAGTCAATCGGCAAATTTGATGTGTTCGTAGCTTTATATCTTGCCGTTGCTATCATTCTCTTTATCATCCCCATCCCTTCAGGCGTACTTGATGTATTACTCGCATTTAACATCTCGATCGCAATGACCATCATGTTCGGAGCACTTTTTTGCAAGGAAGTTCTGGATATGAGTTTCTTTCCGACACTGCTCCTGTTCACGACCCTGTTCAGGATATCGATGAACACTTCCTCCACGAGGCTCATCCTTCGTGACGGATATGCGGGAAACGTCGTTGCCACCTTCGGTAATTTCGTAGGCGGCGGTGACCTGATAATTGGTGCGATCATTTTCATAATCCTTTTGATCATCCAGTTCATGGTCATAAACAAGGGTTCCGAGCGTGTATCGGAAGTAACCGCAAGATTCACACTCGACGCAATGCCCGGTAAGCAGATGGCTATCGATGCGGACCTGAACACCGGCGCGATAACAGATGAAGAGGCCAAGGAAAGACGTGAGAAGATCCAGAAGGAATCCGCATTTTACGGTTCCATGGACGGTGCCGTTAAATACGTAAAGGGAGACGCTGTGGCGGGACTTCTTATCACGGGTGTAAACCTTGTCGGAGGAATCGCACTAGCGGTCCTCAGAAGGGGAATGAACATAAGCGATGCACTCAGCTCCTTCGCGATACTGACCATCGGTGACGGACTTGTATCACAGATACCTTCGCTGATGATATCTCTTTCTACCGGTATCCTTGTAACCAAGGGTTCAACGGATAAGGATCTCGGTGAGACGATAATCAAGCAGCTGTTCGGACTTCCCAAGGTCCTTTTTATCGTCGGCGGCATGATGACGATACTCGGTCTTTTTACGGACCTGAACACGATACTTTTTGTCGGACTCGGAGTCATCTTCATGTTCTCCGCAACAAGGGTCAGCAAGAAGCTTCAGACGGCGAGCATCGAACTTGATGTGAGCAAGGAAGAGACGGAAGCGGAAGAGATAAGACAGCCCGAAAATGTCAATTCACTCCTGCAGGTCGATCCCATCGAGCTCGAGTTTGGATACGGCATCATCCCGCTTGCGGATGTTAACCAGGGAGGTGATCTCCTTGACCGTGTCGTAATGATCAGAAGACAGATAGCGCTTGAACTCGGTACCGTTGTTCCCATCATCAGACTGAGGGATAACATACAGCTCAATCCGAACCAATACATAATCAAGATCAAGGGCATTCAGATAAGCGAAGGCGAGATACTGTTCGACCATTATATGGCGATGAATCCCGGCTATGTCCAGGAAGAGATCACGGGTATCCCGACATTCGAGCCTTCATTCCATCTGCCTGCGATATGGATAACCGAAGGTCAGCGTGAGAAGGCAGAGACGCTCGGATACACCGTAGTAGATCCTCCTTCGATAATCGCCACACATCTGACCGAGATAATAAGGCAGCACATCGACGAACTGCTCACCAGACAGGATGTACAGAATCTTGTCAACAATGTAAAAGAAAACAATCCCAATCTTGTGGACGAGCTTGTGCCTAAGCTTCTCGGCCTCGGAGATATCCAGAAGGTGCTTCAGAATCTCCTCCGCGAAGGCGTATCTATCAGGGATCTTCTTACGATACTTGAGACACTTGCTGATTTTGCACCCACGACAAGAGATACGGATATACTTACCGAATATGTCAGACAGGCTCTGAAGAGAGCGATATCGGCGAGATATTTTGCACTGAATGATACCAATTCCGTTGTGACTCTCGATCCGAAGATTGAGCAGGAGATAATGGCCGGAGTTAAGCAGACCGAGAACGGATCGTTCATCAATATCGATCCCGCACGTACGCACGAGATACTCGAGTCTGTCGGACGCGAGGTTCAGAAGCTTGAGAACCTCGGCAAGAATCCGATAATAGTGACTTCACCCATCGTGAGGATCTATTTCAGAAAACTGACGGAGGATTACTATAAAGACCTGATCGTCGTTTCATATAACGAGGTTGACTCGAGTGTCAATCTGACATCGGTCGGAATGGTTACCGCATAAAATGATAATCAAGAAATTTATCGGTAAAAACGAAGAAGAAGCTACCGCACTTGCCAAGAAGGACTTGGGAGAGAATCTTGTGATCATGAATGTTCGCAAGGTCAAGGCCAAGCCACCTTTTGCATTCCTCAAAAGTAAGAGGGTTGAGGTTACCGCGGCTGTTGAAGAAGACGATCCCACAATGAAACAGATCCGCAGGATCGCAAGAGCCCAGGTCAGTGCACAGGAAAAAGCAAAGGCATCCGCAGCTTCGGGAAATAACGCCGATACACCAAAGGCTGTGGCAAAGCCCGAACTGAAAACTTCACTGGTTTCCGCGGCACAGACTGCTCCTGCAGCTTCCGATGACAAGAGCCGGGTGCTTGAAGAGAAGATTGACAATCTCCAGAATATCCTTGAGAAAAAACTCGGACCTTCCGAGGAAGAAAAGCCCGTCATGAAAGCGGAAGCAAAGCCCGAGCCCGCTCCCAAAAAAGAGCAGCCCGCTAAGACCGCCGAGCCCGAGCCCGACAGGGAGACTTCCAGATTTTTAAGACTTCTATACAACACGATGATCGATAACGACATCGATGAAAAGCTTATTAATGAGCTTATTACCGGTGCCGGTGATATCAGCAAGCCCGGTGCGAAGCTCGATTATTATCTCAGCGCCGTTTATCAGAAGATGATACTCCGTTTCGGCAAGGCCGAGGGCATTGCGGATCCCGGAGCGAAAGGTCCCGTAGTTATCTTTTTCATAGGCCCCACCGGAGTAGGAAAGACAACTACCATCGCAAAGGTTGCAAGTTCTCTTTCCGTTAACAACAAGAAGAAGATCGCGCTTCTCACAACCGATACGTACAGGATCGCAGCTGCGGATCAGCTCAGGACATATGCGAGCATTCTTGAAGTTCCTTTCAGAGTCATATACTCCGAAGACGAACTCAGCATCGCATGCGATGATTTCAAGGACTGTGAATATATCCTTGTCGATACCGCGGGACATTCACATAAGAGCGAAGAGCTTCTCATCAAGCAGAAGAGCTTTATGGATTGTCTTCCCGAGACCGTCACAAAGCAGTGCTTCCTTGTCTTAAGTGCGACCACCAAGTACAAGGATCTTAAGAAGATAGTTGACAATTACCGCAGCGTTTCTGACTTCCAGCTCATATTTACCAAGCTCGACGAAACATCCACGCTCGGAAGTCTTTACAACATTACATGCTATTCCGACAGTTCAATAGCGTTCGTCACATGCGGACAGAACGTGCCCGATGATATAGAGACCTTCAATGCCCAGCGCATCGTCAAGCAGCTTTTGGGAGGAGAGTAAGCAATGGACCAGGCTGAATCACTCCGTATCATAAAAGCTTCAAGACAGGCGAGACCTCTTGCGAGGGTCATCACCGTAACGAGCGGCAAGGGCGGAGTCGGAAAATCAAATACTGCGATAAATCTTGCGATTTGGCTGAAAAAGCTCGGCAAGAGAGTTATCATACTCGATGCCGATTTCGGACTGGCGAATATCGAGATCATGTTCGGAACCGTTCCGAAACACAATCTCTGCGATCTCATTTATCAGGGCAAGAATATCAAGGACATAATCACCTGGGGTCCCGGAGAGGTCGGTTTCATATCCGGCGGAAGCGGTATCGCGGGCATGTCGAACTTAAGTAACGATTATCTGAATTATATTATTCAGAATCTGTCGGAACTAGATTCAATTGCTGATATAATAATCGTAGATACGGGTGCGGGAATATCGGATGCGGTTCTGGAATTCCTCGTGGCGAGCGGTGAGATACTTCTCATCACAACGCATGAGCCCACTTCCATTACCGATTCGTACTCGCTTTTAAAGGCACTTGCAAGACACCCGAGATTTAATCCGAACGAAACGGTCGTAAGGATGATCGCCAACAGGGTCACCAAGGAAGCCGACGGACAGACGCTTTATAAAAAGCTCAATTCCGTAGTACAGAGATTTTTGAAACTGCCGCTTACATACCTCGGATGTGTACCGTATGATGTACAGTTGTCCGACGCGGTAATGCAGCAGATGCCGGTATCCTTAAAGAATCCGGCATCAAAGTCATCCCAGGCATACGAGCAGATAGCCCGGGCACTTCTTGACGAAAAAGGCGAAGCACAGCGCCCTGCAAGAGGAATGGCGGCATTTTTCTCTCATATAGTTACCAGAAGATAACGGAGGATGTGTTATGCTTAGTAATTTTATTTCACCCGGAGACAGAGTCGAATTAACGGCTGTGGATCGTAAACTTGACGGCGAAGACAAGAATGAAAATGCCAGATATTACGAGACCAAGATCGTAGACATCATTTCCGAGGATTCCATAGAGGTTCAGATGCCCATTGAGCAGACCAAGCTGATACTTCTTCCCGTTGATGCGGAATTCAATATGATCGTTTATACCGGTGCGGGCCTCTATCAGTGTTTTGTAAGGGTCATCGACCGTTATAAGTCCAACAATATCTATGTTCTCGTTCTTGAACTTACGAGTAACCTCAGAAAGTACCAGCGCAGGGAATATTACAGATTCAGCTGCGCACTTGAGATGTGCTCGAGAAATCTTGTTGAGGAAGAGGTCAATGCGGTAGCAAATAAGAGTCCTCTTTACCTGCAGCCAAATCTTCCCATCAAGAGAAGCGTTATCGTGGATATCTCCGGCGGCGGACTCAGATTCATGTCCAACCAGAAGTATGAGCCCGGAAGCATGCTCTACATCAGCTATAACCTTCTGATCGGCGGAGAAAGAAAGAAATATGAGCTCATCGGAAAAGTTCTCGTAGTCAAGGAACTCGAGAACAGACCCGGAACCTATGAGCACAGAGTCCAGTACATCAATATGGAACGCGGTGCCAGGGAAGAGATCATCAGGTTCATATTTGAAGAAGAAAGAAAGAATCTTAAGAGATAGTGTAGCTTTTAAACAGGTCTTATCGTTAGGTACAGGTGGCTTATGAAGAAAAAAATCCTTGTAGTTGACGACTCTGCACTCATGAGAAGAGTGCTCTGTGATATAATAAG
>JAFZWW010000024.1 GCA_017617005.1 Lachnospiraceae bacterium
CTCCGTTTCCGGTTGCACCGCTTCCGGTATTACCGGATCCGGTATTGCCGCCCTGGCCGCAAGCGGTCATGGAAAGAACCATTGCTCCGACCATCATAAGTGAAAGCAGTTTCTTTTTCATAATATTTCCTCCTGTTACATTACATATAACAAAACAGCCCAAAGGTTAGTGTGACCCCCTTTGGCCTTGAAAGCATTTTAATTGGAAAGAACACGTACTGTCAATGGAAAATTATACAAATATCCCTGTATACAATATCCGGTTTACGGGCATTTTGCTCGAAAAACGGCGTTTTTTGGTGTTTTTTCCTTCTTCAGACCTTCTCTATGAAGAGAACTCCGAGTGTTCCGGGACCGCAGTGGGATGAAATGACTCCGCCTGCACGGGTCTCCAGGATCTCTTTGAAAATCCCGAGGGATTCAAGGTATTTTCCGGTCTCATCCACTATCGCCCTGTCCTTTTCCTGAAGGGTGTGGGTGATGAATACCCTGTCGGGATCCGCATTTTTGAGAGCATCTTCGAGATCATGGGTATACTTTCCGATCGCACCGGCAAGATTCCCCCTATATTTTTTCTCCGCTCCCATTGCTCCGTCCTTTACCACGATCTCAGGATGGAGCTTTAAGGTTCCCGCAAGAAGTGCCGCTGCCGAAGAACACCTTCCGCCCCTTGCGAGGTATGTAAGGGTGTCGATGACAAAACTTGCCCTGACATAGGGTATCAGTTCGCCGATCTTCAAGACGATCTCCTCCGCGGATGCGCCTGCTGCCGCCATCTCCGCAGCCTTTATTACAAGAAGTCCTATTCCGGTCGAAAGATTGGCGGAATCGATAACGTGCATATGTCCGTTTCCGTTATCCTCCGAATAGATCTGTGCAAGGTTATATGTCGAACTCATTCCCGATGCTATGGTGAAAAGAATGACATCATCGCCCGCATCAAGCACAGGCTTTACGGCAGCTTCGAGTCTTTCCGCGGTTATCGCCGCAGTCTTGGGAGTGGTCCTGTTTTCCTCGGCCCATCTGAAGATCTCTTCCTGTCCCATTTCCTCGCCGTCATAATAACTCTTTTCACCCATCACGATGCAGAGGGGAATGATCGTCACCGAATATCTTTCGGTCAGTTCCTTTCCGAGATCACATGTAGAATCAGAAAAAATCCTTACAGCCATTTTCTTCCTCCGATCATTTGTTTCTTATATAAAGTCTGTAATACGTTGTATCTATTACTTCATCTGCTCCGAACTCTCCCGTCGCATATTCGTAGAGCCATGATCTTGCAACCCTGTAATCGACAAGGCCGTCGTAGCATTCGATCGCAATGATGTCAGGTTTCTTTTCCGGATAGACGGTCCAGTAAGTTCCGAATCTCTCACCGTAATCCTCCGTCATTATCGTGGAGCCGTTTCCGATCCTTGCATCCGTGTACAGATAGGTGACCGCATCTCCCGTGATCATGACAAGATCCGCATTATCGAGTATCGCCGGGAGCTCTTCATAATCGATACGTGCTTTGTTCGCATACAGCCTCTCCATTATAAGGCCTTTCTGCGGACCTATGGGAACTCTTGCATCAGCATCCGTGATGTTCAGAAGCCTGTTTGCGGGATTGCCGAGCTGCACGATATTTACAAGGACTATCATGATGACCGCAAGGAAGGTGACGATCTTTTCCTTTTTATCCGAAAGATCCGTGCCTGCGGCAAGAACGGCGATAACCGTGCAGGAAAGATATTTTGCGGATGAAAAAACGCTCTGATTGCATGCGACAAGTACCGTAAGGAAAACCGCCGCACCTCCTCCGCCGAGCAGAAGGAGAAGACTTTTGTCCTCACCGGACATCACCTTCCGGATAAGTGAATCGATCATCGCGATGACAATAATGATAAGAACTCCGCCATATGTGTATTCAACGGAATACCGGTCGAACCTCAGCATTATATGGAAGAATTTCCAGGTGAAAACATACAGGACCGCAAAGGGAACCGTTAGCCTTCCGCTTTTGAAAACCTTGGAAGTTGCAAAAGAAAGAATACCGAATCCCAAGACGAAAAGGATCAGGATCCCGCAATCCTTCATGTATCCTATGAGCTTCGCGAGTCCGCCCACATGAGTGGAATCAACCGCGATCATGTTCTTAACGGTATCAAACAGTGCCGGAAGAGAAAGGCCCTTGAGAATACAGAGGATAAAAGCGAGCGCAAGTACCGCGCAGGTACAGAGGACCGTCACGAGATTTTTAACCCTGCCTTCGCCCTTTAAAAGGATCAGCACAAATACAAAGACCGCGAATATGATCGCCTGCGGATAAGAAAGAACGCAGAGCGAAAGTACCATTCCGGTCAGTATCGGAAGGCCGTATTTTTTGATGATTTTGTCTTCTTTTTTCAGGGACCATAAGCGGTCGATGCAGATGAGAACAAGAGTCGAGGTCCAGTTGAGAATATTGGAGTGCTCGGGTGTGGACATCTGCTTCGGTGAAAGATTTGCATAGATTATCACAAGCAGGAATGCCTTATCGGAGGGCATGTGCTTTTTGAGATCGAGATACAGGATGAACGAAACTATGAACTGGATCACGGCGCCCGCCGCACGGACGAACAGAACCTCTCCCTCACAGGATGAGGTCAGCGCTCTGAATATCTTCAGGAAAAAGAAAACCGCATATGCCGAAGTCTGGTGCAGCTCCCACATATCCGTGAAAAGACGATCGCCCTGAACAAGACGGTTGCCCATCGCAAAGGCATAGCCCTCGTCAATGGTCCAGCCCCATGCCGCAAGCTTTACGCCTGCTGCCAGGGTGAGCATTACCAATATGATTTTTTTGAGATCATACTTTATCTTCATCTACGGTGTCGGTTTTTTCTTCGGGCTTTTCATCGGAGTTTTCTTCCGATACTGCTTCAGGCTTTTCACCGGCCTTTGTTTCAGCCTCTTCGACTGCTTTTACTTCTGTTTCTGTTTTTTCTCCGGTCTTTTCTTCGACTTCTTCTTTAAGATCAGATTCTTTCTTTTCGTCTTGTGTTTTTTCTTCTTTCTCTTCCTCTGACTTTTTGTCTTCGGATGAATCGGAGTCTGCCTTGAATGCGATGACTGTTCCGCGTGAAAAGACCGGAGTCAGGATCACGGGTATCAACAGGAAGAACGGATACATATATCTGAATGCCGCAACGGGTCCGAGCAGATATGTTCCCCAGAGGAAGAACGCAAGGAATACACCCGCCGTATAGCCCGGACGCCTGGCCTTGATCGCAATATAGAATCCGAGAAGTATCGAATAGAAGGGGATCGAAAGCGAGAAGGGAAGACCGCCGAGGGCCCCGCTCCGTTCAATCTCCTCAAAGACCATATCGTAGAATCCGCGCATCTCGGGGAACCACGAACCACCCGTGATCATATATACGGGAACGGAAACATTCACGGTCTCGATGTATCTTCTTGCGGCGTACCTGTCGGTAATCCTTGCCGCAGGATACCAGAGCTGTACATTCTGTGTAAGAAAAGCATCGGTGAATTCATAAGGATACTTTTTGAACATGTGCATATACAGATCCCAGAATGCAGATTTGTCCGAATCGTAAAGCGCATCGTTGAAGGTAAACTTCACGGAATCCGCAAGTCTCGGATTGTATCTTCCGGCTTCCATATAATTGTCTATGATGAATCTCTCCGCGGTAGTAAGCTCGGGATACCTGCTTACATATACCGAAGAGATCTGATTTACCGGAACACTGAGAAGCTCATGGGATTCCGTCTTCTCCACACCCGTCATCGGATACACGATCTGCATGACCGCGACCGCGATCACAACACCGCAGAGAACAGAAAGCAGTGCCTTCTTCATTCCGTTCTTTTTTCTCATGAAAAAGAGAACTATCACCATAGCCCCGGCTGCGGGAAGGAAATTATTTCTGAGAAGGCATCCGAGAGCTATGAGCAAAAAGATCCCGAAAGTATTTATTTTCTCTTTTTTCGAAATCTTCTTCCGAAGTTCTTCGTCATCGGAGTCTGTTGTATAGTTTCCCACTGCGTTAAGGCGCAGGAACAGTCTTACGACCACGCAGGAAAAGAGAACGTCCTTAGTCATCTCGACCGAAAAGACGGAAAATGCGGGATAGAGCACGTAGTAGAGCATTGTGATGACGGGAACGGGCCACCTGCATCCGGCCTTGATCTCGGCATCCGTCACATATCCGCACACGCCTGCAAGAATCAGGATCTGGACGATGCAGTAGATGAAGAGTCCGTAGGGATGGGGAACTCCGAACCATTCGAGCGCTATGAAGAAATTCCAGATAAGCGTGTGGAGAACGGGATGATGATTTGAAAGAGGCATAAGGCCGAAAGCCTGCAGTGTCTGCCACTCCGAATCATATCCGAGGATTCCGGGGAAATAAGAAAACAGTGCGACCAGGCCTGCCCCGATAACAAGAATCGATGTGATGACAGGGAAAAATCTGTAAATACCTGCTCTTACTTTTTTTTCTTCCTTTTTATCCGATTCATCGGCATCTTCGACATCCGGCTTTTCGTCTGCGGTTTTCTTTTTGACCGGGGTAAAGGATTTCTTGACTCCGGCTCCGATCAGCGCAAAGAACAATATGAGCGGAAGGAATACAAAAAGAAACAGCGCCCCATATTCCATGGGTCTGTAATAAATATCTATAAGCGTGTTGTAATTATATATGCTTCTTCCGCAGGTCACGAATGCCGCGCTCAGTGCGGCAAACAGGATTTCCGCCCACGGAAAGGATCTTTTTTTCTTTGCTGTTTCTTCCAAAATAATGACTCCGGTTTTCTTACTTTATAAGATCTTTGACAACTTCGCCCGCGATGACAAGTCCGCAGGCAGAAGGAACAAACGCTATGCTTCCTGGAGCGGGTCTGCCGGATCCCTTCACAGGTGCAACGTCTCCGCTCACCGTGCTTTCAACGGGCTTTTCTTCCGAATAAACAACCTTGAGCTTTTTGATGCCTCTCTTTTTGCACTCGTGCCTCATGACCTTTGCAAGAGGACAGACATTGGTGTCATAAATATCGGCTGCCCTGAATCCGGCGGGATCGAGTTTGTTTCCCGCACCCATGGAGCTGATGACAGGCACGCCTGCCGCCACTGCCTTTTCTATTATTGAAAGCTTTGCCGTCACCGTATCGACAGCATCGACAACATAGGAATATTTTGTAAAATCAAATTCATCCGCATTTTCAGGAAGGAAAAAGCATCTCCTTACTTCCACATCCGCATCCGGATTTATATCCAGGATCCTTTCCTTCATCACGTCGACCTTGTATCTGCCGACGGTCGAATGAAGTGCAATGATCTGTCTGTTGATATTTGTAATGTCTATACGATCGCTGTCTGTCAGCACGAAATGTCCGACACCGCTCCTTGCAAGAGCCTCCGCAACATATCCGCCGACACCGCCGACTCCGAAGATCGCAACGGTCGCATCTGAAAGATCGTTACATCCTTCATTTCCGAGAAGTATCTTCGTCCTTGAAAGCCAGTCGCCTTCATCAAGATCGGTCACTTCGGCAAGATGCTCTTCATCGCCTTTTCCTTCATATGTAAGGACCATGTTGATCCTGTCACGTCCCTCAAGAAGTGCCTTTAGAAAATAGCTGTCGCCCTCCCACATCGGAAGACCTTCTATGTCGGCCCTGTCGATCCACTTAAGTTCACCCTCGTCACAGTCGGTCTTAAGCTCGCCTTCGAAGCCCGCCGCGGAATAGAGATACATATCCTCGTCTTCCCACATCTCCGATACGAACCTGATCACACCGTGAAAATGATAATCTGTAAGGGTCAGACCGGTCTCTTCGAATACCTCACGCTTAACACAGAGCTCCGGTGTCTCTCCGGGCTCGCACTTTCCGCCTATGCCGATCCACTTTCCGGCATTGGGATCGTTCTTCTTTTTATTCCTGTATAAAAAGAGAACGCTGTTATCCTTTTGTATATAGCAGAGCGTGGATATTCTCATTGACTTACTGCTTTGCCAGCTCCTCGGCACGCTTCAGTGCTTCGTCTATATGGGGACGGAAATTCTCTTCCCCGATCATCTTATCGAATCCGCCTTTCTTAAAGACGGTCATAGGCTGTTCGTTTACATGGGAAAGAACGATGGTGATGTTCTTCTTTTTACAATCCTCATACAGCTGCTCGAGATTGTGCATTGCGGTCGCATCGATCGCATTTACGCTTCTCATTCTGATGACGAGGACCTTGGTATCTTCCTTAAAAGAAATGTTCAGTATCTTACCTGCTGCGGCAAAGAACATGGGGCCGGAGAACTCATAAACAACCGTATGCTCGGGAATGACCCTGAGCGTGATGCTGTCGGGGTCGTTCTCGTCATCGATCTCTTTCCAGCCTTCAACCGAAGTAACATCACCCATTCTCTTCATAAAAAGAATTGCAGCAAGTACGATTCCCACTTCGATCGCAACAACGAGATCGAATACAACAGTGAGAACAAATGTGATGCCGAGTACAAGGATATCGCTCTTGGGCGATGACTTGCAGAGCTTGTAGAAATTCCTCCATCCGCTCATATTGTAAGCGACCTGGAAAAGAATCGCTGCGATGCAGGGCATGGGGATCAGTTTAGCAAGAGGCATCATGAAAAGAACAACGAGCACGAGTGAGATCGAATGAACCATTCCCGCGATGGGAGTGCGTCCGCCGTTCTTGATATTGGCAGCGGTTCTTGCGATGGCACCGGTAGCGGGGATTCCTCCGAAGCATGCGGAGCCGATGTTTGCGATACCCTGTGCGATGAGTTCCATATTGGATCTGTGCTTGGAACCGATCATTGAATCGGCAACAACTGCGGAAAGAAGTGACTCAATACCTGCAAGCAGTGCGATGGTTATCGCATTGGAGATCTGGGATCTGATAACACCTATCGAAAAAACCGATGTATTCAGCGTGATGGGAGGAAGTCCGGTGCGGATATCGGTAAATGCTTTGCCTATGGTGTTGACATCGAGACCAAATATCTTGACGATCGCAGCGGTAACAATGACCGCGATAAGGGAGCCGGGGATCTTCTTAAAGATCATGGGCCAGATTATAAGTATCGCAAGAGCAAGCACACCGATAAGGACCGCCTGGATATTTATGGTGGAGAAATCGGAAACGAGAGCCATTATCTTTTCGGAAGTCTCGATAGGCTTTTCACCGTTCATATACTGAATGCCGGTGAAATCCTTGATCTGACCGATGAAAAGAGTAACGGCGATACCTGCGGTAAATCCCGTTGTTATGGTGTAGGGAATATATTTAAGAAGATTTCCGAATCTGAAGAATCCCATCAGGATCAGGAAGATACCTGCCATGATGGTCGCAACCATAAGTCCTTCGGTTCCGTCACTTGCAACGATCCCTGCGACTATTGTTGCAAAAGCAGCGGTAGGACCCGCGATCTGTACACGGCTGCCTCCGAAGAATGCAACAAGGAATCCCGCAACTATCGCGGTATAGATTCCGGCCTCCGGTCCTACTCCCGACGCTATCGCGAGCGCTATTGAAAGAGGGAGTGCGATGATCGCCACGATGACGCCCGCTACCAGGTCCTTAACAAACTGGGCTCCCGTATAATTTTTCATGACAGAAAAAAGCTTTGGTTTTAATTTTTCCATTTCCCGACTGAGTACTTCCTTTCCAAGGCATAAATGCCCATTTGGGTTAATGTTATCACACATGGACACTAACGTTAATACCAATAATATAAACCCCCGGGACATTCCCGGGGTAAGATCACTGTAAAACTTCTTTGCTTATGCGGTTTATGACGTGCTTTTTGTCCCCGCTCCACAGGGGGGCGACCAGGATCTTCTTGTCCCCGTCGCCGGTCAGGCGGTGGATGACAACGTTTTCAGGGATGATCTTAACGCACTCTTTCAAGATATCTATGTATTCATCCTCTGTCAGGACTTTGAATCTTCCGGCCAGGAATTCTGCTTCAAGATCGGTTCCTTTAAGAACATGGAGGAGCTGGAGCTTTATGCCGTCGGTACCCTTATCGCATACATACTTCACGGTCTCCTTCATCATTTTGTGAGTTTCGTCCGGAAGTCCGAGTATCACATGGGTTATGACCTCGATTCTGCGTTTCTTAAGCTCCGTTACTGCTTTATCATATACTTCAAGTTCGTATCCGCGGCGGATATACTCTGCGGTATCCTTATGGATGGTCTGAAGTCCGAGCTCAACCCATACGGGCTTGATACGGTTTATCTCTTCAAGAAGATCAAGAACGTCTCCGGGAAGGCAGTCGGGCCTGGTTGCTATGGACACTGCGACTATGTCAGGGTGGTTTGCCGCCTCGGTAAACAGGGGGCGGAGCTTTTCCGCCGGGGCATAGGTATTGGTAAATGCCTGGAAGTAGGCAATAAATTTTCCGTCTTTTATTTTGGAAGAAACTAATCTCTTTCCTTCCTCGATCTGTTCGTAAATGCTCTTTCCGGAATCCTGTGCGAACTCGCCGCTTCCGCCCGCCGAGCAGAATATACAACCGCGGGTGCCGAGCTTCCCATCCCTGTTCGGACAGGTAAGCCCGGCATTTACGGCTATCTTATAAACTTTGCATCCGAATCTTTCTCGGAGATATTCGTTTAAAAGCGTCATGATAATTCCCAAAAGCTTTTTAGGTTATTATCATTTTACCTTTGTGCGGATCATTTTTCTACGTTTTGATCCGTTGAAGATAAGGAGCGCCGCCAGCATTACGATAAAACCGGCTCCGTAACCTATGTAGGTTTTGATATTGCTCACCCCCGATGAGCCTCCGGGCATTCCGGGGAAGGAACCGCCTCCGAAATCGCCACCGGGGAAATTACCTCCGAAGTCAGGCGTTTCGCTGCCACCGAATCCGCCGAAACCACCGGGGCCTCCTTCGGGTCTGCCTTCACCGCGTCCGGAAGATCCTTCATCACTGCCTGCTTCCTGTCCTTCGGAGCTGCCCGGTCTTTCATGTCCGGATTCGT
This sequence comes from Lachnospiraceae bacterium, assembly GCA_017617005.1. Lineage (GTDB taxonomy): Bacteria > Bacillota > Clostridia > Lachnospirales > Lachnospiraceae > AC2028. Next base: position 8,992 of record JAFZWW010000024.1, read on the forward strand.
CATCATCTCCGCCGCCCATGTTCATTGAGCCCATGAGATCGAGATCAAGGTGCGATGCATCGATAAGTGCGGAAGAATCGCTGCGCTGTCCTGAATCCGTGGAGGGAATGCTTCCGTCAAGCTGACCGGAAATGCTGTCCGCACGGAGCTCTATTACTTCATAAAGCATATCTGCGGCAACAAGATACTCGTCATAGCTGTAGAAAGCGGTGGGATCTTCTTCTACGAGTGAATCAATTTGGCTTCTGATCCTTGAATAAACTTCGTCAAAACGTCCGCCGTATACATATTCTTCAACCAGCTGTCTTAAGTATTCATGGTATCTCTCGAGATACTCTTCATTTGAAAGAAGGGCATCGAAGAAATCCGTTGACGCAAAGGGAGTATCTATCGCATCATTGATCGTATCCGTCGCACTGCTTCCGCCGCCCATGCTCATTCCGCCGAAGCTGAGGTTGTAATCCCAGGGAATGATGTTGAGCTGTCCGTCATATTCATATAGATAGTAGTTGTGGGCCATCGAACCCGAAAGCGAATCCATATTTACGGAGAAGGTATGGACCGCCATATACTTCAGGATATTATCGACATCCATGTATTCCTCGATATCGGTTCCTTCGCTTATATTCTTCAGAGCTTTGACGACTCTTTTATGATCCTTGTCACCGGATTCGGTGATTGCACCGTCCCAGATGGTTGAATAGCTGTCGAGATCATCGTCGGTGTAATTAAGATTCGCACCGTTTCCGCCCATCGAGAATCCGCCCATCTCCGAAGGATCGAAATCTCCCATATCAAAGTCACCCATATCGGGCATATTTCCGGGGTCACCGCCGAAACCGAAACCTCCCGAAGGAGGTGTCATGCCACCGAACGATCCTCCGGGGCCGCCCTGACCGCCTCCGAAGTCTCCTGATGAGCTGTCTGAAGATCCGTTGTCTCCCCCGATCTCCATACTGTCGGGCTTGTAGAGTTCTCCGTCCTGAGTTCCGTAATTGCGGAGCATGAAGCTCTCCTCAACACCCTCAAGCGCGAGATATACACCCCAGTATTCGCCGTTCACCGATACGCTTGCGTAATTGTAAAGGGAGGCATCCGCACCCAGATATTGGTACATATCATAGATGATCGCTTCCTTCATATTGGTGGCATCGGCGTAATTGTTATTGAGTATCAGCTTGTCGAGACCAAAAGCTGTCTGTCCGCTGTTGAAATGATCGAACTCCAGCTTAAGGCTGAACCTGTCGCTGTCCGGATCGCTGACGATGGATGAAAGGCTGGTATTTCCCTTGGGACGGATCGCAACATTTTCAAATTTCGTTCCGTTCACCTCAACATCGCATACATAATATTCTTCGCTCAGCGCGTTCCCGAGCATCTCGTTCCACTCGTCTTCATCCATGATGATGTTGACGGTGATTATCTCATCCGTATCAAACAGCTCGGTCTCATATTCCATGCTGACGCCGGTGCCGCCGAATGCTTCGACAAGACTGTCGGAATAGCCGACTGCAAGCACACAGAGGATTGCGGCCACGGCCATCAGTACAGCTATAATTTTTGAAATATGCTTATTAGAAACCATATATCTTGTTCTCCGTCAGGACATGTATTCTCCGTTGAACATTACAAGAGTCGCACCGGATACGCCGTTTACTTCATTTACCCTGTTTACAAATGCGGTCTCGGAATCCCTGACCCTGATCTCTGCGGTAAGCTCTGTGCCTGCTGCGGTGACAGTCTTGGATTTTATGATGTATTTCTCAACTGACTTCTGAATAATGTTCATTGCACTTTCTTCGGCTTTTTCATCAGCACAGTTAACAATGAGAATGTAGGGTGTGTCATGGAATTTCCTGTTTGCAAATACAAAGAGGATAATTCCGATTATGAGTGAACCGATGACCGCAAGAGGGATCATTCCCGCACCGATAACGATACCTGCCGCAAGTGCCCAGAACAGGAAAACTATCTCCATGGGCTCCTTGATCGCTGCACGGAAACGTACGATGGAAAGAGCACCGACCATACCGAGTGACAGGACGACGTTCGAAGTGACCGCCATGATGACAAGTGTTGTAACCAGTGAGAGTCCTACAAGTGACATTGCAAACCCGGTCGAATACATTATTCCGCTGAATGTCTTCTTGTAGATCACGAAGATGAACAGTCCGATCACCAGTGCAAAAAGAAGACCTATAAACGTATCAATTGGAGAAAACTCCGTTACGCTCTCGAGAAAACTTGATTTGAAAATATCGCTGAATGTCATTTTATAATCCTCCGTTTATTATCCGAATCTGCGGCATGCGCCGTATTTTGAAAAAGTATCCTGTCTTACATCCTTCAGCTGGATCATGTCCTGAATGACAGTGGGTAAAAATGCATCATATTTCACTTCCATCAGCATGTCCTCAGGAGAATCCGTTGCACTTATATCGCTTACTTCCCGTGTCAGAAACTCCTTGGAATACAGGCTTGTCCTGATCTGTGAATCAAAGGTGATCCTCACATTTCCGGGTGCATATATGTACGGTTCTCTTACATAAGATACAAGGACTCTGGGGCGAAGCCGCTGATATTTCATCTTGGCGTACAGTTCCCTGACAAGTTCATTCGGATGCTCTATCATAAAATCCGTATCTCCCGCCAGGATCTTTCTGCATTCATCCTCCGTAATGGGAGCGTCATATTTCAGGCATAAGCAGCCTATCTTCATTTTTTTCTCAAGAGTGATAAAAGAAAGATCATCGTTATAATATCTGATCCTGAACTTTTCTCTTTTTGCTACGCCCGCGACCTTTTCCTTCAATGCTTTATCATCGGCGTTATCGAAATATATGCTTCTGATCCTGTATCTGCCGTCCGGTCCGGTATGCGGATCCGGTTTCATCAGATTTCGGATCCTGTTTCGTATTGTCAGATAATCCATATATGATACCGAGTATTTAAGCTCGTGTCTGTAAGGTTTATGTTCTTCCATAAATGCTCCTTTCATTTTGATAGTCATATCTTAATTCCCTAACCTGAAATGAACCTGAAATGAAAAGGAAAACTTTAAAAACCCTGCAAACCCCTGTAAATACGCGAAAAAGAGGCCCCCGCCTTTCGCGGGAGCCTCCCTTAACCTGAAATCTTCAGAACTTTATCTTCATTGTCATTGTCTTGCCGCTCGGACAGACAGCAGTAATAGTTCCTCCGTGGGTTTCCGCAACTGCCTTTGCAATCGCAAGTCCGACGCCGTAGCCTCCGGTCGATGTGCTTCTCGAGCTGTCCGGTCTGTAGAATCTGTCGAACAGCCTGCTGACATCCGGCACCTCTTTAAGATCGCAGGTGTTAAATACCTCAATATTCGTCCTGCCGCCCTTTTTAAATACGCTGAACCTGATCTCGCCTCCGTCATCGGAATACTTTATCGCGTTGTCGAGAAGTACCGAAAGCATCTGCTGGACCGATGCTTTTTCTCCGAGCATCTGTATGTCGTCTTCAATATCTGCCTTGAATTCTTTTCCGGCGCCCTTTGCCTGAGGCTTATAGACCTCTGCGATCTCCCAGGCGGCAGTGCTCAGTGAAAACTCTTCCTTGTTCGGAAGCGGCTTTTCCTCATCCAGTTTAGAGAGAATGACCAGCTCGCTTACAAGCTTGGTAAGACGCTGCGTCTGATTCCTGATATTTTCCGTCCACTCATTTTCGCCGGTCTCCATTGTCAGGACATCCATACTTGTCGAGATGGAAGTGAGCGGGGTTTTGAGCTCGTGGCTCGCATCGGTGATAAACTGCTTCTGCTGTTCGATATTTTTTGATATCGGTCTGATCGCTCTCTTGGAAAAAAGAGTGACAAGGATAAATACAATGACAAGGCTGACAGCGGATATCGCAATCGTCATAAGGAGAAGATCCTTCATCGAATCGAGATCTTTTTTTACATTGAGGAATACCACGACCGCTGAATCATCCTTTTTCACACATGCATAGCGGTATTCTCCGAGATATCCTTTTTCTTTTCCCTTTTCGTAAACACGCTCGGCGAGACTTACCGCATCATCACCGTCCACCGATGCGATGTAATCGATCGAAACGTATTCGGGATTTCCGGCATTATCGAAACGGACGATGAAGAATCTCGTCATGTAGTTCGTCTCGAGATCGGGCAGTCCCATGAACGGAGTCATCGCTTCCCTGAATGCAAAATCCTGAGGTGTGCCTTCCGGTGGCATTGAAGAGGGTATTCCGGGTTCCTCACCCTGTGAGCCGGGCATACTGCCGGGTGCGGGCATATCGGGTCCGGGACGCACAGCAACTTCTTCAAAGTTCAGTATTGCAGACAGCGTCTCGTCCGCATTCCGGGTGACCACTATATGATTGACCACATTTACCGCCAAGCCTATCAGCATGATGACGGAAAAGAAAGCAAGCATTGCAGCGAGTATCACACGCTGCCTCATCTTCTTCAGCATGTGCCCACCTCCAGTGAATAACCGGCGCCGCGTATTGTCTTGATCTCGACATCGGCTCTGAGGCTTTTCATTTTCTTTCTTACAAATCCTATATGGGTCCAGACGACATCAATATCGGAATCCGAATCCGTTCCCCATATCTTATCCATCAGATGCTCGGTCGAAAAAACATGTCCGGGATGAAGGATGAACAGCTCCATAAGCTGATACTCTTTATTCGTTAATGTTACCGACTTTTCTCCGACTCTCATTTCATAGCGGTTGCCGTCGAGAACAAGGTTACCCGCTTCCATCAATGTGTCGGAATAATTTTCACTTCTTCTTCCGAGCGCCTTTACCCTTGCAATGAGCTCACTCGATGCAAAGGGCTTGGGAAGATAATCATCGGCTCCCGCTTCAAGTCCCGCGACCCTGTCTTCAAGCTCCGCCTTGGCGGTGAGCATAAGTACGGGTGTGGTGATTGAATTCTTTCTTATAAGTGACAGCACCTCGAGTCCGCTCATTCCCGGCATCATAATATCAAGGACGATCACATCATAGTGACCGCCCGAGATATAATCCCATGCATCCGTTCCTGTATGAACGATGTCCACGGAGTATTTTGATTTCTCGAGAAGAACCTTAAGTGCCTTAGCGGTGGCAACTTCGTCTTCAGCTATCAGTATCCTCATAAGAACATTATAATACTTAAACCATCATCTTGTAGATCTTGGTGCAATCTTCTTCATTAAGGGTAATGAAACCGGAAATGGTTCCGTTCCTTCCGTCTCCCCTGCAGAGTACATCGACAAGCTTCGGGATATCTTCTTCCTTGGCGCCGAGCTCTTCGAAATTCTTAGGCATACCGATCGAGATAAGGAAATTCCTGAAGGCCTCGATTCCTGCCTTTGCGGTGACCTCGGGATGTGCGAAATCCATCTGGCATCCCCAGACCCTGACTGCAACCTGCGCGAATCTCATCACGTTGTGTGACATCTCATAAGTAAATACCGCGGGCATGGTCACGGCAAGTCCGGCACCGTGAGCGCAGTCATAAAGAGCGGAGAGCTCATGCTCGATGGTATGGCTGAGCCAGTCCTGGCTTCTTCCTACGCCGACCGTATTGTTGTGAGCCACAGTTCCCGCCCACATGATATTTGCCCTCGCATCGTAATTATTGGGATCTGCGATAACTCTGGGGCCTTCATGAACCATGGTAAGGAGAAGTGCCTCGATTAGTCTGTCGGTAACTTCAACCTCCTCTGTATTGGTAAGGTATCTTTCATACAGATGTGCCATGATATCGGTGATGCCCGCTGCGGTCTGATATGCGGGAAGGGTCTGTGTAAGTGCGGGATTCAGCACGCTGAACCTGGGACGGATCGCATCTCCGCTTGCTCCGCGCTTGAACATTCCGTCTTCCTTGGTGATAACGGAATCGGGGCTTCCCTCACTTCCTGCTGCGGCAATGGTAAGAACGGTTCCCACGGGAAGCGCATCTTCTATCCACTTTCCCCTGTAGAAATCCCAGAAATCTCCGTCATATACAACGCCCGCAGCGATCGCCTTGGAGGAGTCGATAACACTTCCGCCTCCGACCGCAAGGATGAAATCAACATTCTCGTTTTTGCAAAGGTCTATTCCTTCATATACAAGACCGTCCCTGGGATTGGGCTGGACTCCGCCGAGTTCGACATAAGGGATGCCCTTGCCGTCGAGCGACTTCTTTACTCTGTCAAGGAGACCCGAGCGGACTACGCTTCCTCCGCCGTAATGAATGAGAACCTTGCTTCCTCCGAATCTCTTTACAAGGCTTCCTACTTTATCCTCGGAGTCCTTTCCGAATACGAAACATGTGGGTGAGTAAAAAGAAAAATTATCCATGAACTATCCTTTCCGCCGTTTCCGGCAATACACGATGTACGCTAAAGATAGCATTTAGAAGTCGTCTTCGCTAACAACTATTTGTTCCCAAAGATACCGCTTTTTGTCATAGGATCACTTCATCGCCCGAATGGACGTATGCAAGTTTGTCGCCCATGATCTCCTTCATCGCTTCATAAGCGGGAACTCCCGTACAGTGACAGGTGAAGAACTTTGTGGGATATACGGTCAGTTCCTTTGCTATATCCCTGATCTCTTCCAGCTGATCCTCCCGGTAATCCGTCTTCTTCATCAGATGGAATCCGCTTATGACGGCATCGGGGGCGGAACAGAACTTTTCCTTATAAGCATCCATTATGCTAAGGATACCGTTATGTGCGCATCCGGATATGAGAACCTTTTTGCCTTCATCGCTTACCACGAGAAAATGCTCATGTGAAAAATCATCGCGGACAAATCCGTCCGGTGTTTTAATCAGGAGCCTTTTGTTGGTAAAGGGAAGTTCGTGGGTTCTTCTTTTGATCGTGAACAGTTCGAGCTCATCATCTATCACACAGTCGCCGGAGATCAATCTGACGCCGGGAAGCGATGCAATATCCTTATCTATTCCGATATATCTGAACCTCTCGCCTTCCGCGTTCTCACCGTCATCGGCGAAGTATTCACCGGCAGCAAGGCTCTGCATATATATGGCAGCTTTCGTATTTACTTTGGAAAAAGGAATGATCCCGCCCGAGTGATCGTAGTGACCGTGGCTTAAGATCACTGTATCGACCGCTGACAGATCGACTCCGAGCGTCTTCGCGTTTTCCAAAGTATCGGAGGATGGGCCGAGATCTACGAGAAGCTTGTGCCGGGCAGTTTCAACATAAAAAGACAAGCCGTGTGCATAGATGCATCCCGACTTGCCTTCCGTATTCTCAATCAGGTTAATGATCTTCATAAGACCATTTTAGCAGATTGGAAATCTGTATCAATTACTTTTTATCTCATACCTCTTGTACCGGATGTATCCGAAGATAATAAGGATAAGAGCAACTGCCACATAAGAAGCTCCCGCAACCTGATATGATCTGAAATAATGTCCCGCGATCTTAAAGAGTCTGAATTCATATACCAGTCTCGGTGATATCTGAAGTGCGGGGAAAAGGCAGCAGATCTTGGACAGGGTCTTCATATGCATCGGGATCGATGTTCCGAGTGCAAAGAGACCGAAATATCCTCCCACGATGATTCCCATTGTTCCCATTCCGTTTCTGAGTACGCAGGATACGAACATAGTGACCGTAGATAAAAGGAATGATCCCAGCACGGTAAGAACCAGGAGGATCAACGTGGTCTGCCCTGCGGTCAGGTTCATCTGCGTAAAAGGATAAATGACGGTCTCCAGGGCATCCATTCCGTCAAAGCCCCATTTGATACTGACATAGCTTACAAAAACTGTAAGGTATAAAAGAACCGTTACAATACTGAAGGTCGAACCGGCAAGTATCTTGGCGAAATATGTTTCCCTTTCACCGTTAATGCTCGCCCTTATCATGGGATCGGTCTTCCTCTGCGTTTCGGTTGAAAACACAGTTGAAAGACTGACTGCGATCACGAGAAGCATGATGATGATCGTGTTGCTTATCCCGTTCTGAACTCCGAAGGAGATATAGGAATCCTTCCATACGAATGGTTTGTCCAGTATTTCTTCCTGTGACTTCCAGTATGCAATCTCCTCTTCGTCAAGATAAGAGTCCGTGTATGCTTCGTCAATTATTCTCAGACGTTCTTCGTACAGCCAGTCTGCGGTCACGTTATCAAGTACGATTCCGTATCCGGCAATATCCTTGATCCAGATTGTGAGGGATTCATATGCTATATTCCCGTCATCCGGTACATTTCCGTATTCATCCGTGGCTTCCACCCATTCTTCGATAAGCTCCCCGTCAAGGATACGGCCGTCAAGGTTCATATATTGTTTTAATATTTCGGGCTCTATGTTTCCGCTTACTTCGAATTCACCCTGTACGAATCCGAAGACAAAAAAGATTAAAAAAGCAATAACTGCCACTTTGTTTTTTAATATCTTGATCAGTTCGAATTTATATAATGCTCCAAAGCATCCGTTTTTCTTCATTTGGCAAACTCCCTGTACTGTTCATTCATATCTCTTCAGATAGAACTCTTCAAGGTCGCCTTCCACATCACTCTGACGTCCCTGCCACACGAGGGCTCCGTCCTTCATCATGATTATTCGGTCTGCGATATGTTCTATGTCCGAAACGATATGTGTCGAAAGAAGAACTATGGAATCTTTTCCGAGTTCCTCTATAAGTGATCTGAATCTTACTCTTTCCTTGGGATCGAGTCCCGCAGTGGGCTCGTCCAGTATGAGGATCTTGGGATCGTTCAAAAGTGCCTGCGCGATACCGACTCTCTGTTTCATCCCTCCGGAGTATGTCTTGATCTTCTTCCCGGCAACATCGGAAAGTCCGACCAGTTCGAGTAGTTCCTTCGTTTTTTCCTTCGCTCTTTTTCTTTCGATGCCTTTGAGTGCGGCGAAATACTCAAGAAATTCCTTTGCGGTAAATTCGGGATAATATCCAAAATCCTGGGGAAGGTATCCGAGCAACGCACGGTAATTTTCCGCCTGCACCGGAATGCCGTCCGCACTTATCTCCCCACTCGTGGGTGTAAGGATTCCCGACATCATTCTCATAAGTGTGGTCTTTCCCGCACCGTTTGCTCCGAGAAGACCGGTCACTCCTTCGGTAAGGTCAAAGGAGATCCTGTCCACCGCGATCTTGTTCTTGTATTGTTTTGTAATTCTGTCTACAGATAATTTCATGCAAATGCCTCCACAGTCTTGACGGTCCTCCACTGCTCTGTAATCGTAAGAGCCAGAAGTATGATGACCGTCGGAAGTCCCCAGACCGAAACAAACTCTTCATATCCTGCCGTGATCAGCGGCGCGCAGTTATATGCCCATGCCGTAACGGACAGTGACAGTCCCGCGACTGCAAAGGATGCGTACCCGTGAGTTCTTCCAAGTGGACTTCTTTCGATGATAAGACTTATTATCATCGTTATAAGATAAGGTATAAGGATACGGATAGCGGTATGAACCGTGCTCCTTCCGAATGAAGCTGCGATCACGGGAGAAGCTATGGCAAGAACAATACCTGATACGATCCCGAGAATAAGCAGTCTTGCAAAGATAACGCTCCTCAGTGAAAACCTGGTTGCCATCTCAAGCTCGGACATGCCGGATCTTTTTGATCTGTGTGTTTCAAGCACTGTGATCGCCGCTGTAAAAGGCATAAGGATAGTGATCTGAAATTCGGTATCTTCCATTCCGAGTATCGATCCGCCTATCGCAACCGCCACGATCAGGAGTGAAAAGAGCCATATAGGAAGCCTGATATAAGGGATCTGGGTAAGGACCATTTCAGGTATTCCGATCTCCCTTGGACGCAGATTTTTGATGAAGCTTTCTTTCTTTTCGGGCTCGGGAGCATGAAATGAGTCAGCCAATCGGTTTTTAAGTTCTCTGTCCATCATTCATCCTCCTTCAGATTTTTCTTAAGTTCTTCCTCGGCGTTTTTTATTTTTCTGTATAATGTAAATCTCGAAATACCGAGTGCCTTGCAGATTGTTCCGACAGGTTCATCGTTCACATATCTCAGAAGCAGGATTTCCCTGTCTTCATCCGTAAGTCTTTCAAGAGCTTCACGTACCATGATGCTGTCTTCCGGAAAATCGACCGCCGCCTCAGCCTCACTTCCTTCTTCGGGTAGTTCCTCGGGCTTCACCCTCCTGTATTCGTCAATACAGAGGTTCCTTGCGATCGTGTACAGATATTTCATGTCATATTCGTGAAAGGTTCCGTTCTTTGCAAAAAACCGGAGGAAAGTTTCCTGCGTGATATCTTCGGCGACAGCTGTATTTTTCACCCTGAAATACGCATACCGGTATATTTTGTCATATGCTTTTTCTAAATCCATGGATCCGGCTTTCCTCCTCCTTTCACTATGATTAACGGATGAGCTTTATAAAATGTGCGCTCATCCGGAAAAATTTTTTAAAAATTTTAAGCGGCCCATGTTCACGGAACATAAGCCGCTTTTTTCCCTTTAGTCCCGCAGGATCACTTGAGCATCTGAGAACTGCTGATGATATTGTACTTACCGATCCTCTCGAACTTTGAAACGTTTCCGTTTACTTTCTCTATAAGACCGTCCCATTCACTCGCATCCTTTGGAGCCGAGGAATCATTTACATATATGTCCGTACAGAGAAGGTCGCCTCTCATATAGACCTTGACCGCTACGATGCTTTCGTGGACTTCCTTTACTCTTTCCTCTATCCTCTTCGTGGAAATGTTCTCTCCGTTGGAAAGAGTGATCATCGTATCCTTCCTTCCTCTGAGATAGACGTGATTGTTCTTAATGGTTCCGATATCTCCGGTAAGGAAATATCCATCCTCATTAAATGCGGCCTTTGTGGCTTCTTCATCATTAAAATATCCGAGGAAGATATTGCTTCCCTTTATCGCAAGTTCTCCGTATCCCTCCTCATCGGGGTCGATGACCTTGGCGTCGACATCTTCGAAAAGAGTACCGACACTTTCCATATCCTCTTCGCCGGGGTAATCGATGCTGAATCCCGAAGATGTCTCGGAAAGCGCATAGGCATTCATCATATACATACCTTCGTCGGCATATGCTTTCCTGATCTCGGGGGTAAGCTTTGCCCCGCCACAGAAAAGATACTTCATCCTTCCGCCGAGCAGCGTGCCGAGAGGAATATTCATAGCCTTTGATGCTTCATAGAATCTTGTGAACACGAGAGGCACTCCGGAGAACAGTGTCGGATGTATAGCCATCATCTCCTGTGCCATATCCTTGGTGCTTCCCGCAAGATATATCTCATATCCGAAAACGACCGAATAGATGAAATTATAAATGGATCCGTATGTGTGGTTGAGAGGAAGGAAAAGATAACATGTATCCTCGAGGGCAACGGTGATCCTTCTTCCGAGCGATCTCCATCCGGAAAAGACATTGTTCACGGAAAGAAGAACAGCCTTCGGGAAGGAAGTGGTTCCGCTTGTGAATACAACCTTTGCGGGAATGTCCCCGTCTCTTCCTTCGAGAGTAAAAAGTCCTTTCGATAATCTCTTTCCTTCTTCTATGCATGAGGCAAAATCATTCTGTACCGATATGTATGTGAGATCCGGGAATTCCTTTTTGATCCTGTCCATGATCTCATTTTGTCTTTCGTCATAGATAAGTGCGGAGAGTTCACTCTTTTTGATCGAATAGACCACGTTATCATAGGACCAGTCCTTGCTGAAGCCGACCCCGCATCCGACATAGCACATGATCGCAATATCGCTGATCATCCATTCGATGCTGTTTGGTCCGTAGATTCCGATGTTCTTTTCGGCGAAGCCTTTTTTGATAAGATATGTCGCAAGATAATTTACATTCTCGATAAAAGCTCCGTATGTAATGGGAACAAATACATCGCCCTTCTTTTCATGAAGGTAATTCCTGGGTCCCCATTTCTCATAGTCTTCTTTAAGAAACTGTTCCAATACGTTTGACATATTTCTTCTCCTTCGTTAATGATCAGTCAAGTGAATGCTCTAGAAGAACATATTCGTAAATGCTTGTTGCTTCTTCAATTACATAGGTCTGTGTCACCTTTCCGTCGCGTGCAAGTGCGCCGATGCTAGGAAGTCTGTTTGCTTCGAGTTCCTTTATAATGGAATAGACGATCGCTTTTCCGAGTCCCCTGTGCTCCGCGTCAACTCCCATATACAGCATTACGTACTGCTTGGGGTGCTTCTTCGTCTTAAGGACGCTCAGAATATTCGGAAGGTTCAGGTGATAGACCTTATTTCCGTAATCGGGAAGGCTGATGTAAAAGCCGACGGTCTTATCCTTGTAATATGCGATCTTGGTCATGCTCATGTTCATGATCGATTTATAGCTCATGAACATTTCCTTGAAGTCTTCCTTCGAAACATGTTTGTAGATCGGGAAATCGCTGTAGAGCTCGGTGATCATCCTGTAGACTTCATCGAGTATCTTTTCGTAATCTTCTGTCTTCGGGCTTTCGATGCGGTATCCCTGCTCAAGGAATGCCTTGTATCTGCCTTCGAACTTTTCGTTAACATACGAATCATCGACGGCCCTGTATGCATTCGATGTGTAATGCTCCTTTACCGTGTAACCGTTTGCAAGGAAGAGGTCGTAATAATATTCCTTGTTGTAAGGCTCCCCGGTATAGGGCAGTCTGTCGAAATTATTGATCTTGAGTCTGTATTTATTCCAGAAGGATGCATCAACGGGGCCTTCCATCTTGCTGCAGTTCTTCTCCTTTGCAAGCTTCTCCGCACTTGCGAAAAGAAATGCTGCCGTATCCTTATCGTCTATGCACTCGAAGAATCCGAGATAACATACACTGTCATCCGGATAAATGGTAAGTGCAAATCTTCCGGTGCATTTTTCACCGTCATAGATAAGATATGCATCCAGCGAAAAATACTTCGACATCGGATGCTCGCCCGTCAGGAATTTCCTGATCGTATCCGGGCTTTCCATATTGTCCTTCTTGGTGTAAAGCTTCTTTGCAAGATCAAGAAAGTCTTTGATATATCTTTCTTCTCTTCCTACACTGATACATTCCATTTATTTTCTCCCAAGGATCTCCACTTTACCGGTTCCGCCGTCCATCCTTATACGGTCCCCGGTCCTGATCGTATCCGTAAGCTTCTCGACTCCGACGATTGAAGGCTTCTTAAGTTCCCTTGATATTATCGCGGTGTGTGAAAGGAGCGATCCCTTTTCCGAAATGACGCCCTTTGCGGAAGCAAGAAGGAATACCCATCCGGGATCTGTCATCACGGTAACCAGGATCTTATCCTTAACATCCTTTGCGTCCGCGATACTCTTTATGACGAGCGCTTCACCCTCTACGGTTCCGCTCGAGCAGGGAATTCCGTTTAAGACATTTTCGTTTTCTTCCCTGCGGTATGCGTTGACACTTCCGTGCTTTTTGTCGAATTCCTTTTCTTCGAATATAAGTCTCGAATAAGGAGGAAGCTGAGCGTAGAGCTTGTAGCTTTCTTTTCTTTCGGAGATTGCTTCCTGCATTGGCACGGGATTCTCAGCCATATTGAACGCTTCATCAACGGTCAGCCAGAATACATCATCCGCATTATCGATAAGTCCGCTTGAGTGATAATGCTCTCCGAGTGCGGTGAAGATGGATCTTACCATTCCGTAGATACGGCTTCTGTTGAGTCTGGACCTTTCCCTTCCCGCAATTCCCGCGGCACATCTTTTTCCGAGGAATGCCGTGACGGGATCGGCTTTTTCTTTAACTGCATTTTCACTGCTCAGATTGTTGTAGACCTCTTCGAGACTCTTAAGATCTTTTCTGTATTCTTCGATCCTTTCATCAAGAAGATAAGGATGTGAACGGAAGGTTTTACTTTCAAGCTTTAACTCTTCGAGATTTCTGTCACCGTATATTCTTATGTATTCTTTCTTTTTCTCTTCGAGCTCTTTAGGTGAATACTCATCATATCTGTAAGCAAGTTCGATAAGAGCTTTTATCGGTTTCATGCTCTCGATATTCGTGATTCCGGAAATGTAGCGGTTTATATATGCGTCATCCGCATTCTTTTTTCTGAGCCTGTGCTTTACAAGTCCGGTATAAACGAAGGAATATGTATCATTTAGAAGTGTTACATCCCATACATCAAGAAGCTTTTCCTTGATCTCGTTATAAAGCCCGATCAGTTCCTCGGGACTGCTTTCCCCGCTGAAGTGTGCATGGAAGTATTCATTGGTCGATGCAAATATTTCCTCCAGCTTTTTCATATGGCGTGGAACGCTCATGATCTCATAGAAAGAATTCAGATATGTCATGAAACGGATATGTACGGGGATCTCCACGCTCTTTTCGTCATAGGATTTATTCTTAACCCCGAGCATCTCCTGCCATATGGGGATTATTTTCTTGTTGAAGGGAAGGAATTTAAGAACGGTATACCAGTTACTTATCTTGTAATAAACCCTGCCGTTTGCATGACCGACCATATTCTTAAATACGTCTTCATGCTTATTCAGTTCCTTATCGTTTTTGAGAACGCGGCGGCTGACTCCTTTGAACACGCCGCTGTAGACGATATCGACAAATGATATCGTAAGAGGAAGTGAAAGGCCGGGATAGCTTTCGACTATATTGCTGTTATCAAGGATGAGAGGCGTTTCGCCCTTCAATGTGGTGATCGGTCTTGCCTGAAGCACAAATACTTTGCCGTCTTTGAAGGCGAATTCGATATCGAGTCTTTCCCCGAGAAGCTCCTCGGCTTTGGATGCGATCCCGATCAGTTCCTCAATCTCGGTATTTGAAAGAAGGTCTTCTTTTCCTTCGTAATAATATAATCCGTCGGTGCGGTTGTAATAGTAGGTGGTCGTATCACTGATTCCCGATACGACGCCCTCACCGAGTCCTCTTGAGACCGCAATGACACTTTCATTCAAAAGTCCCTGGGGATTTGCGGTAAAAAGAACTCCCGCTTTATCGGCATCCACCATTTCCTGGATAATGACATTCATCTTCAGGTCATCCGCAGATGCTTTTTCCTGTTGCATATATTTTTCAACATTGTCGGACTTTACGGATTCCATACACTCGAGAACTTTTCCCGTAACATCCTCAGGCTTTACGTTGAGATAAGTATCAAACTGACCGGCAAAGCTTTTTTCTTTTCCGTCCTCGAGATTGCACGAGCTTCTTACGGCATAGAGACAGGACTTTTCCGCACAGTATTTCGATACTTTTTCTTCCCAGCCGGGCTTTATATCCTCGGAACGCACGAGCATAAATCCGGGAACATTTATTCCCGAACTTTTTAAGAGCGCCAGGTTTTCAGCCTTGCTTCCGTACATCTCAGATTCTTCCTACAAGCAGGAACACGACAACGGTAAGCAGCATTGTTGATTCCTGAAGATAAGTATACCTTTCGACTTTATCCACGATCACAAACTTGTTAGGATCCTTCATATACTTTACAAACTGCACGGTCATCCATGTTACGAGTATGACAAGGATCGCGATGGAGATCTTGTTGAGTCTGAATACGAGAATGATGTTCGTGATGATATCAACGATGGTCAGTATCATTACAAATCTTGTAGCCTTCTTATATCCGAAGAGTTTGGAATAAGTGGTGTAATCGTTCTCATCCTTCGGGGCTTTTATCTTACGTGATACTTCCCAGATAAGTGCGGGGAAGTAGAGGGTCCAGAGTGTCATTACCGTTGTGATGGTAAAGGGACGTAATCCGTATTTGATAACGGTAAATGAAATGATATACAGATTAACAAACATCTGGACGGGATTATGTGTGACAAGTGCAAGAGGAAGTGAAGGCTGGATCTTTGCTCTCTGGAAGAACCACTTGCTCATAAGATATCCGTATGCATACAGAATACAGAAGAAGATTATATTGTTCATGAAAAGAACATTGAGGACGACAGTGATAGCCTGAACGATCACGCAGAGGATCATAACATCCTTCTTGTAAACAGCGCCTCTCGCAAGAGGTCTGTCAGGGAACAGGATCTTATCGGTTTCAAAATCCTTAAGGTCATCTGCGATTCTGAGCCACAGAAGAAATGCAAAGACCGTGAATGCACCGACAAATTCCTGGATGCCGATCTTAAATGTGGTCACGCCTTCGTTGAGAAGAATGATGAAATGTATCTCGAGGAACACTATCAGGCCGAGAATCAGTCTCGCTACAAGCGGATAACGTTCCTTCATATAGATATGCAGTCTTTTCAGCATGCCGATCCTACTCCTTCCCCAAACTTTACCTTGGTCTCGATATGTTCCCTGCTCTGAGTCAGGATATCTTCATCGATCCTTACCGAATCCTTTTCGAATATCTCGATTATGGTAGATCCTCCGGGCTCAAAATATCCTTTTTCCTCACCCTTTGAAAATTCTTTTACGTCACGGTTTACGATCTTTCCGATCAGCATTGCGCCGACTTCGATATGTATCACTTCCCCGAAATGCTCGGTGGATAAGAAGCTTACCACGCGGTGGTTTTCTTTATAGATCTTATAGTCCTTCGATACGGGACTTACCGTGTGAAATTTTCCCTTGATCGTCTTCTGCGAGATCAGCTTGCCGTTATCGGGAAATCCATATCTGTGGAAATCATCTACACATAATCTGTAGACAAGAACGATGCCGCCGGAATATTTTGATAATTCTTCGCTTCCGGATAAAAGCTCGGGAAGTGAATATGTTCTTCCTTTTATTTCAATACGTAGATCGTCTTCAATGGTATAAACAAGAAGCTTTGAATCCGCGGGTGATATAAGTCTCTTCGGATCTTCATCGATCGGCCTTGCTCCGGGGCGCAGCTTTCTTGCAAAGAAATCATTGAACGATGTGTATTCCCTGTCTTCATAATCATCCATATTTATGTTGTAGGAAGATATGAAACCCGGGATCCTCTTTACACTGCTCTTTTTGGAATTGATATACCCGTACAGACGTGAAACGCCCGGAGATACCGCGATACGAAGAAGCACCCTTCCGAAGAAATTTCCGTACAGAAAATTCAGGGCACCCTGACCGTACTGGGCGATCTCCTCATATTCCTTTGTCCGTCTGTCGTATATCTTCATATGAAATTATAATGTGCGCTCACGATATAGAAGATTATGTACAGGATCGCAAAAAACGAAACGATCGCATATGCTATTCCCTTGGGCTTTCCGACCTTGACCTTGAGCACCTCGAGGAATGCGACTATCAGCATACATACCGGAAGCGAAATACAAGTGGGAACGAAATTATTTATGAACACGGCAATGGGATAGAAGATCGGGAAGATCAGTGCGGTGTATGTTACGGGAAGTCCCATATAATACTTAACCGGTCCCTCACTGTCCGCGGTGGTAACATTGAAATACCCGAGCCTTGCGATTCCTGCTACGGCAAACAGCAGATATATGACAAGATGGGCAATGCTCAGATATCCGAGTCTGCAGAATATGATTATGGGGAAGACAACAAAGCTGATCACATCAGCAAGCGAATCAAGTTCTATTCCGAATGCTTTTTCCTCTTCCGTTCTTTTGATCTTCCTTGCCACGGCTCCGTCAAATACATCACAGATACCGGCAAGTATGAAACAGATGAAAACATAATTTACGTGTACCTGCTTTGCGGCAAGATACATTCCGAATACCGAGATCTCAAGTCCCAGATATGTAAGTATCACTGAAGGGTTCCAAAAACCAACTATCTTCTTCATAACCTATCTCCGATCATTCCTTGATTGTTACTGTTCCGGTGCTTCCGTCGATAGTGACGATCTGTCCGTCACGTATCTTGGACATCGCATCCTTGCAGGCAACTATTGCCGGTATTCCGTATTCTCTCGATACGATCGCCGCGTGGCAGAGGATTCCACCGTATTCCGTTACGATTCCGGAAAGGATCGCAAACTTCGGTGTCCATCCGGTGTCGGTAAATCTCGTAACAAGGATATCGCCTTCCTGCAGGCGGTCGATCTGTGTGAAATCTTCAATGACTCTTGCGATTCCGGTGACGGTTCCGTTATTGGCTCCCAGTCCTCTGATGCCCGGACCTCCCTCGATCTTCTTTCCCGAGGAGATCGCGGTTCCGATCTCATTTTCGCTTATGTAATTTCTGTATGCGTTGTAGTAGAACTTGTTCTTGCGGATCTTTTCACGAAGTACTTCCTTGTCCGCTTTTCCGTCGATGTGATCCCACAGATCTCCGACCTTAAGGAACCATACATCCTCGGCTTTCTCCAGAACGCCTTTTTCGGTAAGATGCTTAGCATACTCGATCGTGTACATCCTGAGCATGTAGTAGAACCTGGTCGAGACATCCCTGAACTCTTCCCTCCACCAGAGCATCTCCCTCATTCCGGTGACTTTTTTCTTTATCTTGTTAAATGACCTTTCGGAGACCTTCTTTCTGATCTTGAGAAGGACGTCCGTGTACATCTTATGTCCGTTTTCCTTGTCCTCAAGAGGAGAATACGAATCCTCCAAGGCAACCATATCCTTTACCATCCCTATCATGACTTCGGGCTCTTCATAATAGCAGGGATATGTAATATCGAGCTCCTTGTCGGAATGATAACCGTATTTTTCTATAATGATCTTCACTTCGGGGATATGGTGTTTTGCGTCCGTAAGTGAAGCTGCAATGATCTCTGCCGGTGTGTCTGTCCAGTAATGATATGCTTCGTTTTCTTTTCTGATGAGTCTTGACGCATCCCACATCTCATAGAAAGGAAGCAGATGTGAGATGTTGTCTATGTTTCCGAGAAGTGAGAGGTATTCGCTTTCGGACACATACTTGAGAAGACTGTCTTTATAAAGCGACTGGTGGATCGTGTTGATGAATATCTGCCAGAAGTATGTTGTCTCGCTCCTGAGATATGTCTTCTTCGTGATATTGTAGAAGCTCTTCTCAATATCCTTTATCTCGTGCTTATCCAGCTTATCCTTGTAATCAAAGTAAAGACCGAGAAGCTCATCCTTATAACGCTGTGCGTTCTTTTTTCTGTTCTTTAAGATCCTGCTCTGGTTGATGACGATCTTGATCATCCTTGATACGGATGAAGGAGTGATCCTGGTCACCTCGCCGTCACCTTCGTAATTTCCGACAATGCCGTATTCGCTGTCGAACTCTCTCTCCTTATATCCGATGACCTGACTCATCGCCTTCTTTACCGCAGACATGTTCCAGTAAGGACGTCCGTAGAACATCTCTCCGAGCTTGGAGGGAAGCTCTTCATCCTTAAGTATCTCGGACCTTACTATGAAATTGCGGAGCGAGAATTCCCAGATGTATTCGTAAAGGCTCCACATATACGGAGTGCAGACGGTTGCGGAAACACCGCCGTCCTTGAAATCCGCGGTGGTCCACATGTCGCTGATGCCGTTATATTTTACGCTCGTGATCTTTCTCGCCTGAAGGATGTAGAGCTTTTCGTTCCTGATCGCAAATTCGATATCGCAGGGGTATCCGAAGAACTGCTGGATCTGAGCGAAAACCTGCGAATAATTCTTTACCGCATCTTCGGAAAGAAGTACATTTCCGGAATTCCTCTGTACTTCCTTTCCGTCAAACCAGTCGTAATAATACTGCTCGGGCTTGGTCTTGCCGCTTACGATGTTCTCACCGAGTCCCTGTGATACCTCTATGAGCATCACCTTGTCGTTGCCGCTTATGGGATCGATCGTAAAGCAGATACCGCTGTTATCCGCATCAACCATTTCCTGAATGACTACAGACATCTTCATTGAAAGAGGATCGATATTCCTGTTCGCGATATACTGAAGGCTTACCTTTCCGAACATCGATCTGTAGCAGGCGATTATCTTCTTCTCAAGGTCGCTCTTTGCAACATTGAGGAAAGTCTCATACTGTCCCGCAAAGGAATACTCATCAAGATCTTCTTTATTACCGCTGCTTCTTACGGCATAAAGACAGTCGTCCTTTGCGACCGCATTTATCTCGGAAAGGATATCCTCGGGGATGAGCACATCATCGAAGAGCTTTGAGATCTTTTCGGAAACCTCATCACAGTTATTCGGAGTAAGTCCCGAAAGGATATCACGGATCTTGTCTTCAAGACCGTTCATACTTATAACTTCATCGTACGTATCGCTGTCCAGAATAAAACCGCCCGGAACATTTAATCCCTGCTTTTTCATCTGAAGCAGGAATTTGCCTTTGTTTCCGAGTTTTTCTTCTCTGAATTCTTCTTTTTCAAGTTTTATGATCACAGACATTTCCTCTCGTTTTGGTCCGGATAAGTTCACGGTTTACCTATCAGAACGGGTTTTTTCTGAGCTTTGCAAGATACAGAAGTACATTCAGTATTATATGTGTAAACGCTCCGACCAGAACATATAGCAGATACAGTAATATTCCGAGATCGTAAAAGATCCACACGACAAGAGCACATCCGAAGACCGAATCCGCCTGGTCAAGGAAGATGAAGAATCCCTTCCAAAAGCCGGATATCGTTTTTCCGGGTGTGATATCAAGCCTTCTTTTCAGGAAAGAGTTGGGGAGCTCGAAAAGAGCATATCCCAGTCCGATAAGAAGACCGATCAAAACGTTATAGATAAATGTATTTTCGTGATTGATATAAAAGAAATTCAGATGATCGATCGAGGCTGCGCTGCTGACACAGCCCCAGACGATCGAAAAGAATGTATTTAATACAAGATAACCGATAAAACCCTTCCAGGTTTTGTTATCGCCGAAGATCCTCTTTCCGTCGGAAAGACTTCTGCCGAAATCCATCGGCTTTTTCAAGGACTTAAGAAAACCTGTCTTGCACCATATCATATTAAAAATGCCTGATAATATGGCGGGCAACAGTGTTACATACATCATTAAGATGGTCTTGAGCATGTCGGTATACCTTGGTCCGTTTGATACTAAAATAAGGAAATAAAACAATCCTTATGATTATACCATTTTTGGCCTCGGATTACCGCAATTTGTGCAGAATTTTCCCGTATTTTCCTGTCCGCACCCGCATTTCCAGGGACCGGGTGTTCCGGAATCGCCTGCGGTATTATCCGTTTTCGGCATTCCCATACCCATAAAGCCGTTTCCGAGCATTCCCATCCCCATAAATGAGGCGGTTCCGGGAGCATATATGTCATACGAGGATTCCTTTTCCTCAAGGAGTTTGCCGGTTCCGGTACACTCCTTTATGAGTTCGCGGACCTTTCGTATCGCATCCTGCTGTAATATCCAGCAGGATGAGCAATCGAGCTTTCTTTCGGTAAGCACATGGCCTTCGTCATCAAATGTGAAGGTTATATGGGAACTAGAGGAATAATCCGTCATGGCGTACGGGAACGGTATCTTCTCGATCTGAGCCATCTCAGCAAGCCTGTTTTCTTTTACAAAAGTACGAAGCTTTTCCGCAGCATCTTTTCCGGCCAGGTACTTTTCATATTTTTCCTTACCGTCCCTGTGATCATTCGACTCTATTATGACGCTTCCGTCCTCCTGCCAGGTAACCGTCTCGTTTCCCGAGGTTCCGCTGCCCATCTGCATCCCGTGGCTCGAATAGCTTGAATATATCTTCACTAACGGGCCGTGTTCTTCGGGCACAAGGTCGCTTAATTTCGGTTGCTTTTTCGGATCGTCAAATGCGTATTCTCCCATATTCCCTCCCTCATTTAAGGTTTTCTGGTCAGATAAAGGATATATGTATCATTAAACACGACTTTGTTTCCAAACTCAAGCACCGCTTCCCTAAGTCCCTCGAAAAATTTGGTCTTGTAGGGCTCGGGAATGACCATATGATCGGAATGGGTTCCGCAATACATGACATATTCATCCGCGGTAAACTCACGTCTTCCGTAGAAGTCACGTCTTTCGAAGTCCACATAACCGTAATCCGTCGCA
>JAFZWW010000025.1 GCA_017617005.1 Lachnospiraceae bacterium
CATTGACGCCAACCATTCGAATTCCGATAAGCAGTTCAAGCAGCAGATCAGGATCGTAAAGGAAGTAATGCATAACCGCACCATCAATCCCGACATAAGGAATCTTGTCAAGGGTGTGATGATAGAAAGCTATATAGAAGAAGGTAATCAGAAGATCGGAGAAGGTGTCTACGGTAAATCCATTACCGACCCTTGTCTCGGATGGGAAGATTCCGAAAGACTTATACATGACATTGCGGATCTTGTGATCTGATAAAGGCTTTGCATAACCTGCACGGCCTTGTCGGAAAGGCCGCTAAGGAGCAGGTTTATGAGTAAGCGTACAGAAAAGATCATTTCCATACTGATCCCCGCAGCGCTCGCATTAATGTGCATTATCACAGCGCTTCTCGGAGGCAGGGTTATAAACCTTGAAAAGAGACTCGAGGGATACAGGGCCGTGCAGCAGCTCGGAGAAAGGGAAAGCAGGCTTGTACAGCTTTCATGGATCGAGGAGAACGCTTACGAAGCATCCGATATATCGGATCTTGCGGCACGCACATATTCCGAAGAGGGAGCATCTCTCGGATATCCCTGTGATGAATATGAGGCACACGCATCCGCACCCGGTCTGTATGACCGTAACGGAGTAACTTATGCGGCCGGTTCGGATTCCGACGGAGTGCACAGGGTATATCTGACATTCGATGACGGCCCCAGCATATATACCGATGACATTCTCGATATACTTGATGCATACGGAGTAAAGGCAACATTCTTCGTTGTAGGCAGGGAAAATACCGCATCATATGCGAGATATCTGAGAATAGTCGAAGAGGGACATACTCTCGGGATGCATTCATACTCCCATGTATATAATGATATCTATGCATCTCCCGAAAGCTTTGCGGAAGATACCGAAAGGATCCGCAATCTTCTCGAGGACGTTACGGGTCAGAGTCCCGTGTTCTACAGATTCCCCGGAGGAAGCTCCAATGATGTGAGCGCGACCGATATGCATGAGCTTGAGGATTATCTCGCATCGGAAGGCATCGTATATTTTGACTGGAACGTTTCAAGCGGTGATGCGGGCAAGACTCCGCTCACACCCGATCAGATAATACATAATGCGCTTCAGGGAATAGAGAGCAGGGATACGACAGTCATTCTTTTCCATGATACGGCTGCCAAGAGATCCACGGTATATGCGCTCCCGACAATTATTGAAGCTATCCAGGCAATGGATAATACGGAAATACTTCCCATAACATATGACACTACTGTCATACAGCATGACCATCCCTGAACAATACAACTAACGGAGGTAACAAATGGGTTTTTTCGGTGAATTAAAACAGGATCTGTCCCATGTAGCTGATTCCGCCAAGGAAAAAGAAGCGGCTGACGCACAGGCTGACAGCCTCCTTGCTGATGCTGAGCTGGCCGGACTCGATGAAGCTGAGGCCCTCAGTGCAAAAGAAACAGAAGAAGATATCCCCGCATCCGAAGAAGATGTAGATGACGTATCGCTGCTTTTGAAGGATCTCGTATCCGATCTCGGAGGTGACGATCTTCACGAAGCTGCAGATTCTTCCGAAGAAAGTACCGGAGATATCGGTGATGATATAGATGCGATCCTTGCAGGACTTACGGCGGAGACCGAGCCTGCGGAAGCAGAGGAAACTTCCGAGGAAGAGACCGAAGAAGCATCCGAACCCGAAGCAGAGGAAACTCCCGTAGTAGAAGAGCCCGCGGCAGAGGATTATATGGCGGCTCTCGACCAGGCTTTTGCAGCCCTTACGGAAAAAGAAGAGGCACCTGCGGAGGAAGAACCTGAAGAAGAATCCGAAGAGGAAGCCTTCGAGGAAGAAGAGCCCGAGGAAGAGATCGTTTCCGAAACCAAAGAAACTTATGAGTATAAAGGAGCAGATGAAATGGAGACAGGTAATTATTCAGAAGAGACTTCCGTAATAACCGGAGGAATGGTTGTAAACGGTGATGTGGAATCCGTAGGATCTCTCGATCTTATCGGTAAGGTAAACGGAGATGTATCCGTAAAGGGTAAGCTCAATGTCACCGGACATATCGTAGGAAATTCCGAGGCTAAGGAAGTATTTGCAGAGAATGCCAAGATCACCGGTAATGTCACCAGCGAAAGCTCCGTTAAGATCGGTGCGGGAACCGTAGTTGTAGGTAATATCTCAGCATTCAGCGCAGCAATCGCAGGCGCCGTAAAGGGAGATATCGATGTACACGGCCCCGTCATCCTCGATTCAACCGCTATCGTAATGGGCAACATCCGCTCCAAGTCAGTACAGATCAACAACGGTGCTGCTCTTGAAGGTATCTGCTCACAGGCATATGCAGAGGTCAGCCCTACCGCATTCTTCGATGATTACAAGCCTGAGACCAGACCCGAGAAGAAGTCCAAGAAAGAAAACTGATAGTATAAACCGTAAAGGAGACCGGTATGAGGATACTTTTAAAACTCAGCGGCGAAGCACTTGCAGGACCCTCCGGCAAAGGATTTGATGAGCCCACCGTAAGGATGGTCGCAGATCAGATCAAGGAGATCGCAGGAAAAGGAACCCAGGTCGGTGTAGTCATCGGCGGCGGAAATTTCTGGAGAGGAAGAAGTTCTGAGAATATCGACCGTACCAAGGCAGACCAGATCGGAATGCTCGCAACGGTAATGAACGCGCTCTATGTTTCCGAGATATGCAGATCCGTCGGACTTAAGACCGATATACTCACTCCTTTCACCATAGGTGCTTTTACGGATCTTTTTTCCAAGGATAAGGCAAACAAGGCATTTGAAGAAGGACATATCGTGTTCTTCGCGGGAGGTACCGGACATCCTTACTTCTCGACAGATACCGGCGTAGTGCTCAGGGCTGTCGAGGTTGAAGCGGATCAGATACTTCTTGCAAAGTCTATCGACGGAGTATACGATTCCGATCCTGCCAAGAATCCGGATGCCAAGAGATTCGATGAGATCACGATCGATGATGTTATCGCAAGAAATCTTCAGGTTGTCGATATGACCGCTTCGATCCTTGCACGTGATAACAAAATGCCCATGGCTGTCTTTTCACTTAATGAGAAGAACAGCATAGTAAACACTCTTTACGGAACATTCAACGGAACCAGGATAACGGTTTAGAAAGGCGGATAATTATGGATGCCAGATTACAGTCATATGAAGATAAGATGAAGAAGACCCTTGATTTCCTTTCCGAGGAATATGCTGCGGTTCGTGCGGGAAGAGCAAATCCCCACGTTCTCGACAAGATCAAGGTTGATTATTACGGAACTCCCACTCCTATCCAGCAGGTAGGAAACGTTTCCGTTCCCGAGGCACGCATCATCCAGATCGCTCCCTGGGACAAGACCATGCTCAAGGCTATCGAGAAGGCTATACAGACTTCCGATATCGGAATCAATCCCCAGAATGACGGAAGTGTCATAAGGCTTCAGTTCCCTGAGCTTACCGAGGAAAGACGTAAGGATCTCGTTAAGGATATCAAGAAGAAGGCTGAAGAGGGCAAGGTTGCACTCAGAAACGTAAGAAGAGACGGAAACGAAGAGTTCAAGAAGCTCGGAAAGGGTGAGATCTCCGAGGACGAAGCTGCTGATCTTACCGATTCACTCCAGAAGCTTACCGACGATTATATTGCCAAGATCGACAAGGCCCTTGAAGAAAAGACCAAGGAGCTTATGACCGTATAATGGATAATATCCCTTTACATCTTGCGATAATAATGGACGGTAACGGAAGGTGGGCCAAGAAAAAAGGTCTTCCGAGAAATGCCGGGCATGTCCAGGGAGCACATGTACTTGAAGACATGTGCGAGATCGTATGGAATAAAGGGATAAAATTTTTTACGGTATATGCATTTTCCACGGAGAACTGGAGAAGACCCACGGATGAGGTCAATCTTCTCATGA
>JAFZWW010000026.1 GCA_017617005.1 Lachnospiraceae bacterium
GACAAATCCCGAAATGATTCCGGAAAAGATCGCAACCCTCACGATGGAAGATGCATCCTCCTTAGCCCGGTCAAGCCTGTTCTCTCCGATCTGTTTTCCGAGCATGATGGATGCCGCCGATGCGATTCCGAATCCGACAACTGTTACAAGATCCCTGATGGAAGATACCACCGCATTGGCAGCAACGATATCGGATCCGAGATGTCCCATGATGATCGAGTTAACGGTAAACGCAAGTCCCCACATGACATCGTTCACAAATGCCGGAAGCGAATACCTGAAAAAGTCGCTCACCAGTGCATAGGGTATCGCAAACATAAGGCGAAGATCCTTCGGGATCACCTTTTGCCTCAGGAAATCTATTATACAAAGGAGCGCACCCGAACCGCAGGAAAGCGAAGTGGCGATCGCAGCTCCGGAGATACCCAGCTCGGGGAACGGACCGTATCCGAATATAAGGAAGAAGTTCATCACGACATTGACCAACAGAGCTATCGTCGAGATCACCGTTGAAAAGACGACTCTCTCACAGCTCTTCAGTATCGAGATATACGGCTGGAATATTCCGAGAAAAATATATGACGGTGCCACGCACCTTAAGTATACCGCACCTGCTTTGATAAGCTCCGGATCGTCGGTCCATACCCACATCACACGCTCAGGCACGAAAAATGCCAGCGCGGAAAAAGTGACCGTGACTGCCATCGCGATGATCAGACCCATACCGAGGATCTTGGATATGACCTTAACGTCCTTCTTGCCCCAGTACTGTGAAGCAAGGATCGTGATCGCAGAGTTGAGTCCGAAGAACATTACGTTTATAAGGAACATCAACTGGCCCGCAAGTCCCGACGCAGACAGTGAAGTCTGATCGACATTCCCGAGCATGAGAGTATCGGCAACGGTTACCGATGACGCTATGAGATTTTGCACTACTATTGGAATAACAAGAACAAAGAGCTCTCTGTAGAATCCTTTTCGCGCGGATAAAAACTTCTTCATTAAAACCTGTTTCTTATTACACTTTCTCTATCTACGGAAATTCTTTCCGTAATTACTCCAGAAGAATCCGTATTCTTCATTCCTTGCAAAGACGAAAGCATAATGTGCATTTCTTTTTTCTTTTCTGAGGGATGCAAGATAACCCGGTTGGTAGGGCACGGAAAACTTCCCTTCATCATACATTACGATCAGCGGAACTTCAAAGCTGTCTTCTTCGCCGGATGCCGCATCATCCGTATCGATAAGTCTGAGCGGAATACGGACAAGCTCCGATATGAAGAAGTCCTCAGTTTCCGGCATCGTTTCTCCGAGTGTTTCAAGGAAAGTCCTGACCCATTCTTCTCCCATACCTGCCGAAGCATACTGCTCCGCGGATGTGACCGAAGGGGAAAACATGGGAAGCTCGACCTTTTTTCCGTATACGAGTTTTTTTACCGTCTCGGGTGAAAGGAAGAATTCTTCCGCTATCTCCATTACCGAT
Source organism: Lachnospiraceae bacterium (assembly GCA_017617005.1). GTDB lineage: Bacteria > Bacillota > Clostridia > Lachnospirales > Lachnospiraceae > AC2028. The sequence continues at coordinate 1,484 of JAFZWW010000026.1, forward strand.
CTTCCCGCGGAGTATCTGCTGCAGATCAGCGCATTTCGCTTTTTGAGTCTATCCCTGTATCCGGAGGCTTCTCCCCAGCCCTTGGATTCCTTAGACCTGGGGATGTAGATTACCTTGCCCTCCGCATATTTTTGTACTTCCTCTAAAAGCTTTGCAGGAAGAATGTCCTTTGCATTTTCATATTTCATAACAGTCTCCTGCTTTTGCTTATTACAACTTTGACATACGCTCTTCAAGCGCGTTTATGGATCTTACGATCGACTCACAGGACTCAAGATCATCGATGGATGCGTGCCATCTGAGTGTAGCGATTCCCTTGAAGTATGCCATGCACAGGAAGCGTTCCTTGAAGTTCTCTATCACGACGTTCTTCTTTTTAGCATACTCATAAAGCTTTTCGGGAACAAGAAGATAGGGCTTGTTCAGATCGAGTATCGCAAAGTCCATCAGGAAATCCATGATGCCTGCTCTTCCCCAGTCGGCACAGTATGTCTTTCCGTCCTCGCCTACGATCATGTTGCAAAAGAACGTGTTGTTGTTCGCAAGATATCTTCTGCCCTCGCAGTAAGATGCGTACCTGAGAGCCTTTTCGGCAATCTCGAAATAGTAATCCTTCTCGAGGAAGGTGGTTCCGAACATCTGTGTCCAGTTCTTCCAATAGCCTTCGGTCTTCTCATTGATGATCTCATCGCGGATGAAATCCTCAAGGGTTTCATAAGGAGCCCGGTTGTTCTCATCAAACTCACCGTATCCGCTAAGTGAAGAGATGTCGGTAGCAGCGATCTCGAAGATCATGTCGAAGAAATTCTCATAGCAGTTTTCGAACTCCTCGGGAGTGAGCTCATTCGAATTTCTTCCCTTGGGGCTCATCTCGATTTTTTCTTTTGTAAGATTTCTGATAAATATATCTCTGTTCATATTGTTTCCTTTCCAAACCGGTAGCAGTTAATGTTTCGTGTAAAGCGCTTTTACATTTTCAATACTATCAGCCCGGAAAGACTCTTTATATAGAAAGAACCGTTATAACGAAACTATACCTATCTGCTTTTACCCGGACTCAGCCGGGGCGAAGTCCACTCTCAGCTGATTCCGGCCTTCAGGGAGTTCATATACTCGAGAAGTGCGGTGTATTCCCTCTGATACGAGCCTCGCTTTTCTTCACTGATATCGCCCAATGATTCGTGTGTCGAATACATCTCCACCGCATCCTTCAAAGGAAGCCATTCGGGTGTAAGTCCGCGCTTTTGCTCCGCTTCGGTAAGGTGCATCTTCCCTTCGCCTGTTACTTCACATACAAAGTAGTGGCTGGTATAGCAATATTCTTCGTAGTATTCGTTCAGTATCAGAAATTGATAAACGGGCTTAACGATAAATCCCGTTTCTTCCTCAACCTCCCTTATCACACATTCCTCGGGAGTTTCACCCTCTTCGAGTCCGCCGCCGGGAACTAGCCACCATCCGCTGATCAGTTCATGCGAAAGAAGAATCTTGTCGTCCTTGATGATCACGGCACGGCATCCGACTCTGGTCTTCGTAAAAGTCTCAAATCTGTTTTCACCGAGTATCTCTATCGTCTTCATTTTGATCACCTTTATTTCACCAGCACTCCGTAGAAAAACTGTTCCTGAAATGCTATCTGTGCATAGATCTCATCATCCGTCGGGATCACGACATCGCTACGTACATTTCCGTTATCATCGCAGGGAACAACGATCCATTTTGTTTCGTTGTCATCGTAGCGGTGATAAACTGCAATGACCTTTCCGGTATATTCCGAAACAGGTTTGGTTTCACCGAGAAGATATATATCCTGCTCGGATCCGTCTCCGCCTATAACTCCCGAAACATAACCGTAGTTTACGGGATAATACAGGTTCTTTTTACGGGGATGAACGCTTCCCAAGGGACGGTCTATCACACCCTTCACGACCTGTCCGATGATATCTCCGTATCTGTCTGCGGGTACGGGATTCAGTTCAAATCCGTATATGTCCCCCATGTTCAGACAGCACTCTCCGTGCTCATACATTGCCCTTATTTCGGGAAAGGAGAGCCACTTTGTCTGAGCGACCTCTCTTGTTGTTGCTTTCTTAAGATCGGGTTCTTCGGTAGTTTCGAAATAGAAAGAATCTCGAATATAATTGAAGCGGCGTCCGTCATATGCGGTAGCCACCTTTGTTACCAGGAGCTTTGCATCCTCAGGCTTGAACCGTATTCCGACTTCTTCATACGCTTCACGTATCGCTGCTTCGACAGAGGTTTCACCCGATACGGAATGACCTGCTACGGTTTCCCATTTAAGAGGATCAACCTCCTTATCCGCAACTCTCTGTGACACCAGATATTTTCCCGTTACGGGATTTTTGATCCATACCATTACCCACAGATGAAATTCATCATCGGAAAGATCTCCCTGCTCTCCGCGAAGGCATGTCTTTCCCGTAAGCTTCCTGTCGATCGTATAAACATCCCAGCTTTCTGCCATTATGCTTTCCTCCTTGTGCTCCACTCATCCCTGGTGATCATGCAGGTATACTCGCCCGATGTTTTCCCGGTTTTGGGATATGTGCGCGTTCCCTTGTCATTCACGCATGTCATTCCTATATTCATCATCACTTTGTATGAAGCAGGATTTTCCGTATCGCACTGGGCATATACTTTATCAATATTCAGATTCTCAAATGCAAAGTCCAGCAGTGCCTCAGCAGCTTCGGATGCAAAGCCGCGGTTTCTGAATTCCTTGTTTATGATCCATCCCAGAGTTGCATATGATCTGTCATCACTGTGACTGAGATCGGCATCGCATCCGCCGATTATCCGGTCGTCTAAAATGATCACAAATTCGTAATCCAGCTGATCCGGTGAATTCCATTCCTCCGCATTTCTTTTTACGAAGTCACATGTTTCTTCGAATGTATCATTGGGAAGCCAGAACATCATTGTGATCTCCCTGTCTCCCGCATATTCATGTATCTGCTTCTCGTCGCCGAGCCGTATCGGCCGGAGCAGTAATCTTTCCGTTTTTATTTCCATCGGTTCACCTTTAGTCTGTAAGCATTTTTCTTCCCGTAAGAAGTTCGATCATTTTCCAGCCCGCCCTGTTCTCCGTTATACTTTCTGTTTCCGGACGGAATCCGAGATCGAAATATACTTTACAGGCAAGCCATGTGTTGGTCTGTGTGTGGATCTTAACACTTGTATATCCCAGTTCCTTCATCACCCCGAGAACATAGGTGATAAGAGGCTTTGAAAGTCCCTTGCCCTGTGCTTCCTCTTTTATCGCAACCCAGTGAAGCTGTCCTTCTCCGGGCTTTCCTTTTCCGTGAATATCATAGAAAGCCGTCGCAGTGGCAATTTTATTGCCCGCTTTGTCTTCTATGAAAAACATTCTCTGCGGTAGCTCGGATCCGGCATTTCCGTAATACCTCTGCCAGCACTCTTCGCCGTGTTCCCTGCTCAGGATTTCTTTCGAAGAAAGTTCTATATCGATCCAGGCTTCTTTATCTCCGTTACTATAAGAGACAAAACGATATCCTTCGGGCAATTCAAAGTGTGGAATATTGTTCAGCTCACCTTCAAAAAGAAGATCTATGTAACACAGGCTGTCATCGTGAGTTTCGTAATTTCCGGGCTCCGGTGCGGGAAGATGATCTAATACGTCGCAGATCTCTTTCCGGATCGATGCCAGGTACCCGATCCTGCCAACCGTATTTATGGTTTCTCTTTCTCCGAGCTTTATTTCCTCTTCATCGGAGCTTATCATGCCAAGCGCTCGTCTTATGTTGTACTCAAGCCACTCGATCCATGAATATGATATTCCGAACAGCTCATCATACGATCTGAATCCGTTGTCGTATGATTCCAGATATCCCTTGAAAAAAGCTTCCAGATTTTCCCTGCTGAAATTCCCCGTCACGGTTCCGGACCACTGCAATGCAAGATTTAAAACCGATGCTATGGGATTTCCGTATTCAAGACATTCGAGATCGATAATGTATGCATTACCATCGTGCCACATTATGTTCTTGGGATCCATATCATCGTCACAGATCGAACTCATTGACGGAAGCATCCTACGTGCTTCGTTAAACTGCTCCTGTGCACTGTCCAAAAGTGCGAGATTCTCTTCAAGGACAGATGCTATCACACTTTCTTTTTTCGCAGCGCTCTCAAGTAACGAAGCAAAATCGATCTCACTGAGTTCAGCTTCTTCCGCTTCGATATTATGCGCGTCAATCCGGTGGATCTTTGCGAGAAGCGAGCCTGAGGTAAAGCATTGCTCAGCCGTGATCTCATTAAAGTCGGTGATCTTACCTTCCTTCCAAGGGAAGATATAATAAAACCTTCCGCCCAGTTCCATCATCTTCTTATCATCAAAAGATAATGCAGCCACAACAGGAAGACCGTTATCCTCCAAGATCCGTTCCAGCCTTTCGGCTTCGGCATAATTCTTTAATGCATCGGGGCGGCTCATGATCTCCGGATTCAGGCATTTTACCGCATAGATTCCGGAGGATGTATGCACCTTGTACATCTTGTGCATAAATCCTCCGGATACAGGAATTATCTCTCCTTCAATTGGTCCCAATCCGCATTGAGTTATCAATGCCTGTATGTTTTCCATTATTTTCAGATCTTTATTCCGTACATTCGGATGGTTTCGCCGAATGTTTCGCTGTAAAACTCTCTCTTCAAAATTCCGTCGCATTTTCTGATCACGCCTGCGGATGCCGGATTTTCTTTGTCACATGAAACAAGTACTTCCTTTATCCCCACTCTGCCGCAGACCTTAAGTGCAAGCGCGAGCATATCCGTTGCATAATTCTTGCGTCTCTCCGTAGGTCTTACCGAATATCCGATATGGCCTCCTTCATTTCGAAGGAAATCATTCAGTGCGAGACGAATGTTGATCATTCCCACAATCCTGTCGTCTTCTTTTCTTACATAGAAATATGTCAGGTCGGGCACTTTGGGTTCGGGCAGATTTGCTATATCAATATAGCTGATCACTTTCTCAAGCCACTTTTCATATGTTGATTCCTTCAGGTAAATATCGAGCGAGCCGCTTCCGTTTATATCCGAGCCGTATTCATTGAACTCATTTATGTAATCAATGGCTTTGTCCTTGTATTCGATACTCGGAAATACCAGTTTCATTTTTCCGGAATTAATGCTGATGTACCGTCTCATCCACTCGCTCAGCATTTCATCGGATTTCATCAGTAAGATCTCATCCGCGGTCGCCCACTTATATGCCACAGTCTCACCTTCCTGTAGTACGACGCTGTCTTTGTCGCAATCGGTTATGCAAAGGTACTCCACATAAAAGCTTCTTGTCGGATCCCAGACAAATCTTCTGATCTCCTCCAATTTAGTGGCAGCTATTCCCGTCTCTTCACGGAGTTCCCTGATTGCGCATTCAATGGGGGATTCTCCCTTTAATGCAGAGCCTCCCGCAGTTGCCTCCCACATGCTCGGGTAAGGCTTTCTCGGATCCCTTTGCATAAGAAGGTAGGTTCCATCTGTATGCTTTACAAGAACATGACATACCAAATGATAAACTCCGTCGGGGATCGAACTTTCCTCTCCCCTAATCAGAGTCATACCTTCGATGATATTATATTCCGAATCATATGCATCCCAGATTTCCATTTATCTTCTCCTTAGCAGAATCTGATGTGTGGGCAGGACTTATAACACTTTACACTAATTTTATTACCGTTCGTATTCGCCCGCATTATATCTGTGGTATACGTTCACGATGGTTTTATTTCTTCAGACGGCGGATACGTTCAGCGGAATACTCTTCGATATGCTTCCACAAAGAGTTCAGCTGCTTTTTGTGAACACAGAGTTTTTCCGTGCAGTTCTTACATTGAAGATAATCGTTAGTCTTTTCCGAAAATCTTTCGGGATGAAGATAAAATGTAATTTCCCAGCGTACCAGAAGTGCCACGGACAAAACAAGAAGACTCCACGTATAACTCTTTTGTATAAAGAAAAGCGGAGTAAACATCATGGCATAGTCCCAATTATATATCCTGCAGGTACTGCAGCATTTGTTCTTCATGAACCATGTCTGGAAGGGACAGAAGAACAGGATGCAGACAATATCACATATGGAGTATGCACTGCACAGAAGAATCATGATACCGTCATCCAGGATTCCCGCCATATGCAGGGCTCCGAACAGTCCGTTAAAGACCACCCAGATCAGAGCAACCAGTACGGTTGCATTATTGTCATGGATCACTATATCCGTGCTGCCTGATTTTATGTAATTTTTTGCAAACTGCTTCTGACATCCCGGGCTTTCATATTTAGAAGGAAAAAAACGGAAGATCATCTCCACGACAAATATTGCCCAGGTAACCATTATGATCGGCGGCATACTTTCCGCACTCTCAATGATCGATGCC
>JAFZWW010000002.1 GCA_017617005.1 Lachnospiraceae bacterium
AGAGAGATCTGCTTCCCCAGCGGAATGGAAGAGATGGGACCTGTTACCAAGAAGCTGTATGACACTCTCACCGGAATCCAGATGGGCCGCATAGAAGCTCCCGAAGGATGGGTACACGAGATCAAGCTTTGATCTGTTTTTGATCTATGTTTTTTAAGCTATTCAAAGGAAAAATAGTAAAAGCTGTCTGCCTGCTTGTCGCCCTTATGACCCTGTGCGGTTGCGGCGGCACGCAGGTAGTGCTGACGGTAGGATTTAATAAGGACGAGATCTTCATCGTCGGCAGCGAAAGCTGCAGCATACAGGAACTTGAGATCTACCTGACCAACATCCAGAACACATATGAGAATGTGTACGGTGAAGAGATCTGGAATGTCACATCGGACGGCGTTACCTTTGAAGACAGCATCAAGAACACTGCACTCGCCGAACTGGCCCAGGTCAAGACACTGTATCTGATGGCAATGGACAGGGGACTTACACTTGATCCGGAAAAGCAGATACTTGTAAAAAATGCCGCACAGGAATATTACGCATCACTCAATGATGCGGAGATAGAAGCGATGGGTGCGAGCGAAGAGCTGATCGAAAAGATGTATTCGCAGATCGCACTTGCCCAGACCGCATATGATGAGATCATAGGGGATATTTCGCCTGAGATATCCGACGATGAAGCCAGATATGTAAGGGTCAGGATCATATATATGAGGACCGCATACAGAAACGGTGATTCGCTGATACCCTATACAAACAGCGATTACGAACGGGTGTATGCGAAGCTTGACGAAATAAGAACCGGATTATTGGACGGCACTCTGGATTTTGAAACGGAGGCCGCAAAATATAACGAAGCGGAAGAAACGGTCATTTCTTTCGGCAAGGGAATGGTGGATCCCGTATTGGAGGAAGAAGCCTTTTCACTTGCGGGTGACGAGATAAGTGACATAGTCAAAACTTCCGACGGTCTGTACCTGATGCAATGCATAAGCACACTGGACAGGACCCAGACCGATGCGAACAAGGTGCTCATTACCGAGAAACTCAGAAACGAAGCCTTTGAGACCGTGTATGATGAATACCTTGACAGTCTGATCAGAAATCTGAATACGGAACTGTGGAAGACAGTGACACTCAACACCGATCCGCAGATCACAACATGCAATTTCTTTGAAATCTACGATAATTATCTGGGCAGCGAGGGGGCCGATGGTTAAGCGTAAATTCGTAAGTACAAGGGTTTTGCAGCCCGGAATGAAGATCGACCAGGCCATTCTTGACAAGACGGGCCGTGAGCTTATTGCCAAAGGCGCGTATCTTGACGACTTTCAGATAGAATATCTCCAGAAGAAATCCATAGGCGGAATATATGTTGCGGAGGGAGAACCGGATCCCGATGAGATCCATTCACTCGAAGCAAATCTTCCCGCATACACCAAAGAATTAATTCAGAAAAGCCGTGTAGAGGACAAGAGTAAAGTCACGCTCAGCAGCGAGGTTATCAAGCGCGTAGGTGAGGGTGTTCAGTTTTTGTACGATAATGTCGAGTCCGAGAATTTCCTCGAAGCGACCAACAATGTAACCGGGGAACTTGTCAAGGCGATAGAATCCAATAACGCGATCGCCGTCGATATCAACCTTATCAAGGTAAGTGACGAATACACCTTCAAGCACAGTGTCGACGTTGCCACGATGGGAATGATCATCGGAAGAAATTACGGTCTTTCGGCGGAAGAGATCAGGGATATAGGAGTTTCCGGACTTCTCCACGATCTCGGAAAATCAAACATCCCTCTCGAGATACTCAACAAACCCGGCAAGCTTGATGATAACGAATTCGCACTGATGAAACAGCACTCGCTCTTCGGTTTCAAGATCCTCAAGGAAAAGAATGCGTTCAACGAAGACATAATGAAGGGCGTGCTCCAGCACCATGAGAAGATGAACGGCAAGGGGTATCCTCTCGGAGTGAACGGAGATGCCATCAGTAAATTCGCCAAGATACTTTCCGTAGCCGATATCTATGATGCGCTCGTCACGGAAAGGCCGTACAAAAAAGGCTTCCCCAAAAGAGAAGCCCTTGAAATGATATTCGGTATGTCGCTGGAACTCGATAATAAAGCGATATCAAGCTTTATGAATTCCGTCATAATATTCCCGGTCGATTCCTATGTGACGCTTTCAAACGGAGAGACCGGCAAGGTTGTTGCCAATAATCCCGGGTATCCGATGAGGCCCGTTGTCATCGGTTTTAAGACCGGAAAGAAATACAATCTGCTCGAAGATATAGACTGTGCTTCGATGGTAATTGAGTAAATATCAGCTTGTAAAGAAGCTGATATTTTCTTTCAGGTCGTTTGCAAGCTGACGCAGCTGTCCTGCGGATTCGCTTATCAGACTGAAGGTTGCGTTCAGTTCTTCCATGGATGCGTTGGTCTCCTGGGTTGATGCCGCATTTTCTTCAGATACTGCCGAAAGCTCGGTGATGATCGTAACGAGCGATTCTTTTGAGGCCATAAGGTTCTTTATCTGTTCGGAGATCTCTTCGGTCTCTTCAGCAATGGCATTTACTTCCTCAACCATTTCCTCAACATCCCTGCCCGTCTCATCAATATGGGCATTCTGTTTTTCAAATCCGACATTCATCTTCTCAATGATCGTAACGGATTTCTCGGATTCTTCGACAAGGTTACTTACGATCTTGGATATCTTGACCGCCGCATTTCCGGACTGATCCGCAAGATTGCCTATCTCCGTTGCGACAACCGCAAAGCCTCTTCCCGATTCTCCGGCTCTTGCAGCTTCGATCGATGCGTTGAGTGAGAGGAGATTGGTCTGCGATGAGATGTCGGTGATTATCTTGGATGCCTGTGAGATGCTTCCTACCGCTTCATTCGTAGCAGAGATCTGTGCGTGTATGTCCTGCATGTTCTTAATGACTTCGGCATTCTGGTCAAGGAGCACACGCATGGTGGCCATGGTCTCGTTACACTTTTCCTTCATGCTCTCGGTCTTGGCTGAGAGTGCTTCGATTATCACATTTATCGTACCGATATTTTTCTCGATGTCGGAGGTGTTGTTGGATGCGACTTCGACGCTTTCCGCCTGGCTTATGGCACCCTGTGATATCTCTTCGACGGCCTGTGATACCTGGTTCGATGCCAGTGTGGCCTGATCCGAAGAATCGGAAAGATCCTGTCCCGATGCTGTCAGCATATCGGACATATCCTTTGTCTTTCCTATGATCTCCCTGAGTTCATCCGACAGATTCTTGGCCGATCTGTGTATCTGTCCGAGTTCGTCGCTTCCCATTTCTTTCTCATCGGGGAAGCTGTGTGTAAGATCACCGGATGTGATCGCATCAAGGGATACGGTGACACTCTTGATGGAAGCATTTATCTGTCTGAGTATGAGAAGTACGAATGCGATCAGTGCGGCAATTACGACCGCATAGACGATTGAATAGGAGACAATGGATGCACGGTTCTGGGCGGCAAGCTCGGCACGCTTCTGCTCTGACCAGATCTCCGTTATCTGCTGCATATTGTCGAGATGGCTTCTCGCTGTTTTGAATGTGGTCTGGTAATGGAACCATGAACCGGTATCGGCTTCAATATCATACTGCTGGTCCCATCTTTCGAAGGATTCCAAAAATGCCTCATAAGCTTCTTCGAAGGTTTCTTCATCTTCTTCGCATTTGATGCCTCTGTAGAGCAGCTCGTCCGTAGATGCAATTGCGGCGGCTTCGGCGACATTATCCAGGATCTGCTGCTTACTTTCGTGATATTCCCTGAGAGCTGTCGGGGTCATGCTCTCGAACATGGTTGTTGTGCCATGGAAATCGTAGTAGAACGTGGCATCGCTCAGAGTCTGGTAAAGACACCTGTCGGCACCCAGCAGATTGCTGTTTACTTTATAGAGCATATCGTAATAGACACCGGTGACTTCTTCTTCGGTTTTGGAAACCATGATGCCGGTCATGATCACGGAAACAATGATCGCTATGATCAAGGGAATGCACAGAGCAAAGAGCTTCCATCTCATTTTTACGTTTTTCAATGCGTTCATACTCATACCCTCTTTTTTATGGAATAATATGATACGGAAAACGTTTCCGATATACATTGATTATCCGTTAAAAAGGCAGTGTATGTCTACAAAAAATTAAAATTTAACAAAAATACGTCAATGATCAGATAACTGTATAGACCCAGTCGGATCTGACCGCTCCCTTTCCCTCCACAAACCACCTGTGCTCACGTTCGCAGTAGAAGACGAAGGCATTCTTCCCGCATATCCTGCAGGTGTATCTTATGCCTATTCCCCCGCCTTCCAAAGATACGGCGCGGCATACGTTCAGAACCTTGTCCACACGGAATCTGGTTCCGTCCGTCCAGGATATCTGTATCGGTTCGATCCGTCCGTCTTTATCAAATTTTGCCGTGACATCCACGTATACCTTACTCATTTCGCACTCCGAACATATGTTTGTATATGCATTCTATATTCGTATCCCGTAAGGTGCAATCGAACAGTTTATTAATTTTATATTTTAACCAAGGTACGCTATAATAAAATATGTGCGAATTTAAAGGAAATAACGGGTTTATCGTATGTTTTTTGAAATACTGAAAGAATGCTTTTTGAGAATGGATCATGTCCTTCCGTCATTGCCTGCGGGACATGTGAACGCTCTGTATATACTGGCCGGTCTGATGGCAGCGGCACTGCTGTTTATCGTGATTTTTTCCGTCAAGAGATCTGTGCGTTTCTTTCCTGCGTTTGTCAGCCTGCTGACGGCATCCGCAGTTCTTGCGATATGTATCTTTTACCCGGAGCTTGACCTTCTGTATGCGCATCCCGCGGGAAATCCCGCGGAAAAGACGGATCTGTTCCTGACTGCCGTTAATGAAGGACGAATCGGCGATGCATACGGGATCCTCAGCGGAAGCGGTCCGTCCGAATCGGCAGGTGCGGAAGGGGCACGTGCGGTGTTCGGAGACGATACCGCAGCCATGTATTACGATTTCCTCATCCGCAGCTACAGATGTGAGTATACGGGAGAGATGAGCATCCATGATCTGAGCGCATCTGTTCCGGTCAGGATATGGTATGCGGATCTTCAAGATGCATCGGCAAGAATAGACGAAGGCTTCGATGTGCAGCTGGACAGTATAGTCCAGAACAATGCGAGAAAGGATGTTTACGGTGATGACGATTCCTATGAGGGATGGGTCATCGAGCAGGCGTATGCGGGTGCTGCGTCGGAGGTGCTTTCGGGAAAGCCGGCTGAGTGCTTCAGAGATATAGTCATCAGTCTTTCTTTTACCGAAGGAAGCTGGATGATCGATACATCGGATGAGCTTCTCGACATTCTCGGAGGCGGCGTCTGTGCGGGACCTTCGTCGGAAAAGAATCTTTCCGACAAGATTGCACTTTATGCCAACAATTCAAAATCCAACATACTTGCGGATCTTGTGTATATCCCCAAGCTCTATTCGATACCCGAGGATGCACTCTGCGGATACGAGCCCTGTGAGGATAAGTATCACGAACTGGAGGATCCGTACCTGATTGCCGATGCGATCGCGGGAAGCGAGCATCTTATAAAGGGTGCTGACCTTGTGTTTGATCCGGGTGTCACTTTTGCGACCGGACAGAGGATATATTATTACGCCGACGATTCGATCTTTGCGATAGTCTGGAAGGAATACTGCAATAACTGCTACTGCAATTTTGCAGAGGTGTTCATATCCGATCCCAGCCAGCTGAAAAGAAAGATAGCGGGGGACACCTACGGTTACGGTACACAGCTTTATGCATCGTCAATGGCGGCACAGGCCAATGCCGTTGTTGCGATGAACGGAGATTTCTATAAGTTCAGGCCCATGGGCATATGCGTTTATGACAGGATTGTTTACAGATGCGAGGGTGCAAACCTTGACACATGCTTTTTCGATACGCAGGGAAATATGATCTTTGCCTATGCCGGAACACTTACGGATAAGGATGAAGCACAGAGGTTCGTTGATGAAAATGATATCCTCTTTTCACTTGCGTTCGGTCCGGTGCTCATAGATAACGGTGTGCCGAAGGAAAACCTGAATTACCGCATCGGTGAGACAATGCAGAGGTATTCCCGTTCCGCGATAGGCCAGCTCGGTGAAAATCACTATCTGCTGATGACGATCGGACATGTGTATCCATACAAGGAATGCTGCACTCTCAAAGGCGCACAGGATATAATGCTGCTCAAGGGATGCGTAAATGCTTATACGCTCGACGGCGGACAGACCGCAGAGCTGATATGGAGGGACAGACCGTACAGCTATGTTGACTGGGGCGTCGAAAGAACGATAAGCGACATCATATATTTTGCTACGGCTGTACCGGAGGATGAACAATGAATCTTGAAACCGTTACAGCTGTATACTCGGGAAATCTGCGGATAGGGTACGGCATCATCATAGCCGTGACGGCTTTTATATCATCGTGGTTTATGACCTGCAGTCTCGCATGTGCCGGAAAAGAAGACGCATCGAAACGTGCGAGAAGGTTCGTATCACTTGTGATATATGCATTTTCATCACTTGTGCTTGCGGCATTTTTCGGAAGGCTCATACACTGGTACAGTCATTATGAAACCTACGAGAGTTTTTCAAAGGCATTTGTGAGTGCCGAAGGAAGATACCATGAAGCGGGAATGATGTTCGGATTTATCGTGTCGGCATTCCTGTGTTCTCTTACAGCAGGCAAGGAGTTAAGAAAGAAGATGAAGGCCGCCTGTGCATCCGGACAGATGCTTTTTATGACACTTGTGTCGCTTGTTTCAATGTATAGTGATTCCGACAGGGGCAAGGCCGTGATAACGGACACGGCATATCAGGGACTTCCTTTCAGCTATATCACGTATCTGTCAGACGGAAGCACGCAGTACAGGACAGCGGTGTTTTTCTGGAAGTTCATGCTGCTCGGAATCATAACGATCATTTCGGTCATCCTGTATTTCAGGGGAAGATCGGCCATTGAAACATATGTGTGCTACTTTGCCACTATGGCTCTTCTGGACAGTGCGAGATATGACGCATCGTTCTTAAGATCGAACGGATTTGTAAGTCTGATGCAGATAGTGTCGGGGGTGGTCCTTATCATCACGTTCACGGTGTGCCTGATAAGATCCTGCAGGGCCCGGGGATTTCATGCATACCATATACTGTTCATACTTGCGTTTTTATCGGGACTTTCCCTGACGGGATATATGGAATATTATGTACAGAGACACGGAGATCTCTATATATACTGTTATTCAATCATGGCGGCTGCATGCCTCATCATGATCCTGCCGGTGATCACGCTGCACAGAACGGCTTATAAGAAAACTCTCGAAGGAGAATCGGATAAATGAAGTATTTAAAGGCAATCGGAATATCAATACTCGCAATAGTGATGCTTGTTGTGTCACAGTTGCTGGCAGGTACAGTATCAACATGTTTTCTTGAGCTCTTCGGAGCACCGGAATGGCTCTGCAATCTGCTCTGCGGAATCCTGTATCCGTTATTTGCATTTCTCATCGCAAAGTTCTTTATGGATAAGGTCCTGCGTCAGAAGCTTTCCGAAAACGGCATCGCACCTTTCGGACTCAAACTCAAATGGGTGGTGCTGGCAATACTGCTTCCCGCTGCGGTCACCGTATGTTATCTGCTGATAATCCCCGGAGAATATGTATCATCCGGAATGAGCAATGCACGTGCATTTGAGACCGTGCTCACCGGAGTTGTCTATACCGGTATTGCGGCAGGTGTTGTTGAAGAGATGGTGTTCAGGGGATTTATATTCCACGCACTTGAAAAAGCATGGAATACCAAGGTTGCACTGATAGTTCCTTCCATACTCTTCGGAGTGGTGCATATCATCGGAATGGATTTTTCCGCAGGAAGCTGTCTTCTTGTTATCATTGCAGGCACGGCTGTGGGAATAATGTTCACATTGATCAGGATAGAGAGTGGTTCTGTATGGAGCGGCGCACTTGTCCACGCAATGTGGAATATCATAATTATTGGAGGCGTCCTGACGATATCGGAAGCACCCGACGAATACTCCATCGCAACATATGTGCTCAGCATGAAATCGTTTGCCGTGACCGGAGGTGAATTCGGTATCGAATCTTCGGTGATAGCCCTTGCAGGGTATGTTATAGTATCTTTCCTTGCGGTTCTTATGATAAGAAAACACAGACTGAATCCCGGAAGTGACAATGAAGAATGAACTCAGTGAAAAAAAGAGAATGATCTGCGGTGTATTTCTCCTGACGGTCCTGGGAGCTTTCATCGGATGGGTTTACGAGATGATATTTTATAGGATAGATCTCGGATATTTCATCAAAAGAGGACACGGCTTCGGACCGTGGCTTCCGATCTATGCATTCGGAGCTCTCGGACTTATCCTTATTGTCATCCGTAAGAAATTCCATCCGGCGGTGCTTTTTATCATATCCGTCATAGGCTCCGGGATCATCGAATTTGTTACGGGCTGGGCACTGTATAATTTCATGGGAGTCAGGCTCTGGGATTACAATGTAGAGATCTGGAACTGGGGCAATATAAACGGATATGTATGCGCAAGATCGGTTCTTATCTTCGGTGTGTTCGGAAGCATATACGGAGCACTGGTGATACCGAGGTTTATGGAATTTGTAAAAAAAGCAAATGCAAGAGTGCTGGTTACAGTATCAACGGTCCTTGCGATCATAGTCGGGGCCGATGTCATCTACGGCTACATCATAAAGACGATCATTAACGGCGGATTGTAGGCCGGCTGACCTGTGGCGGAGAAACGGTATATGAGATTATTGTTTTTATGCATTTTAATTGCCATAGCGCTTATAATGATCATCCTGTATATCCGGACCGAAAGGCAAAAGAGAAAGTGCACCGGCACCGCAACCGGACGGTTTGCGTATTCCGACTGCGTTGAATCACCAAATCCGCAGAGGATGAGAAGCCTGTGGGTTCCGGTGTATGAATTTACCGTCGGGGATATGAAGTATCTGGTCAGATCCGGCAAGGGCGGTCCGGGAGAAAGATCGTTTCCCATAGAAGCGGAAGTCAGATATGATACGAACAATCCGGAAATCTGTTTTGTTGACGGTGCGAAAGGCAAACTTATCTCCAAGTACAGTGATCCGAACTTTGTGAAAAAAGAAGAAGATCCCTGGAACGAATATTATAATGTGTAAATATTTTCCGATGGTAATTCGAAATGGATCCAGTAAGTCATAAAAAAACAGACGGTAAACTCCTCAGGGAAACGATAAGCATAGCATGGCCTGCCGTGGTCGAATCGTTTTTCACGGCTTTTGTCGGTCTTGTGGATTCATATATGGTGAGCAGTCTCGGAAGTGATGCGGTTGCCGCGATAGGCCTTACGACTCAGCCTAAATTCATGGGACTGTCCATGTTCTTTGCTATAAATGTTGCCCTTTCCGCACTTGTTGCGAGAAGAAGGGGAGAGGACAGAAAAGAAGATGCAAACCGGATCCTGGTATCCGGTGTTCTTTTTATCATCTTTGCCGCGATACTCATCGGCTCCGTGCTTGCTTTCTTTGCGGGAGATGTCATAAGGTTCTGCGGCTCGACTTCCGAAACTCATGATCTTGCAACTTCATACTTCAGGATAGTAATGGGCGGAATGATCTTCAACTGCATCCAGATGGGTGTCAATTCAGCCCAGAGAGGTGCGGGAAATACCAAGATCACGATGCGTACCAATCTCGCTTCCAACACTGTC
>JAFZWW010000027.1 GCA_017617005.1 Lachnospiraceae bacterium
ATGGATTACTCTATATTGCGGGATCTGGCAATCATAATCATTTTTGCCAAATTCTTCGGACTGGTTGCCAGGAGAGTAAAAGCTCCCCAGGTCGTAGGAGAGATCGTTGCAGGTCTTTTGATAGGTCCCAGTGTCCTTCATATTGTGGACCAGAGTGATTTTATATCTTCGATGGCTGAGATAGGAGTCATACTCCTAATGTTCTCGGCAGGTCTTGAGACCAACCTTAAGGACCTTCTCAAAACAGGTTTTAAAGCACTGCTCATAGCATGTGCGGGCGTATTTGTTCCATTGATCGGCGGAACCCTTCTGTACATGGGATTTTACGGCTTTTCAAAAGTCGGCACGCCGGAGTTTTATACTGCGGTTTTCGTAGGAGTCATTCTTACCGCCACCAGTGTGAGCATCACGGTTTCAACTCTTCGTGAGATGGGCAAGCTCAAGGGTGAGATAGGTCAGACCATAATGAGCGCCGCGATAATCGATGACGTTATCGGAATCATAGTTCTTACATTCGTCATCGGATTCAAGAATCCCGAGTCCAATCCTGGTAAAGTTGTACTCAGCACGGTTCTGTTCTTTGCAGCTGCCGTGGTCATCGGAATCGTAATCTACAAGATCTTCAAACTTGCGGATATGAAATATCCCCATACCAGAAGAATTCCGATCATGGGTCTTGCGCTGTGCTTCTGTCTGTCATATCTTGCCGAGACATATTTCGGAATAGCAGACATCACCGGTGCATATGTTGCCGGAGTTATACTCTGCTCTATCAAGGATTCGAGCTACATCGCAGAGAAGATGGATACGAATTCCTACATGCTCTTCGGTCCCGTATTCTTTGCATCGATCGGACTTAAGACAAACCTCACCGCGATAGACGGAAGCCTTATCCTGTTCTGCATCTGCTTTGTACTTGTGGGACTTATCTGCAAGATCATAGGATGCGGGCTTGTCGGAAAGCTGTGCAGATTCTCGTGGGGAGACAGCCTTAAGATCGGTGTCGGAATGATGACAAGAGGTGAGGTCGCACTAATCGTATCCCAGAAGGGATTAAGCGTCGGAATGATCGGATCGGAATATTTCGCAGCCGTCATCCTTCTCATCGTGGTATCAAGTATATCCACTCCCATCATCCTGAAGGCTCTTTACGGCGCAGACGATAAGAAAAAGATTCCCGCCTGATGAAGAAAAAGGAAAAAGAAAAACCAATAATCAACACAAACGCTCCCTCATCCGTTACCCCGGAAATGCGGGAGCGTTTTCATAATGCTCTTATATCCGTAACGAGTGACCGCGAGCGTCCGACCATTGGAACACTTTCCGAAAAAACACTCCATGCCGTGATCAAGAATTACATCGAACCTGATGAGGACAAACAGGAGATACCGGTGGGTTCTTTTGTTGCGGATATCTGCACGGGTGATGAGATATTCGAGATCCAGACCGCAGCCCTCAAAAGACTCCGGGATAAGCTCCTCGAATTCCTGCCCTCTTATAAAGTAACGGTCATTCATCCCATCATCAGAAAAAAGAAGATCTACTGGATAGATCCCGACACGGGAGAGATGACGGTTCCCAGGAGAGCTTCCGCTCATATCGGATGCGTCGAGGATGCCATCAGGGAAGTGTACGGTATCAGGGATTTCCTTGAAAATATAAACCTCAGCGTACGCATCGTGATCATCGATGCCGATGAATTCAGGATAAAGGACGGATACGGTAAGGACAATAAAAAACACGGAACCTGGCTGGACAAGGTTCCGACGGATATCATAGACGATGTACTTTTTGAATGTCCCGAGGATTATCTTCAGCTTCTTCCCGAAGACATACCGGAAGAGTTCACGGTGAACGATGCTGTAAAATGCGGAATGAAGAGGGACCATGCAAGTCTGATAGTCGCATTCCTGAACAAGATCGGGGTGATCGAACACATCGGAAAAAAGGGAAGAGCGTATCTGTACCGACTTAAATACTGACAATATAATTATCGCCTTATGATTCTCTTCTCTGATTTTTAGATCTCGTCGGGATCGGAGGGCTGGAGCGAAAAGATGAACTCACTTCCTTCGCCCGGTGTTGAGATAACGTTTATATTCTCGCTGTGAGCGGTGAGTATCTCTTTTACTATCGAAAGGCCGAGGCCGGTTCCCTTCTTATCCTTACCTCTCGAAGAATCCGATTTATAGAATCTGTTGAAGATAAGCTTTATATCCTCGGGAGGGATACCAACGCCCGTATCCTTAACGGAAACATATATCTTATTCTTCTTTTCCGCGGTCTCGATCTTGATGACCGAATCGTGATGTGAGAACTTAACCGCATTGTCCGTGAGGTTGTAAACTATCTGTTCGATCCTGCCCTTGTCGGCGTGAACGAAGAGTTCGTCACCCATGAGCACAAGCTCTATCGCAATGGACTTCTTCCTGCAGGTTCCCTCGAAGGTTTCGGCGACCTTTCTTACGACTTCGTTGATATCGAAATCCGAAAGCTCGAGATGCATTCCCTTGGTGTTCAGATTGTTGAGGGTAAGAAGACCGTTGGTGAGCTTGGTAAGACGGTCGGTTTCGTTCAGCACTATCCCAAGGTATTTCTCATGCATCTCGGGAGGGATGGTACCGTCTATCATTGCCTCGAGATAACCCTTTATCGAAGTAAGGGGAGAGCGGAAATCGTGGGATACGTTTGCAATGAACTTCTTCTGGTCATCCTCCGCATCCGCGATCTTGCCCGACATATAATTGAGGGCTGCGGCAAGATATCCCATCTCATCGCGGCTTTCGACATTTACTTCATAGTGGTAATTGCCCTCCGCATACTTCTCCGCGCCGTTCGTGATCTTGCGGAGAGGAACATAAACGATCCTTGTAAAGAAGAAAAGAATGATCAGGGAGAGCAGGAACATTATCACAAGCGTAATGTAAGAGATGCCCAGAAAGGAATTGACCTGCGCTTCAATCCCTTCAAGGGAATAATGCATGGTCACATATCCTTTTGTAAGATAATCGGAAGTGATGGGACAGATGACAGAGAGAACCTCTTCGTCAAAAGATCCGAAGAAGTCCCCCGTCAGATAATATGAACCTCCGCCTATGGAGGGATCGAAATCGGAAATGACCGAGGGTTCGGGACCCTGATCGGGATGAGCCGTATCGAGGAGAACCACACCGCCTGGTGAGATAATCCTGATGTCGGAATTCATGAATACACTGAGTGCATCAAGCTGAAGTGTCACCGTTTCCAGCGAAGTCGGCGAAGAATAAAGACCCTGCGCATACGTATCTGCGATCAGGGATGCTTCGGAATACAGATCCTGCGCTTTCTGGGAGATAAGATAATCCCTGGTGATCTTTGGGACAAAAAGAGTAACGGTCAGAAAAGAAAACAGACCGAAAATGACATATCCCAATATGAACTTCAGGTAGAGAGTGTGCTTCATAAGGTCTCGAATTTATAACCTTTACCCCAGATCGTGGAGATGCGCCAGCTGTCATTGTCGCCGATCTTCTCACGGATCCTCTTGATATGCACATCAACGGTCCTGGTATCACCCGAATATTCGTAGCCCCAGATCCTGTCGAGGAGCTGCTCCCTGGTAAATACCCTGTTGGGCGATGAAGCGAGGAAATATAATAGTTCGAGTTCCTTGGGAGGCATATCGATCGTGCGTCCCTTGTATGTGACTGAATAGTTGGTCAGATTGATGAGAAGGTCGGGATATGATACCGCATCGATGCCGTCGCCGGAAACCTCGGGAACGGGTGCGGTCCTGGTAACCGTCCTTCTGAGAACTGCCTTGACTCTTGCGACCATTTCCTTGGAATCGAAGGGCTTTTCGATATAATCGTCCGCTCCGAGCTGAAGACCGAGGACCTTGTCAAAGGTTTCTCCTTTTGCGGAGAGCATGATAATGGGAAGATCGCTGGTCGCACGGACCTGTCTGCATACCTCGTATCCGTCAATGCCCGGGAGCATGATGTCGAGGAGCATAAGATCCGGCCTGAACACGGGGATCTTCTCAAGTGCCGATTCACCGTCGTTGACGATGAGCGTGTCATAGCATTCTTTGACAAGATACAGCGAAATAAGCTCCGCTATATTGTTGTCATCGTCTACTATAAGTATTTTCTGCTTGTCTACCATAGTATTCTCCCTCTTATTTAAACTTTACGATCGTGACTCCGGCGTCACCCTCACCGTATTCGCCGAGTCGGAATTCTTCGATATTCTTCTGTTTTCTGAGATAGGAATGGACTGCCTTCCTCAGGGCCCCGGTACCTTTTCCGTGCACGATCCTAACCGGGGAGATATGTGCCACATATGCGTCATCGAGATATTTCGAGACGGCCGCAAGCGCTTCGTCGGTGGTCATACCGAGAAGGTTGATCTCAGCGGAAACATACATGGACTTGTCCATCTTTATTGAACCTGTATATGTTCCGGAGGCTTTTTCTTCCGGAACGGCATTATAGTCTATCTTAAGGTCGGCGGTCTTGACCTGCATACGCATGGAACCGCACATTACGAAAAGCTCACCCTTGGAATCGGGCTCTGTCTGAACGATACCCTTCATGCCGAGAGAAGTGATGAGCACATGAACGCCCTTTGTAAGCTTTGAAGGATCTGCCGAAGGCTGCTTTTTGGAAGAAGCCTTTTTGGATGCTTCTTCTTTTTCCGCAAGGGAATTGATCTTTTCCCTGAGAGCGGTACGCTCTTTTTCGAGATCTGCCATACCGGACGTGATACCGGCTTTCTGCATGTCACGGATCGTTTTGTCCGCGATCTCCTTGGCTTCCTCGAGGATCCTGGAGGCTTCATCGTTCGCACGTCTCAGGATATTCGCCTTTTGCTCGTCGATCCTGACATTCTTATTGTGGAGCTGATCCTGGAGAGTACGTATTTTTTCCTTGTACTCGGCGATCTCTTTTCGCTCATTTTCCGATTCGATACGGGACTGCTGGAGGTTCTGGATGATATCCTCAAATGACTCCGCATCCGAATCGAGGTGTTTTTTGGCTTCTTCTATTATATCACCCGGAAGTCCCAGCTTGGAGGAAATCGCAAAAGCGTTACTCTTTCCGGGGACTCCGATAAGGAGCCTGTAGGTGGGGCTCAGGGTCTCGACATTGAATTCACAGCATGCGTTTTCGACCCCTTCCGTCCTCAGGGCAAAGATCTTGATCTCGGAATAATGGGTTGTGGCCATGGTCCTGATGCCGAGATTATGCATGTGCTCAAGGATGGAAACGGCAAGGGCGGCACCTTCGGAAGGATCCGTGCCCGCGCCGAGCTCATCAAAAAGACAGAGCGAGTGTCTGTCGGCTTTTTTAAGTATCTCGACGATGTTCACCATATGGGACGAGAAGGTGGACAGGGACTGCTCTATGCTCTGTTCGTCGCCGATATCTGCGAAGATATCGTTAAAAATGCACAGTTCCGAATGGGACTTTGCCGGGATATGGAGTCCGGATTGTCCCATGAGGCAGAGCAGACCGACCGTTTTGAGAGATACGGTCTTTCCGCCGGTATTGGGTCCCGTTATGACAAGCTGGTCAAAATCCCTGCCGAGGTTTATGTCGGTCGGGACAACCTTTTTTCTGTCTATAAGGGGATGTCTTGCCTGTTTGAGTACCAGATAGTGCTTCCTGTTGTATGCGGGGCGGGTGGCATCCATCTTGAGAGCCAGCTTTCCCCTTGCGAATATACAGTCGAGTTCGGTCTCGGTCTCCTGGTTTACCCTGATCTCTTCGGTATGGAGTCCGCATTTTGCGGAAAGGTCCGCAAGGATCTTCTCGATCTCTTCCTGTTCCTGCCTCATCAGTGTCTTGATGTCGTTATTGAGATTGACAACCGAGGCGGGTTCGATGAAATATGTGGAGCCGGTCGAGGACTGGTCATGGATCATTCCGGGGACCTGGCCCTTATATTCGGATTTGACGGGGATACAGTATCTGCCGTCTCGCATGGTAATAACGGCTTCCTGCAGATAAGTGCGGCAGGAACCGTTTATCATCTGGGTAAGGGTAGAGTGGATCTTTTCGGCGGAAAGTCCGATCTGCCTGCGGATCTTTTTAAGCTCCGGGGAGGCATCGTCAGCTATCTCTTCCTCGGAAAGGATGCATCTGCGTATCTCCTCCGACAGGGGCTGCAGGGGTGACAGCATGGAAAAAAGATCCGAGAGCGAATCGGTGAACGCTTCATCGGAATCTCTTTCGCTTGATGCTCCCTTTTCGGAATCAACGGAATGCTTTATTCCGGTATTTGCGGGGTTAAGGGCTGAGGATATGCCTCCTCCCGATGATTCTCCGTATTTTACGAGTCTTCCGGCATTTTCCAGCTGGGAAGCGATCTGCAGAAGGTCTGTTGCCGAAAGGCTCGCTCCCGTTTCCAGTGTTTTTACGATGTATCTGAGATCGTGGTTTCCGCCAAAGGAAGTACTTCCGCTTTTGATGACTCTTGAGAGTGCATCGGCGGTCTGCGCCTGCCTCGTTTCTATCTCTTTCAGGTCACATATCGGGACAAGGGCCGAAACACGTTCTTTTCCGGGTTTTGAATCCGTTTCTTCAATTAAAAGAGAAATGATCCGATCATATTCAAGTGTGCGTAAAACCTTAGTATTCATGGCTTTTTTTAGTATATCACAGCGGACCCCTTATTTCTTTACTTTTTTTATGGGTACGGATATACTGAAATAACCATGGAGAATAACAAAAACAAGGATGAAAAAATAATAGAATCCGAAAAAAACGGGGCATTTAACAGGAGCATCATATCCGAGCAGATCAAAAGAAGACCGATCAACAAATACCGTCTTCTCAGAAGAACACTCATGACGGCTCTTCTTGCCATCGTTTTCGGAATCATCGCATCCGTGACCATCTGGATACTGGAGCCTGTCTTAAGCAAGTGGATCTCCAGGAGTGACCAGGGTCAGGGAAGGGATGCCGTACATTTCATCGATACGGGCGACGATGTGACCGCCCAGGAAGTTCTCCAGGATTATATCGAGCAGGAAGCAATCCTCGGAAGGGAAGGCGACAATTCCGCAGCTGTGGCATCGCTTCCTCTTACCAACGAGCAGATACAGGTTCTCTTTTCCCAGCTGACACTGGACGTTACCGATTACAGGCAGATGTACCAGTCGATGGCCGCATATGTAAGGGAAATGAACAAGTCCATAGTCACCATTTCGGCGATCACCTCCGATACCGACTGGATCGGAACCACCGAACAGCACAGCAAACAGGCATCGGGCCTGATCGTGGCTGAGGACCATGTGGATCTTTACATCATAGCCGATAAGGCACCCCTTGTCGGGGCACAGTCACTTGCCATCCAGTTCAGCACCGGATATGTTGCCGAAGGCAAGATCAAGGCAACTGATGAAGCAACCGGTCTTGTGATGATCTCCGTAAGGATCGCGGATCTGAGCAGCGATCTTGCATCCAATATCCCTCTGGCTACCCTGGGAAGCACCTACGCCTCGGTCGGAACACCCGTGTGTGCACTCGGAAGCCCCATGGGAAGCGTCGGATCGATCGGATACGGAGTGATAAGCGCATCAAGGAGCACCCTTGAGTATCCCGATACCGCTGATACAATGATCCAGACCAATATTGCAGGTGCGGAAAACGCCGGAGGTTTTCTTTTCAACTACAACGGACAGGTTATCGGTATCATTGCACCCGATCAGAAAAAGAGCGATGTCGACGGTCTGCTCTGGGCATACGGAATAAGTGAGCTCAAGAACAGGATCGGTAATATGGCGAGCGGAAAGCCCGGCATTTATCTCGGAGTTATCGGAACCTACGTTACCAACGAAGCAAATTCCCAGCTCGGTGTGCCCTACGGAGCATACGTACTCAGGACCGAGATGGATTCACCCGCAATGCTCGCCGGAATAAGAACCGGTGATGTCATCGTAAGGCTCGGTGACACCCCGATCACGAGTTACACCGATTACGTCAATGTGCTTCAGACCTATGAGGTCGGAGACAAGGTGACGGCTGCGGTCATGAGACGTTCACAGCAGCAGTATGTCGAGCTCGAGTATATTATGACTGCACGTTCTTCGGGTATAATATTCGAAGATAACTGAAAGGAATCATATGAAGCATATAGCTGAGATCAATGAAAGCGATCATATAAGAGAGATATACCTGTGCAAGGGTGTATCTTCTGCCGTGACCAAGAACGGCAAGGAATATCTTAATGTACAGCTCATGGACAGGACCGGAACCATAGACGGCAAGATCTGGGAACCCGGAGATGCGGGCATTGATGATTTCAGCAAGCATGATTATGTTGAAGTAAATGCCGATGTAAATGTCTGGAATAATGCAAAGCAGCTCAATATCAAGCGTGTACGTGTCGCAAGGGAGGGAGAGTACGACCCGGCTGAGTATCTTCCCGTAAGCCCCAGGGATAACGAAGAGATGTATAAAGAACTTCTCGGATTCATCGACAGCGTAAAGGATCCCCATTACAACGCGCTTCTTAAAAAGCTTTTTGTCGAAGACGAAGATCTGTCCAGGAAATTCCGTACATGCTCTGCAGCCAAGACCGTTCATCACGGATTCGTCGGTGGTCTCATTCAGCATACTCTCGGAGTTGCGGGCGTATGTGATTATATCAGCGGCAAGTACGAGGTACTCAACAGGGATCTTCTCATCACTGCGGCGCTCTGCCATGATATTGCCAAGACAAAAGAGTTCACCGCTTTCCCCGAGAATGATTATTCGGACGATGGCCAGCTCCTCGGACATATAGTCATGGGATCGGAGATGGTCGCGATAGCTGCTTCGCAGATCGAGGGATTCCCTCACACGCATCTGTCACAGCTTCAGCACTGCATACTTGCCCATCACGGAAAGTACGAATTCGGATCCCCCAAGCTTCCGGCACTTGTCGAGGCAATGGCACTCAACCTTGCGGATGAGATGGATTCCAAGATAGAGATATTCACGGAGCTTTTTGAAAACTCAGCCGACAAAAAAGGTCAGTGGCTCGGAACCAAGAAGTTCTTAAATGATGCAAATGTCAGATCGACGATAATGTAAATACGGGTTGGTATCGGAGGATGTTGCAGGCGGCGATGTCCTCCGAATTTATAAGAATATGAGTGAAAGATTATTTAAGAAAAATGATGAGATCACTTTGACTGTAACGGACATATCGGACGACGGCTCCGGTATCGGAAAAAGTGAGGGATTCATTTTTTTTGTTAAAAACGCATTGCCCGGGGACGAGATCAGGGCAAAGGTGATGAAGGTCACCAGGAGCTACGGCTTTGCAAGGATAGAGGAAGTGATCAAGCCTTCCGCTGGAAGATGCAAGGCTAAGTGCGGTGTGTCCGAAAAATGCGGAGGATGCTCTCTTCAGAATTACAGATATGAAGAACAACTCCGTTATAAATTCAATAAAGTAAAAAATGATCTTATAAGACTCGGCGGATATTCAGAGGAAGAGATCGCAGAAAAGCTTTGCGATATAGTCGGTATGGACGATCCGTACAGATACCGCAATAAGGCGCAGTACCCCGTACGTATGGGAAAGGACGGAAAGCCCCACGCGGGTTTTTTCGCGGGACATACCCACTCGGTCATCGAAACGGATGACTGCCTCATAGAGCCCGAGGTTAATTCCGCTCTTCTTGATGCGGTCATAGCCTGGATGAACAAGAATCACGTCAAGGCTTATGACGAAGAAACAGGCAAGGGACTTGTAAGACATGTTCTGATAAGACACGGATTCACATCAAAGGAATGCCAGGTAAATCTCGTTATCAACGGAAGCAAGATCCCCGATGAAGCGGGACTCATCAAACTGCTCACTGATGTAATGAAGGACAATCTAAAGTCAGTGACCGTATGTCCCAATACAAGAAGGGACAATGTCATCCTCGGTGATTCCTACAGAACCATCTACGGCGAAGGATACATAACCGACACTCTTGTGGGGATCACTTTCAAGATCTCTCCTCTTTCCTTTTACCAGGTCAATCCCGTACAGACAGAAAAGCTATACGGTCTTGCAAGAGACTATGCAGAGCTCACCGGTGAAGAGGAAGTACTCGATCTGTACTGTGGCATCGGAACGATCTCACTCATGCTTTCAAAGAAGGCGGGACATGTTACCGGAGTCGAGATCGTCGACAGAGCGATCAAGGATGCGAAGGAGAACACAAAGCTTAATGCAATCCGCAATGCGGAATTCATAACCGGAGCCGCGGAAGATGTCATCCAGACAATGCTTCCCGGAAAAGGAGAACGCAGGACTCCCGATGTGGTGGTTGTCGATCCTCCGAGGAAGGGATGTGCAAGAAGCTGCATCGATGCGATCCTTACACTTGCTCCTTCACGAGTTGTCTATGTAAGCTGCGATCCCGCAACACTTTCAAGAGACCTGAAGATCTTCCGTGAAGGCGGATATGAACTTATCAAGGCAACACCGGTTGATATGTTCCCGCATTCGAG
Organism: Lachnospiraceae bacterium; assembly: GCA_017617005.1. Classification (GTDB taxonomy): domain Bacteria; phylum Bacillota; class Clostridia; order Lachnospirales; family Lachnospiraceae; genus AC2028. Next base: position 10,479 of record JAFZWW010000027.1, read on the forward strand.
TCATGTTGAGACGGTAGTATTGCTGTCACACGAGTAATGCAAAGCTTGAGAGGTTGATCCGCAGACTCGAGAATGAGAAGAACCGGGCATATAAGATACATCGGAAAATGCAGGATATATACCTGGAGGATTTCTGCGATTAACATTTTAACTTCCAGGATAATCAAGGAGATAGGATGAAAAAGATAATTGTTCTCGGCTGCTCTGGCAGTGGCAAGAGCACTTTTGCCGTACAGCTTCAAAAAATAACGAAATTGCCGCTTTATCATTTGGATAATATCTGGTGGAAACCGGATAGAACACATATTTCAAGAGATGAATTTGATAGAAAGCTTGATGATCTTGTTAATCATGATAACTGGATTATAGATGGTGATTACAGTAGGACTTATGAAAAACGAATTGCTGCGTGTGATACTGTTTTCTTTTTAGATTATGATGTAGAAGTATGCTTGCAAGGGATTAGAGATCGTGTTGGCAAAGAAAGAAGAGATATTCCGTGGACAGATAATAAACTGGATCAAGAATTGGTAAAACTTGTGAAGAATTATGAGACCGAGGATAAGCCTGTCTTAATTGAATTATTTAATAAATATTCGGATAAGGATATCATAATGCTTCATTCCAGGGAAGAGGCAAATGCCTTGCTTAAGAATATGATTACAGATCAAAACGATAGATAGCAAGTTATA
>JAFZWW010000028.1 GCA_017617005.1 Lachnospiraceae bacterium
ATTTACAGACCTGCGGCTATCGAACAGCTGAAGGTAAACGGAAGCAAGGTCGGTGTTGATGTATTCGAAATGGGTACGGATGTAAAGCCTCCCGTGATCGCCGAGAATGCCCTTGAGAAAGCAAAGAAGGAAAACTACAACGTAGTTATCCTCGATACTGCCGGACGTCTCCAGATCGACGAAGAACTCATGAACGAGCTTAAAGAGATCAAGGAGAAGGTGGGAGTTTTCCAGACCATCCTTGTCGTCGATGCGATGACCGGTCAGAATGCGGTAAATGTTGCCAAGACCTTTGACGAAGAGATCGGTATCGAAGGCGTCATCCTTTCCAAGCTTGACGGTGATACAAGAGGCGGTGCCGCACTTTCGATAAAAGCCGTCACAGGCAAGCCTATCCTCTATGTTGGAATGGGAGAAAAGCTCACAGACCTCGAGCAGTTCTATCCCGACCGCATGGCCTCCAGGATCCTCGGAATGGGTGATGTGCTCAGCCTCATTGAAAAGGCGCAGGCAAATGTCACAACGACCGAAGAAGAAGGCCGCGGAATGATGAACCGCATGCAGAAGGGTAAGTTCGATTTCAACGATTACCTTGAGAGCATGAAGCAGATGAAGAACATGGGCGGACTCGCATCCATTCTTTCAATGCTTCCCGGCATGGGCATCAATGCATCCGAGCTTGAAGGTGCGATCGATGAAAAGAAGCTCCGTCAGACCGAAGCTATCATCCTTTCGATGACACCCGAGGAAAGAAGCAATCCCAAGCTCATGAATCCCAGGAGAAAGTTCAGGATCGCCAAGGGTGCGGGACTTGATATCGCCGAAGTAAACAGATTCATCAAGCAGTTCGAACAGAGCCAGAAGATGATGAAGCAGATGGGCGGTATGGGCAAACGAGGACGCGGCATGTTCCCCGGAATGGGCGGCATGGGCGGTTTCGGCGGAAAGAAAGGCTTTCCTTTTTAAGACAGATTGAATCCGGATTATTCCGTTTTCATATAAAAACTAATCGTATTAATTTATTTACGGAGGAATTTTAAAATGGCAGTTAAGATCAGACTCAGAAGAATCGGAGAGAAGAAGGCTCCTTTCTATCGCATCATTGTTGCAGATTCAAGAAGCCCCAGAAACGGCAGATTTATCGATGAGATCGGAACCTACGATCCTTCAACCGATCCTTCAACTTTCAATATCGATGAAGAGGCAGCAAAGAAGTGGATCGCTAACGGTGCACAGCCTACCGAGGTTGTAGGAAAGCTTTTCAAGGTAGCCGGCATCATTAAATAATCCTGCATTTTTTCCAAGGAGGCCTTATGAAAGAACTTGTGGAAGTTATTGCAAAGGCTCTCGTAGATCATCCCGAAGAGGTAGTTGTTACCGAGAAAAAGGATGGAGCAGATTACCTTATCGAGCTTCATGTAGCAAGCTCCGATATGGGTAAAGTCATCGGAAAACAGGGCAGGATAGCTAAGTCCCTTCGTTCCGTTGTCAAAGCTGCAGCATCAAGGGAAAATGCAAGAGCTGATGTTGAAATAACCGATTAATCATAGCGGACCGCATCTTTCCTGCGGTCCGTATTTTAAATGTATGAAAGAATATATAAAAGTAGGTACAATAACACAGCCCTTCGGTATCAAGGGAGAGACCAAGGTCTATCCCGATGTTGACGATCCCGCATATTTCAAGAAATTGAAGAATGTGTACTTTGAAAAAAACGGATCGTATGAAGAGATCGGGATCGAATCCGTCCGCATGGCGCTTCCTCTTGTTATAATAAAGTTCAGGGGGATCGATACACCCGAAGATATCAGAAAGTACAGACAGACCGATCTGTATGTCATGAGAAAGGATGCGCCTCCTCTCGAAGAGGGTGAGCATTATTATGCGGACCTTCTGGGCATCGAGGTTACCGACGATACCGGTGTTTACAGAGGTAAGCTTACCGATATCATAGAGACCGGTGCAAATGACGTATATGAGATAACATCCGATGACGGAAAAACTTTTCTGCTTCCCGCCATAAAGCAGTGTATACTTGATGTGGATGTTGAAGCAGGCACAATGAAGATTCATATTCTGGAGGGACTTCTTGATCTATAAAGTTCTCACACTTTTTCCCGAAATGATCAGGTCGGTCATGGAGACGGGTATCATAGGACGTGCGCTTAAGGAAGGGGCTCTTGGATTGGAGACCTTTAATATCCGTGACTATGCGGACAATAAACGCGCCCAGGTGGACGATTATCCTTACGGCGGAGGTGCGGGACAGGTAATTCAGGCAGAACCCGTTTACAGGGCATATCTTGATGCCGTCGGTCTGCTTCCGGGTGATCCCGGTAAAAAGAATGCACCCATACCCGCTACGTTTCCCGAAAAGAAACCCAGATGCATATATCTTTCTCCCCAGGGAAAGAGATTCGACCAGAGAATGGCGAGGGAACTGGCAAGTGAGGATGAGCTGATTTTCCTCTGCGGTCATTATGAAGGTGTTGACGAGAGGGTTCTTGAAGAGATAGTTACCGATTATATCTCTTCGGGTGATTACATCCTTACCGGAGGCGAGCTTCCCGCACTTACCGTTATGGATGCTGTATCGAGACTTCTTCCGGGTGTTCTCGGAAATGACGAATCCCCGGAGGTAGAGACATTTTACAGGGATCTTCTCGAATATCCCCAGTATTCGAGACCCGAGGTCTGGCATGACAAAGCGGTTCCTTATGTTCTTACTACCGGAAATCATGCCGATATCGAAAGCTGGAGACTTGAAAGGAGCATAGAAAGGACCAGGGCAGGAAGACCGGATCTTTATCTTGTCTACCGCAAAAAAGAAGAACTCATGTCAAGGATGAAGCAGGCCAAGATCCAGAATATCCCTGCACTCGAAGCACTTCTTTATGATGATACGGATATCCTTTATGAGGGAGTGTCGTATTACCTGATCCGGGACCACTATACCAAAACAATGTATGCCGGCTGCTTTACCAAGAACAATCCGATCATTGACGGATACGATTCAGAGATAGTCAGGAAGACAATCTCCGATCATCTGAACGAGGTTAAGGACATTATCCTGTTAAATGCCCCGGATCCAATGTATGACGGCAAGCTGGATGAGAAGATATTGCTGGCATTTACCGAAAAGAGTCCCCTTTCGTCACAGCGTGTAAGGCCTTTCGGCGATCTCGGCAAAGAATTAAAAGAAAAAGTCGCCTCTGCATTGTCTGCAGGAAGGACATATTATGAGTTCCGCGATCCTTCCGATACCGAAAACATAAATAAAGCACTTCAGATGGGCTTTTATTCATCAAGGGTGCTCAAAAAATCGCTTGTGGACTGATGGTCTGCGCATATCCCGGATAAAAATGCCGATTTCATCAATATCTGCTTGCATTTTATGGTAACTTATGATAAATTACCAATGTTGCGTTAAAAGGTGGTCCGCTGTTAGCTCTTTAAGCTATTATGAACATCCCAAGGAGCTGTCATAAGGTGTGTGCCTTATAGACAGAGCTAAGATAAGGAGTATATTATGTCAGACATCATTAAGGAAATTGAAAACGAACAGCTTAAGAGCGAAGTTCCCGAGTTTAATGTAGGTGATACCGTTAAGGTTCATAACCGCATTGTAGAGGGCGAGAAGTCCAGAATTCAGATCTTCGAGGGAACCGTTATCAAGAGACAGAACGGATCAAACCGTGAGACCTTCACCGTACGTAAGATCTCAAACGGCGTAGGTGTTGAGAAGACCTGGCCCCTTCACTCTCCCAACGTAGAAAAGGTTGAGATCGTCAGAAAAGGTAAGGTACGCAGTGCAAGACTTAACTACCTCAGAGACAGAGTCGGTAAGGCTGCCAAGGTTAAGGAAGCTGTTAAATAATCTGTTTTCGAATGTAAAAGCCGGTGTCAATACACCGGCTTTTTTTATGCTCTTTTTATTCTGAAAAATTGTGATTTATGGTATAATTACAAGGATTATGCAAACATGATTTAACTTGAATTTTAGCCTTTTGAAGTGAGACAGGACGGATATTATTTTTACAAAAAAAGACGTAGGTTCAGCGAGGAATTTTTACGCGATACGGTGCATCTGGTCATAGGTATACTGATCAGTCTTCTTTTTGCGTTCATACTGGTTTATTTCTTCGGAATGAGCACAACCGTATCGGGTGATTCGATGAAACCGGTCCTTGTAAGTGACCAGAAGGTTCTTGTAAACCGTTTCGTATATAAGCTCTCACAGCCGAAAACCGGTGATGTGGTGATCTTTTTGCCGAACGGTAATGCAAATACCCATTTTTACATGAGAAGGGTCGTTGCCGTGCCCGGAGACAAGGTTTATATCGAAGGCGGCGTGCTTTACGTGAACGGAACGCCATCCGATGTCGTTACAGGAAGGATCGGTGAAGCCGGACTTGCATCCAATGAGATAACTCTCGAGCAGGGACATTATTTCGTACTCTGTGACGATCTCAGCGATGCCGACGATTCGAGAAGCGCTAATATCGGACCTGTGGAGAGCAAGTACATACTCGGCAAGGTGTGGCTCGCATTTTCGGAAGGCGATTCCAAGATGCATTTGGTGGATTAAATGGCAGGAAATGATTACGGCTGGTACCCCGGACATATGACAAAGTCCGTCAGGGCTATCAGGGAAGAATTGAAACTTGTGGATCTTTGCATAGAGGTTCTTGATTCAAGGATACCTTTATCAAGCAGAAATCCCGATATAGATGAGCTTGCAAAGGGCAAGTTCAGGATGGTCGTTCTTAATAAGGCAGATCTGTCTGATGAAAGGAAGACCGCGCTGTGGACTTCGTATTTTAAAGAGAAGGGTATTGAGAGCCTTGTTCTCAATGCCAAGGAAAAGAAGGCTTCGGATCAGGTCAAAAAGCTTGCAATGACGGTCTGCGCGGAGAAGATAGAACGCGACCGCAAAAGAGGTATTGTCGGACGCCCGATCAGGGCTATGGTGTGCGGTATTCCCAATGTCGGTAAATCAACGCTCATCAATTCGATAACCGGCAAAGCTCCCGCGAAGACCGGAAATAAACCGGGTGTCACGAGGAGCAACCAGTGGGTAAAGACCGGCGCAGGTATCGAACTTCTTGATACTCCCGGATTACTATGGCCTAAGTTCGAGGACAGGAGTGTAGGACTTAAGCTTGCCGCTGTAGGCAGTATTAACGATCAGATATTAAATACGATCCTTCTTGCTTCGGAAACCATACTTATGCTCAGGGATATCTATCCCGATGCGACGGTTCCGAAATATGAGATATCGTGTAATGAAAAACCCGAGGATGTACTTAAGGCTGTCGCGGAAAGAAACGGTCTTATCCTGAAGGGCGCGGATCCCGACATCAGAAGGGCCGCCGAGACCCTGCTCGCAGAGCTTCGCAGCGGCAAACTGGGACGTATGACTTTGGAGGAGCCATAAGCTATGGGCAGTAAAGCTAAAACCAATAAATTCCTGAAGGAAGCATTCAGCACAGGCGTATATTTTCTCGTGGTGTTTCTGCTGGCCGCATTCGTACTTAAATTCGTAGGTCAGAGATCGGTCGTTGACGGAAGCTCGATGAATGATACGCTCTATGACGGGGAAAGTGTTTGGGTCAATAAGTTCACATACCGCTTCAATGAACCCGAGAGATTTGATATCGTCGTTTTTCCTTATAAGTACGCAGAGAATACTTTCTTTATCAAGAGGATAATCGGACTGCCCGGTGAGACAGTGCAGATCCGTGAAAACGGCGACATACTCATAAACGGTGAGGTCCTCGAAGAAAACTACGGAAAAGAGGTAATTCACGCCGACAGGCTCGGAACCGCGGTTGAACCCATAACACTCGGCGTAGACGAATATTTCGTACTCGGTGATAACAGGAACGATTCGATGGATTCCAGGTATCCCAATGTAGGACCGATCAAAAAGGACGAGTTTATCGGAAAAGCCGTTTTTAGACTTTTCCCCGTAACCAAGATGGGCGGTATCGAATGATGGAAAGTATTTCCGATATCAAAAACAGACTTGCGGAAACGAACGATGAATCCCTTCCCCTTGTAATGAGTCTGTATGCCGGGGATGAAAGGGCAGGTGTAAAGAAAGCACTTGAAGGTGCACAGAAGAGGTACGATAAGCTTCTTGCCGAAAAGCAGAGGATCTACGATCTCGGAGCTTACGAAAGACAGTATTCCGATCATATGTTCATCTGCGGCATCGATGAAGTAGGAAGAGGACCTTTTGCGGGACCCGTAGTTGCCGGGGCGGTTATATTACCCAAAGACTGTGACATCCTCTATATTAACGATTCCAAGAAACTCTCCGAAAAAGTAAGAGAAAAGCTTTATGAGGAGATAAAGGAAAAAGCGGTATCTGCTGCGGTCGGAATTGTCGAACCCGCAAGGATCGATGAGATCAATATCCTGCAGGCAACATATGAAGCCATGAGAATCGCAATCTCAAAGCTGGATCCGGGGCCGGACCTTCTTCTTAATGATGCGGTCACAATCCCCGGTGTCGATATAATGCAGGTTCCCATAATAAAGGGAGACGCCAAGAGCATTTCGATAGGTGCCGCGAGCATCTTTGCCAAGGTTACAAGGGACCGCCTGATGCTTGAATATGACAAACAGTATCCCGAATACGGCTTTGCCAAGAATGTCGGATACGGAACCGCGGAGCATATCGCCGCACTGAAAAAATACGGGCCCACACCCATCCACAGAAGAAGCTTTATCCATGATTATGTATGAGTGCGATAAGTGATATCTTTCTAAATCCGATAAAGAATGTACCTGATAAGCCTGCCTCCGATGTTTCGGGGGAAGGTGCTGCGACTCTGGCCAAAATGAAGAACGGGGATACATTCTCCGCCAAGGTGGTCAATACATCCGGAGAGAATGTCACACTCAGGCTTTCAAACGGCAATCTCGTTAATGCAAAGCTATCATCGGATATGAATATATCCGAAGGACAGACGGTTTCATTCGAGATAAGGAATTCGGGTAATTCCATAAAGATATCACCGCTTCTTACAAACACATCCGCAGATATCAGTGTCCTCAAAGCACTCGACCAGGCTTCGCTTCCCGTAAACGATACATCGGTTGCTATGACAACGGAGATGATGAAGGCGGGACTTTCCATAGACAGACAGTCTCTTGCGGGAATGTATGAGAGCATACTGAACAATCCCGGTGCCAAAATAAGTGATGCGGTGGACCTGGCAAAGCTCGGTCTTCAGATAAATGAAGCAAATCTTTCGAATATCGAAAGCTATAAGAACCTTTCCTATCAGATAGATCAGGGAATGCAGACAATTGCCGAAAAGACTGATCAGGCTCTTATGGATCTCGTTTCGGGAGGAGATACCGCCGGAGCATCAAAGGTGATGTCATCCCTTATTGAATCGGTCACATCATATATGTCTGAAACAGGAGATCCGCTGACCGCTGAAAACGCACTTCAGAGTACTGAGGTAAATGCCGTAGCACAGTCGGAAGCCGTTAACGCCGAAAACGGAACCGTACAGGGTGATGCAGTATCAGCAGATGAAAAACTAATCGCGCAGGCGGATGTATCCGTCAGGGAAGGTGCCGTTTCCGATGCGGCAGAGAAAGCATCCGGTGATGCGGCTGCAAACGTAAGCGGTGATGTTCAGGATCCCGCATCAAAGGCACTCGAACTGTTAAAAGCGATGCAGTCAGGTCAGAGTGAAAGTAAGGACAATATGCCCGTCCCGCAGAATTCCGAATCTTCGGTATCCGGAACTGCGCTTTCAGACACGGGATCACAGCCTTCTTCAATCACAGAGGATTTCAGCCGTGCCGTAGAAGTCTTCAGGCAGATCACCGGAGAAGCGGAATATAAACCTGCGGATCTTCAGAATTTTCTTAAGGATATCTCCGCATTCCAGGCAAAGGCTCTGGCGGAGGGTAATACCGACGGACTCAGAGACCTGGTTTCTTCAAAATCTGTAAGGAATCTTATATTCGATGTCCTAAGAGATCAGTGGAGTATATCGCCTTCAGAAGTAGCGGACAAGGAAAAGGTTGAAGCATTATATAGGAGACTCGGCGACCAGATCAATATTTTAAAAGATGGACTGACAGGTGTTAATGCACAGAATACTCCCGCATTCCAGGCGGCCGACAATATGAGTTCCAATCTGGATTTCCTTAACCAGATAAACCAGATGTATGCTTATATCCAGCTTCCGCTCAAACTTTCGGGCGGTGACAATGCACACGGCGACCTGTATGTTTATTCGAACAGAAAAAATATGACATCGGATGATTCGACCGTTACGGCATTCATGCATCTCGATATGGACCATTTGGGACCGGTCGATGTTTATGTTGCAATGGATATAAAGTCCGGCGGCAAGGTGCAGACCAATTTCACGGTCGCTGATGATGAGATACTGTCTTTCCTTGAGGAGAATATTCACATCCTCAATGAGAGACTCAATAAAAGAGGATACGATCTTTCCTGCAGGATGTCCCTTAAGGGAAAGGAAGAATCACCCGAAGAAGAAGCACTTGCAGACGGCGGTGTAAACCTCCTTCTTTTACATGCGGGCGGTATGGGAGGATCTTTCCGGGCGGGAATGAGATCGTTCGATGTGAGGGCATGATGGCTGAAGAAAAGAAGAAGATAAAAACAGCGGTCGCCCTCGAATACGATCCGGGCGATGAGGCTCCCAGGGTCATTGCATCCGGTAAAGGTGCCCTGGCCGACAAGATAATCGAAAAGGCCAAGGAAAGCGATGTTCCAATTCATGAAGACGATAAACTTGCGAACACGCTCTCGAAACTTGAGATCGGGGATCTGATACCTCCCGAGCTGTATGAGGTTGTCGCAGAGATCCTGATCTTCGTCGATTCAATGGATAAGATCAAGAGTAAGCTTAAGTGACGGACAACCGGAAAAAAGGATCTTTTCACGAGACCATTGCAATTGAATATCTCAAAAAGAAAGGACATCGGATAATCGCGAGGAACGAACTCAATAAATTCGGGGAGATCGATATCATATCAGTTTCTCCGGACGGAAAACTTGTTTTTACGGAAGTAAAATACAGGAAGAGTGCAAAGCGCGGATATCCCCTGGAGGCCGTGACACCTGAAAAACAGCGCAGGATCAGCAGGGCTTCCGCATATTATCTGAACTCACACCGTGAATACCTTAATCATCAGATCAGATATGACTGTATTGGTATTATCGGCGATGAAATAAAACATATAGAAAACGCATTTTACTACGTGGGGTGACTATGGCAAATATTCTTGTTTGTGATGATGATAAAGATATAGTCGAGGCGATCGAAGTATATCTCAAGGATGACGGACACATTATATACAAAGCATATAACGGTGCCGATGCACTTGATATTCTCGGAAAAGAGGACATACAGCTTGTGATCCTCGATATCATGATGCCCGTGATGAACGGTATAGAGGTTGCGGAAAAGATCAGGGAAACCAGCACGCTTCCCATTATTTTCCTGTCCGCAAAATCGGAGGAGAATGATAAGGTCACCGGACTCAACGCCGGTGCGGATGATTATATCACCAAGCCTTTTTCTCCCGCGGAACTTACCGCAAGAGTAAGATCCAATCTCAGGAGATATACGCTTCTCGGCAGCATCAACGAAGGTAACAACCATATCTATAATTGCGGTGCACTCAGCATCAATGATGAGACCAAAACCGTTACGGTTGATTCGCAGCCCGTTAAGCTTACCCCCATCGAATACAATATCCTTCTCCTTCTTTTGAAGAACAAGGGAACCGTATTTTCAACGGATAAGATCTATGAATCGATCTGGAACGAAGCTCCCATTGCGACCGACAATACGGTTGCGGTGCATATAAGACATATCAGGGAGAAGATCGAGATAGATCCCGGACAGCCCCAGTTCCTTAAAGTCGTCTGGGGAGTCGGATATAAGATAGAAGATCTATGAAGAAGACCAGAACCAAAAAATTAATGTTCCATCTCGGAATGCACTTATGTGCATTTATTTCCGTACTCTTTCTGGCTGATATATTCTTCTGCAGTTATATATCTGTAAGCTATCTCGGAGGAGATTCAAGGTATGCCCTCAATCCATTCCCCTCACAGGAAACCGAAGAGATAGACCGTATCATTACCGATGTGTTTGCACACCAGGCCTCCGATATCATGAAGTATACGGCAGCCAAGGAGATACTCGGTGCCCAGAACGGCATCAAGGATAACAGGCTGGTGGATGTTTCCGATTATTATCACGGAACATATAAGGTCAGCATCAAGCTGTATCTTTCCGACCTTATCAATCTCGGAAGAAGAGGAATCGAATATTCGGAAAGAAGCCTTACCGTCCAGGATTTTGTTTATTATTTCGGTGATCCCCTCTATTCCGAAAACTTCGCACTCGATCCTTACGGAAATCTGTATTTCATAGGTTTTGAGACTCTTAACAGATATAAGTTTTCCGAAAAATACACGACCAATATCACGGAAGAGGAAGAGCCGGATGTCGATGAAAATGTTGTCAGAGCCATCCGGAATACCTCTCCTTCCGATCTTATAAATCTTGTTGCCCAGTACTGTGTAAGGGAATATCCCGAACTTGTGTCCCTTTCCAGCTGGGAAGACGGAATGATCTATGTTACCTTCAAAGAGCCCATCGTCGATGATGAAGGCTTTACTTCATTTTTGAGCTATAAGGAAGCCATCAGAAACTGGGACGGATACTTTACCGCAATAGATGAGCTGAAGGTCACTTCTTCACTCTTTTCCTCCGCATATGATGTTTACAGGGAAGGAGAGAAGCTGTACGAAAACAGTGATTCAAATCTTGTTTATACAATAAGGACCAAGGATAACGACGGTAACACAAGGGTATATACGAATTATCCCGATTCCAAAAAATACGATGATTCTTCACTGGCAGACATTTACTCCAGCCATCTTCATTACATCATCTGTTATTACGACGATCTCGAGTATTCGACTCTTTCCGATATCGGAGAGAATGTCATAACCGATGCCATTATGATCTATCCCGATGTATATCCCGACAATACCCATGTCTGGATGTATATCGATGATACAACTTCAAGGGCAAACGATATATATTACGATCTGCTCTACAGATATGATTCCGTAAAACAGATCTCCGGATTTTTTACCATTGTCATTGCATTCCTTACTTTCATCTATCTTTCACTTTTCGTATACCTGCTCTTCATCACCGGCGTTGAATATACGGATGAAGGAGAGGAATTCAGGGTATTTCCGCAGGATAAGATCTGGATCGAGGTCATGATTGCTTTTTCGGTGGTCGCATTTTACATCGCCAGATTTTATTTCGACTACCTGAAGCAGCTTATAAATGTAAATTACTGCAGGGTCACCTTTGAAAACGGAGGACCTTTCAAAAATGCGGGAATTTCCTCATATCTTGTTTTTGGTATGTTTGGATTCCTGCTCTCGCTTACCGGTGCATTCATTGTTTTCTCTTTTGTCAGAAGGATAAGGGCCGGTGTTCTCTTTGAGTATTCATTCCTCAAGAGGATCAAAATGTTCTTCGACTGGTTCGCTCTTATTTATTCGGGTGGTTCCGCATCGTCATGGTTCATCCTTATTCCGTATGCCGCTTTCCTTGTCGTGAACGTGGGCGGCGCGGTATACGGTATGCTTAATCTCGATAATGTTGCGATCTCGGCGATAGTTTTCTCCGTGCTCATTCTGTTCGATATCTTTGTAGGCATTACGCTTTTCCTCGTGACCGCGGAAAAGAAGGAGCTGCTTGACGGAATAGCGAAGATAAGAGCAGGCGAGGTTGATTACAAGATCGATGTATCGAACCTTCGCTATGAGAATAAGAATCTTGCGGAGAGCATCAATAATATCGGTGACGGTATCAAGACGGCTGTGGAATCATCACTTATGGAGGAGCAGCTCAGGTCGGAGCTGATCACCAATGTCTCGCATGACCTTAAGACACCTCTTACTTCGATCATCAATTATTCCGACCTTCTTAAGAGGGATAACCTTACCGAGGATAAAAAGAAGGAATACCTGTCCATAATCGGTGAAAAGTCGATCAAGCTCAAAAAATTGCTCGAGGACCTTCTCGAAGCGTCCAAGCTTTCATCCGGTCAGGTCGAGCTCAACAGGGAAAAGACGGATCTTACGGAGCTTTTGAACCAGGCGCTCGGAGAATACGAGGGAAGATTTAAGAACTCGAAGCTCGAGCTTGTAACCAATGATTTCCCCAGGGCATTTATCTATACCGATCCCGGATGTACCTGGAGGATATTCGATAATCTTTTTGAGAATATCTGTAAATATGCCATGAGCGGAACAAGGGTATATGTAGATTACACCGCTTCCGAAGGCATAGCATATATCAAAATAAAGAACGTTTCAGCCGTAAGACCCAGATTCCAGGGTGACGAGCTTACGGAGAGATTTATAAGGGGAGATGAGAGCAGGACGGGAGAAGGCAGCGGACTCGGTCTGTTCATAGCCAAGAGCCTGACCGAGGCACAGGGCGGAACCTTCAAGGTTATTGTCGACGGTGATATGTTCGTAACGAGTATTTCAATACCCGAATTCAGCTCTGATCTCGATGAAAACGTGTTATAATCTGTAACGAAAAACAGTTAATGGATAGGAATCAGAATATGCCTAATGTACTTGAACTTGAAAACTCAATGCCCGTAGGACAGCTCGGATTATTGGTGCATCCTTCTTTCGGAATGAAGGGCGACCGCGTGAATTCGTATCTTGCCTCATTCCGTAAGGATATCCATAACGATCTGGTCAAAAACGACCCCGCATTCCAGGGATATCAGATGGATGATTACAGGGTCCCCTTTTCCATTCCCAGATTCGGAAGCGGAGAGGGAAAATGCCATATCCAGCAGTCCACGAGAGGTAAGGACTTATTTATTCTCGTAGATGTCACCAATCATTCGCTCACCTACAAGATGAACGGCTTCGATAACCATATGTCTCCCGATGACATCTATCAGGACCTCAAGAGGATCATAGCTGCTATCGATGGTAAAGCATACCGTATCAATGTCATTATGCCTTTCCTCTATGAGGGAAGACAGCACAGAAGACACGGACGCGAATCTATGGACTGTGCTTACATGCTTAAAGAACTCAGTGATATGGGCATGGCCAATTTCATCACCTTCGATGCACACGATCCCAGGGTTCAGAACTCGATCCCTCTTATCGGTTTCGATAATTTTATGCCCCCTTACCAGTTCATCAAGGCACTTCTTACCAATGAAGATGACCTTATAGTTGATGAAGATCATATGGTCGTCATCGCACCCGATGAAGGTGCTCTTGAAAGAGCTATCTATTTTGCAAACGTTCTCGGACTCAATACCGGTACGTTCTACAAGAGACGTGATTATTCCAGGATCGTTAACGGTAAGAATCCGATAGTTGCCCATGAATTCCTCGGAGACAATATTGACAGCAAGGATGTCGTTATCATTGACGACATGATCTCCTCTGGAGGTTCGATGGTCGATACCGCAAGGCAGCTCAAGGAGATGAATGCAAGACGTGTATTCATATGTACCACTTTCGGTCTTTTCACCGAGGGACTCGATAATTTCGATAAGGCATATGAGAAGGGATATTTCGACAGGGTCATCACCACAAACCTTACCTATCTGCCTCCCGAGATCTATGACAGACCTTATTTCATCGAGGCCGATATGTGCAAGTTCATCGCATCCATCATTGATTTCATGAACCATGATTCATCCATGTCCAATGTTATGGATAATACCCAGAAGATGCATGCGGTTCTCGAAAACTACAATGCACGACTGAACGTAGAGATCTGATCCGGAGTTTCACTTGAGTAAAAGCCATGTCATAAAAAGCATTAATAAAGGTTCGATTGCAGATTCGCTGGGCATTTTGCCCGGCGATATTGTAATCAGGATAGATGATCAGGAGATAGAGGATATCTTCGATTATCAGTTCTTTACCATGTCCGACAATCTCATTCTTACCGTCTTGCGTGACGGGGAGGAGTGGGAATATGACATAGAAAAGGGTGAGAACGAGGATCTCGGTATAGTGTTCGAAAACGGACTTATGGACACTTACAGGAGATGCTCAAACAACTGCATTTTCTGTTTCATAGACCAGATGCCTCCCGGAATGAGGGACACTCTTTATTTCAAGGATGATGATTCGAGACTTTCTTTCCTTCAGGGTAACTATATAACCCTGACCAATCTGTCCGAAAAGGATCTGAGCAGGATCGTCAGATATAATCTTTCCCCCGTCAATGTATCGATCCATACCATGAATCCCGAACTCAGATGCAAGATGCTGGGTAACCGTTTTGCGGGCTCATCGCTCTCAAAGCTTAATGTTCTTGCAGAGGCAGGAATAGAGATGAACGGCCAGATTGTTCTCTGTAAGGGGATTAATGACGGAAAGGAACTGGAATATTCGATCTCCGAGCTTATGAAATTCATTCCGTCCTTCAGGAGTCTTTCCGTTGTTCCTGTCGGTCTTTCCAAGTACCGTGACGGGCTGTTTCATCTGGAACCCTTTGAAAAAGAAGACAGTATCGAGGTCATCGGAATCATCGAGAAGTACCAGAAACTGGCTTTTGAAAAGCACGGTATCCATTTTGTTCATGCGAGCGACGAATGGTATCTGACCGCGGAAATGGAACTTCCGGAAGCGGAGCGTTATGACGGTTATCTGCAGATAGAAAACGGCGTTGGAATGATGCGTTCGTTCATTGATGAGACTGATGAACAGATCGAAAAGAGAACCCGGGACGGTAGCTTTGCATCATGTGACCCGAACAGACATATCACACTTGTAACAGGTATGCTCGCGTATCCGATCATCAAAGCTACCGCTGAAAAACTCGAAGCAAAGGTTCCGGGAATGAGGCTCGATGTGTTCCCTGTAAGGAATGATTTCTTCGGTGAGAGGATCACTGTTTCGGGACTTCTTACAGGTCAGGATATTATAGCCCAATTGAAGGGTAAGGAACTGGGAACGGAGGTTCGGCTACCCGAGTCCGTAGTTCGTGCCGGAACCGACGTTTTCCTTGATGATTACACGGTTTCACAGGTCTCGGATGCTTTACAAGTACGCGTATATACGATAAAATCTAATGGTTACGACTTTGTTGATTCCTGTGTGGGGATCAGCTGATATTTTTGTGTTTAAACAGGTATTTTTTTAGTATGAGTTACAGACCGATAGTAGCCGTCGTCGGAAGACCCAATGTCGGAAAATCGACGCTTTTCAATGCCCTTGCGGGAGAAAGGATATCCATAGTAAAGGATACCCCCGGAATCACCAGGGACAGGATCTATGCCGACGTTTCATGGCTTAATTACAATTTTACTCTGATAGATACAGGCGGAATCGAGCCCGAGTCCAAGGATCTTCTTTTATCATCCATGAGGGACCAGGCTCAGATCGCCATTGATACCGCTGATGTCATTCTTTTTGTGACAGATGCGAAAACGGGACTTCAGGATGCCGATTCGGGCGTATGCTCAATGCTCCGCAAATCAAGAAAGCCCGTTATCCTTGTTGTCAACAAGGTTGATTCTTTTGAGAAGCAGCAGTCTGATGTATATGAGTTCTATAATCTTGGTATCGGAGAGCCATATCCCATTTCCGCGACCAATATGCTCGGATTCGGTGAGCTTCTCGATAAGGTAGTAAGTTATTTCGACGAAGATACCGAAGCGGCAGAGGATGAGGATACCCCCAAGGTTGCAGTAATAGGTAAGCCCAATACCGGCAAATCATCCCTCATCAATAAGCTTCTGGGTGAGAACAGGCTTATTGTCTCCGACATCGCTGGCACAACACGTGATGCCGTTGATACAAGAGTCTCATACGGTGATAAGGAATATATCTTTATCGATACCGCCGGACTTCGAAGGAAAAACAAGATCAAGGATGATCTTGAGCACTATATGATAGTCAGGACCGTCAGCGCCGTTGAAAGAGCTGACATCGCAGTTCTTGTCATCGATGCGACAGAGGGAGTTACGGAGCAGGATGCCAAGATAGCCGGTATCGCCCATGACCGCGGAAAAGCCGTGATCATTGCCGTAAATAAATGGGATGCGGTCAATAAGGACGACAAGACGATCTACAAATTTACCGAGAACGTCAGGAATATACTTTCATTCATGCCTTATGCGGAGATAATATTCATTTCCGCACTAACCGGCCAGAGACTCGGCAAGCTCTTTGAGACCATCGATATGGTAAGGGAGAGCCAGGACAAGAGAGTCGGAACCGGTGCACTGAACGAGATACTTGCGGAAGCTGTGGCAATGCAGCAGCCTCCCAATGACAAGGGTAAGTTCCTCAAGCTGTATTACATTACCCAGGTCTCGAGCAGGCCTCCCACGTTCGTTATTTTTGTGAATGACAAGGAACTGGCACATTTCTCATACATCAGGTACATAGAAAACCAGGTACGTGAGAATTTCGGATTTAAGGGCACGCCTCTCAAATTCATTGTCAGGGAAAGAAAAGGTGAATGATATGGCTCGTTTATGGTGCTTTCTCATCGGATATGCACTCGGACTGATCCAGACGGCATATATAGTCGGTAAATGCAAAGGTGTTGATATCAGGAATTACGGAAGCGGTAATTCGGGTACCACCAATGCGCTCAGGGTTCTCGGCACCAAGGCCGGACTCATTGTTTTTGCCGGCGATATGCTCAAAGCCATCATCACCGTTCTCATAATAAGATTCACTTTTGCGCAGGCTTATCCCGATATCAGATTTCTGCTCATAATCTATGGCGGAGCGGGATGCGTTCTGGCTCATGATTTTCCTTTCTATATGCATTTCAAAGGAGGAAAGGGTATCGCGGCCACCGGAGGAATGATACTCGCTTTTCACGGATCTTTCTTTTTCCCGGGACTTGCATACTTTTTCATTCCGTTCCTTCTCACCCACTATGTAAGTCTCGGATCCCTTATTTTATATGCGGGATTTTTTATCCAGCTCGTGGTTACCGGTCAGATGAACCTGTTCGGAATATATGACGGTATGCCTCAGGCTGCAAAAACAGAGATGTATATTATCGCATTCTTTCTCATGCTCCTTGCTTACTGGCAGCACAGATCCAATATCGTAAGGCTAATAAAGGGAGAAGAGAGAAAAACTTATCTGGGAAAAAAGAATGATGCAAATATTCCCGAAAGGAGATAGTTATGGCAAAGGTTACGGTTCTCGGCGGAGGTACATGGGGTATAGGACTTACCATCCTTCTCGCAACAGCGGGACATGATGTGATGGTATGGTCTGCGGTCGAATCGGAGATTGAAATGCTCTCGACAACCCATGCCCATAAGATGCTTCCGGGTGCAAAGATACCCGAGAGTGTCAGATATACTCTTGATGATAAGGAGGCTGTAACTGACAGGGATATCCTCGTCATGGCAGTCGCTTCTTCTTTTACAAGGAAGACCGCGAAGAGACTTGCTCCCCTTATCAAAGAAGGACAGATAATCGTTGATGTTGCAAAGGGAATTGAAGAGGGAACTCTCAAGACTCTTTCCGAACAGATAAGCGATGAGATCCCGGGTGCCGATGTCTGCGTTCTTTCCGGACCCACACATGCGGAAGAAGTTTCGAGACTTATGCCCACAACCATCGTTGTTGCTTCACGCAATAAGGAAACCGCTCATTATGTCCAGGATGTTTTTATGACCGAGACATTCAGGGTTTATACAAGCTCCGACGTAAAGGGAGTTGAGCTCGGCGGCTCGCTTAAGAATGTCGTTGCTCTTGCTGCCGGTATCGCCGACGGACTCGGATACGGGGACAATGCAAAAGCTGCACTCATCACAAGAGGAATTGCGGAGATATCAAGACTGGGTGTGAAGATGGGATGCAGGCCCGAAACTTTCAGCGGACTTACCGGTATGGGAGATCTTATAGTTACCTGTGCAAGTATGCATTCACGTAACAGAAGATGCGGAATACTCCTCGGTGAAGGCAAGAGCCTTAAGGAAGCACAGGAAGAAGTCGGAATGGTCGTAGAAGGAATTTTCTCCGCAAAGGCTGCCATAGAACTCGGCAGGAAATATGAAGTGAGCCTTCCCATTATTGAACAGGTAAATCTTATCCTCTTTGAAGGAAAAGACCCCGGTGTGGCCGTTAAGGAGCTTATGCTCAGGGAAAAGAAGGATGAAGTATCCGATACTCAGTGGTGATGCCTCTTTTCAAATCTTAATATTGTCCTCGGTTCTGATAATCGCGGTGCTGTTCATAGCGGCATCCGGTGCTTTTTATCTCAAAACGAGGAAAAAATACATCCTTGAGAACATAAAACTCAGGGATCAGGTCAGGCGTATCGGTGATGACAGGAACATTCTGCTCAATAATCTGACACGGGAAGTCAAGAGCGGGATGGTTTCCGTTCTCGGCATGAATGAACTGATAATGCGTGAAAGTCATGATGACGGTATCAGGGATCACGCGGCACATATAAAAACATCGGGAGAAGATATCATTGCCCTTATGCAGGGCACTCTTGATTATGCAAAGCTCGAAAGAGGACTCATAGATGTCTTCAGGGATGACATGGATCTGGCTTCGCTTCTGATCGATGTCATCAGTGTTTCAGGTCCTTCGCTCAGAAACAAAGGTCTTATTCTTGATCTGTTTCTCGATAAAGATACTCCGGGCACGATCAAGGGAGATTACGAGAAATTAAGGCGAAGCTTTCTGAATCTTTTTTCTTTTATCAGCAAGAATTCCACTAAGGGTTATGTGAAGTTTTCTTCTTTCCACAAAGAGACCGAAGACGGTGATTGTCTTATCACTTTCAGGATAATCTGCGAGTCTCTTACTTCGTCTTCGTCCGGTCTTGAAAATGTTCTCCTTAACGGATTGTCCGATAATAAACTTCTGTTTTCAAAAAAAGAGACGGGACTTCTTGAGTTCTTTATTGCCGGTAATGTAGTGAAAGCGATCGGCGGGGATTTTAAGGTATTCGAGACCGTTGATGAAGAGGTGGCATTTGATCTTTCGCTTAAAACCGAAATCGTTGATGCGACCGGTATAGGAGATATAAAAAAGGTCGTAAGAAAAAGATCGTTCGGAAGCGAGCCCGAGACGGGAAGATTCTATTCGCCTGCTTCAAGGATTCTTTATGCCGATAAGGATCTCGGCAATATCTCCGTTATTAAAGCATTGCTCGAGCCGTCAGGGATCGTTATTGATTTTGCCTCCGATTGTGAGGAGGCTCTCACCCTGATCAGGATAAATGAGTACGATGTCATCTTTGCGGATGCCGAATTAAAAGATGATGCCGGTATTAAACTTGTCGGACATATAAGGAGCGGTGAGCCCAATATACTCGATGTCAGAAAACCCTGCATTGCGATTTTTGACGAATCCGTCAGGCTGTCGGAGGAAGAAATGGGAAGGGGCGGTTATACCGATATGGTTTCCAAACCTGTCAATCCCGCTGTTATTGAAAGTATGCTGATCAGATATCTTCCTTCGGACAAGGTTGATATAGCGGATGAATCGTATTTCTGTCCCGGTATCAGATCCGAGCATGACATCAGGAAATATTCCGAAGGTTATGATGACCTATACAAAGCTGCGGTCGGGATATATAAGAGAGCCAAAAAGTACAGGTGAGCACAGGGATAAGAACAGTTGATCTTCAATGAGAGCTACAATATATACTTTGAACTTTCGGTATTGCCCATTGAGCTGATACTGCTTATTTTTGTGTACGGCAATTACAAGGATGACCGTGATACAAAAGCTACCAATTATAGGTTCAAGATATATGCGCTCCTTACCACGGTCGGAACACTGCTTGATATCGTTACCGGAATCACCTTCATGTGGGGTGATACGCTTCCCGCATGGTTTCATGTTATCTTTCTGTCTCTGAATTTCCTTATGGGGCTGAGCAGCTCGATGGGATTCTATTTCTATATGGTCGCTTTTTCCGGACTTCAGAAAAGCGAACGTACGCTGAATATTATCGCATATATCATTAATTCTGTTTATGTGATCATACTCATCGTAAATTATTTTACAGGTATAGCATTTACTTATGTTCCTGGTATAGGACTTGTAAGAAATCTCCTTTACGGAACCGTGGGTTATCTCTTCCCGCTTTATTATATTTTCCTCGGAGTTTCTCTTTCCTTTTTCAGGAAAAAGAGATTCACAAAGGTACAGAGAACATTCCTTTCAAGCGGATTTTTGATCGTTCTCGTTATATTCATCGTTCAGGTGAAGCTTGAAGAAAGAGCGCAGATGGCATATTTTGTCGGCGGAATCTGTCTGCTCATGCTGTTCCTCACTCTGGAGACTCCGGAATATACGGAGCTTGTAAATACTCTTGATGAACTCGACAAGGTCAGAAGGGATGAAAAAAGAGCGCTCGAAAGGATCAAAAGATCCGATGAGGCCAAGAGCACGTTCCTTTCGCATCTGTCTCACGAGATCAAGACGCCCATCAATGCGATAATGGGTTATACGGAAGAGATACTTAAAGCCAATGTTTCCGATGAAGTCAAGGAAAATGCCGCCAGCGCATTCAAGGGTGCAAGAAGGCTTGACCAGTTCTTCTCCGATATCGTCGATAATATGTCCGATATCAACGAGTACGGAAACAGTGCTTTTGTTTCTCTTGAGGAGATAGAAAAAGAGCTTTACCTGAATGTCGGATTCGACATCGAAGAAAAGAAGAATACCAGGGATTTCATTTCCAAATCCGGATTCGGTTCTCTTGCATTACCGGAATCGGATATCTACCCCGATTCATCCATGTACAAGGTTCTCTGCGTTGATGACAATGAACTCAATATGGAGCTTCTTGTACGTACGGTAAAGCAGTTCGGTTTTTCCGTTGACGGAGCCGAGGACGGAAAGACTGCGATCGAACTGGTCACCAAAAATGATTACGATCTGATCTTAATGGATCATATGATGCCCGTGATGGATGGTGTTGAAGCCATGCATTACCTTAGAAACAATTCATTATGTGATCTTACTCCGATCATTGTCGTTACAGCCAATGCGGTTCGAGGCGAAAGAGAGAAATATATAAGCGAAGGCTTTGATTCATTTCTTCCCAAGCCGTTTACGGGCGGTTCACTCCTCAGGGCCGTCGGTAAATTCCTTCCTTTGGCAACCATGGAAACTCTGGTCAAGGAGGGAGGCAGATCCGGTATATCGGGTTTTATGCTTGCGTCCACATTTTCCAGACCGCTTATTGCTCCCGGTGCCAAGATACTTATCGCAGGTCAGGAAAGGGAATGCATAAACAGATTTTCAAGGCTTTTCCTCACGACTATGGCCAGGATCGATGTTGTATACGGGTGTGATGAATGTGTTGAAAGATTGTCGGGCGGGGATTACGACATAGTATTTGTCGAAGACGGACTTCGCACATCGGATAACCGTTCGATCAAGACATATATATGGAACAGCGTCGATATTCCCACGATCCTCATCACAAAAAAGAATTCGGATATTGATCCCGCTGTGATATTTGACAGCTATTCGGATTATATAAATATTGATGATGACGCAGATGTTATCGATGCAATGCTCCTTCTCTACTTGCCCAAGGATAAGGTCAGGGTTATCGGAACGGGAGATAACAGGAAGAGATTTTCACTCGATATATCATCTTCATACGATCTTTCCGACGGAACCGAGAAGGTCAAGACCAAGGTTGTTCCCGGAAAAGAAGGACCTGTTGCAGAACTGTCCGGAGAATGTGCATTCCTTAAAGACGTAAAGGGTATTGATATCGAACAGGGACTTTATAACTGCGGTTCCGAAGAGGGACTTAAGAAAGCCATAGAGATATTCATCAGCACGGCAGAAACCAAGGCAGGAGAGATCGAGGAACTTTATACTGACGGAGATATTGACGGATATACCATCAGGGTTCATGCTCTTAAGAGTTCCGCAAGAATAATAGGAGCAATTGAGCTGTCCGAACTTGCCAGAGCACTTGAAGCGGCCGGCAAGGACCGTAACAGTGAATTCATAGGTGAAAAGACGGGAGAACTGCTTTCCGGATACAGAAGTCTGACCCGGGAGCTTTCCGATTCGATTTCTTCGGATGAATCTGTCGAAAAGGTTCCCGTTACTCCCGTTGTTCTGAGCGATGCATATTCGGCGATTTATGAGCTGGCTTCCATGATGGATTACGACAGTCTGGAGGTTGTTTTTGAATCGCTGCGTAAATATGATTTTGAAAAGGCCGATGCCGAAAGACTTGACAGGATAAAAAGATCCATGGAAGCTCTTGACTGGGAATCCGTTCTCAGCGCAGCAAAGGAGGCATTATGAGTGAATCCGTTCTTATGGTGAGCAAGGTTGACAGTTTTATGGTCAATGCGATCAAGTATAAGCTTGAAGCCGAGGGCTTTCTTTGTACTTTTTCTTCGACAGAGTCGCCTTACATTAAGAATTCGATAGATGAAAAGAGGATAATCATTCTTTATATGGATGAATCCATTCTGGAAAGACCGGATCTTCTCATTTATCTGAAGGATAAATGCAATGACGATGAGAAAAAACTTATACTCATCGGATCACCTGCGGATTTTGCGGTCGTGAACGAGTATATATCCGATAATTTCCTTGCGGGTAAGCTTGAAAGA
Source organism: Lachnospiraceae bacterium (assembly GCA_017617005.1). GTDB lineage: Bacteria > Bacillota > Clostridia > Lachnospirales > Lachnospiraceae > AC2028. Next base: position 22,693 of record JAFZWW010000028.1, read on the forward strand.
CCGATCGATATGTCCGTTCTCATTGCACTGCTCAGGGGTGTACAGACCACCGCCCAGGAAGACAGCGATAAAAAGAGTGTTCTTATCGTTGACGATGACACGAATTATCTTAGGACCGTAAGAGACTGGCTCAAGGATAAGTACAAGGTATATATGGCGAACTCCGGCATTCAGGCACTGACATGGCTTGCCAAGAATCATGCGGATCTCGTTCTGCTGGATTATATGATGCCGGTAGCGTCGGGGCTTGAGATACTCGAAATGATAAGGAGCGAGGAGTTTTCAAGGGATATTCCCGTTATCTTCCTCACAGGAAAGTCCGACAAGGAAAGTGTCAAAACCGTAATGAAGCTTAATCCTCAGGGATATCTGCTTAAATCCATAAGCAAAGAAGTCCTCAGGAATGAACTTGATAAATTTTTTAACGGAGAAATGTAAATGGAAAAGTTTGAAGGAACAAGTGGATACGTTGCAAGCCCGGAACTGATGGATTCCGTTAATATTGCGATGGCACTCAAAAAGCCCCTCCTTATAAAGGGTGAACCCGGAACGGGTAAGACAATGCTTGCCCAGTCCGTTGCCGATGCTCTCGGCAAAAAACTGATCATCTGGAATATTAAATCCACCACCAAGGCTCAGGACGGTCTTTATATGTATGACACCATCCAGAGACTCTATGACGGTCAGTTCGGAGAGGGCGGAGTCGACGACATAGCTCATTACATCAAGCTCGGAAAGCTCGGTGAAGCATTCGAGAGCGAGGAGCAGGTTGTCCTTCTTATTGATGAGATCGACAAGGCGGATCTTGAGTTTCCCAACGATCTTCTCTGGGAGCTTGACCAGATGGAGTTCTATATTAACGAGACCAAGAAAACCGTAAAGGCTAAGCACAGACCCATAGTGATCATCACCTCTAACGCAGAGAAAGAGCTTCCTGATGCGTTCCTCAGAAGATGTATTTTCCATTATATCGAGTTCCCCGGAAAGGAACTGATGGAGGAGATCATAAGGGTGCATTTCCCCGAGGTTGAGGAGCATCTGCTTGCCGAGGCAATGGATGTGTTCTATCAGATCCGCGACATCAGGGATATCCGTAAGAAGCCTTCAACATCCGAACTGATCGACTGGATCAATGCGCTTCAGATCGGCGGCATTCCTTACGGTCAGATCAAGACGAGGCTTCCTTTCATCGGAGTCGTTGTCAAAAAAGACGAAGACCTCGAGCAGACCACACATCACAACTTCGAATAAATATTGTTTACGTTACTTCGCGGGTCCTGCCGCTAAGTATGAGTCTTCTCGCTAATTTACCTAAAAAGATGTTTTTGAACTTTTTTGAATCATTAAGAAAACATGGGATAAATGTCACTTTGGGAGAGTGGCTCGATCTGGAGAATGCACTGGATTCTTCTCTGATCGGCGGACAGCTCTCAAGGTTTTATCACTGTGCGAGAATGATCCTGGTCAAGTCTGAGACCGATTATGATAAGTATGACGAGGCATTCGAGGAATGCTTCGGTAAGATCAAGAGCGATCCGGAAGTCGGTAAGGAAATGCTCCGTTGGCTCGATAAATCCGACATGATGCAGCTTGCCGAAATGGAAGTCAAGGACCATCTGAACAAGATGGAGGGTGAGGGCATCATCATCGATAAAGAGGATGTAGAGCAGAAGTTCAAACAGAGGCTCAAAGATCAGGATTCAGAACATAACGGAGGTTCATTCTGGATCGGTACGATGGGTAAGACCTCTTTCGGTAATACCGGCGGTAATATCGGAGGTGTCAGAGTCGGAGGCGCAACCGGATATCAGTCCGCGTTTGCCGTCATCGGTGCCAAGAAATACAGAGATTTCCGTGATGACAGGGTCATGACCAACCGTCAGTTCCAGCTAGCTTTCAGAAGGCTCAGGCAGTTTTCTTCGAGGCTCGACACACCCGAGAGGGAACTTGATATAGACAAGACCGTGGATGAGACCTGCAATCAGGGCGGTGTTCTCAGGATTGAAATGAGGAAACCGAGGAAAAATTCGGTAAAGCTCCTTCTTTTGATGGATTCCGGCGGAACAATGATCCCATATTCCGAGCTTTTGAACGATCTTTTCCAGGCGGTAAACAAAAGTAACCACTACAAGGAAGTAAAATGTTATTATTTTCATAACTGCATTTACTCCCATGTATATAAGACACCGGAATGCGAAAACGGTGACTGGGTTGAAACAAAATGGCTTTTCCGCAACACGGATTCCGATTATAAGGTTATAATAGTCGGGGATGCAGCAATGGCACCCGAGGAACTCTATTCGGATACGGGTAACTACCGCGGGCCCAATGACGGCCTCAGCGGTGAGGAATGGCTCAAGTCCGTAAAGAGACATTATAAGAAGGTAGTTTGGCTCAATCCCAAGATGGCTCCCGGAAATGCTCCGTGGAGAGAAGTCGAGACAGCCGTAAAGCAGATGTTCCCTATGTATAAATTATCCGTGAAAGGTCTTGATCAGGCGATGACCAAGCTCATGGAAACAAGATAAATTATTTAAAGGAGATTTTTAAGATGGGTATTTTTGAAGAGCTGCAGCAGAGACAGCTTCTTGCACAGCTTACCGACGAAAACGAGATAAGGGAGCTTGTCAACAACGGCAAAGCTACATTCTATATAGGCTTCGATCCTACCGCAGATTCGCTTCATGTAGGTCATTTTATGGCACTTTGCCTTATGAAGAGACTACAGCAGGCAGGTAATAAGCCCATAGCGCTTGTCGGCGGCGGAACCGGAATGATCGGAGATCCTACCGGAAAGAGCGATATGCGTACCATGATGACCAAGGAGACCATCGATCACAATGTCGAGTGCTTCAAGAAGCAGATGTCCAGGTTCATCGAATTCGGTGAAGGAAAGGCAATGCTCGTCAATAATGCGGACTGGCTCCTTGACCTTAACTATGTTGAATTCATCAGGGATATCGGTCCTCATTTCAGCGTAAACAACATGCTCAGGGCAGAGTGCTACAAGCAGCGTATGGAGAAGGGACTTACATTCCTTGAGTTCAACTACATGCTCATGCAGTCATACGATTTTCTTGAGCTCTACAAGAGATACGGCTGTAACATGCAGTTCGGAGGAGACGACCAGTGGAGCAATATGCTCGGCGGAACCGAGCTCATCAGAAAGAAGCTCGGCAAGGATGCATATGCGATGACCATAACCCTTCTTCTCAATTCCGAAGGAAAGAAGATGGGTAAGACCGCAAAGGGTGCGGTTTGGCTTGATGCGAACAAGACCACTCCTTATGAGTTCTACCAGTACTGGAGAAATGTCGACGACGCCGATGTCTTCAAATGTCTCAGAATGCTCACATTCCTTCCTCTCGAACAGATCGAAGAGATGTGCAAGTGGGAGGATTCCAGGATCAACGAAGCAAAGAAGATCCTTGCGCACGAACTTACCGAGCTTGTTCACGGCAAGGAGGAAGCAGATAAGGCTGAAGCCGGAGCAAACGCACTCTTCGGAGGCGGTGATCTTTCGGCTGCCGATATTCCCACCGTACAGATCGAAGAGGGTGACTACAGGGACGGCAAGATCGATATTCTCGGCATTCTTGTAAAAGCAGGTCTCTGTCCCACAAGAAACGAAGCTCGCCGTGCGGTTGAGCAGGGCGGTGTTACCGTTGACGATGAGAAAGTAACCGATGTCAAAACTCTGTATTCCGCAGAAGACCTCAAGGACGGAAAGCTTGTCAGACGCGGAAAGAAAGCATACAAAAAGGTGATCTCATGAGCGAAGCTTACGATAAACTGCAGACAGCATTAAAGGCCGTAAGGGAAAAGACTGATTTTGTTCCCGATATCGCACTCGTACTCGGATCCGGACTCGGTGCATATGCCGATTCCATAAAGACCGTATGCGAGATCCCTTATTCCGAGCTTCCCGGATTTCCCGTTTCAACAGTACAGGGTCATTCCGGAAAGTTCATCTTCGGATACGACGGTGATAAGAAGATCGTATGCATGAAGGGCAGGGTGCATATGTATGAAGGATATGAACCTTCCGATGTCGTTATGCCCATAAGGCTCATGTATCTCATGGGTGCCAAGATCCTGTTCCTTACAAATGCTGCCGGCGGTATTAACGAAAGCTTCCATCCCGGATGTCTTATGCTCATCGAGGATCAGATATCTTTCCTTGTAAGAAATCCCCTCATAGGTCCAAATGTCGAGGAACTCGGAACAAGATTCCCGGATATGACCAAGATCTATGATAAGGATCTTTCCCAGATAATAATCGATAAGGCAGCCGAACAGAAATCCGAGCTTTTCAAGGGAGTCTATGTCCAGCTCAGCGGACCTTCATATGAATCGCCTTCCGATGTAAAGGCTCTCAGGCTTCTCGGCGGAAGTGCTGTCGGAATGAGTACCGCGATCGAAGCGATTGCCGCAAGGCATGCCGGAATGAAGGTATGCGGAATTTCCGTCATCTCCAATATGGCTGCGGGGATCACCGGTGAGGAACTAAATCACGAAGAGGTCCAGAAGGCTGCCGATTCCGTTTCCGAGAGATTTGAAGAGCTCGTAAGAGCTTCCATATCCGCATTCTGATCTTAGATCATCTTTGAGGTTAACCGTATGAACGAAGAAGATATCCAGAATCTGATACTTAATGCTTTTGAAGGAAGAACAAAGTCCTATTGTCCTTATTCGGGCTATGCTGTCGGTGCCGCAATACTTACTTCTTCCGGCGAGATCTACAGGGGCTGCAATGTTGAGAATTCTTCATACGGCGCGACGATCTGTGCCGAAAGATGTGCCGCTCTTAAAGCGGTCAGTGAAGGCGACAAAGAGTTCAAGGCTATTGCCATAGTAGGAGGTCTGAAGGATTCCAAGGAGCTTACCGATTTTGCCTATCCCTGCGGAATCTGCAGACAGTTTATTTCCGAATTCGGCGGAAGCGATATGACGGTTATCGTTGCAAGAAGCATTGACGACAGGAAGGTTTACAAGCTTTCCGAATTATTGCCCGAAGCGTTCACTTCCGATTCCATAAGATAGTTTTTCATTAACTTTTGTTTTCAAGATCTGCGTAGGTTTATAGAGGTTTTCTTTTATGAATATTCGTCTGTACAACGCTAAGATACTTGATCTGGATGAATCTCACACAGTGAGAACGGGAGAGGTGCGCATAAGTGACGGTCTGATCGCCGAGGTCATTTATGACGGTGAGATCCGGCCCGAAGACAGGTTATTCGACAGAGAAATCGACTGTAAGGGCAATCTTCTGATGAGGGGCTTTAATGATGCACATACCCATTCGGCTATGACATTCTTAAGATCCTTAGCCGATGACAAGCCGACTCCGAAATGGCTGGAAGAGGATATCTTCCCCAACGAAGCTAAGCTCGCCGAAGATGATATAGCCGATTTCCAGAGGCTTTCAATTATGGAATATGTATCCGGCGGCATCGTGTCCGCTATGGATATGTATTTAAGACCGGATGTGACCGCGGAGGTTTTCGCCTCGGCAGGTATGAGAGCGGTCATTGTATCGGGACTCAATAATTTTACTTCATCCCTTTCCGAGCTGGAGGATCAGTTTGAAAGGCTCAATTCCTTCAGTCCCCTTGTATCATTTAAGGCAGGTATTCACGCCGAATATACCACTTCAAGGGAAATTCTCGAGAAACTGTCAGGATTTGTCCATGAAAAGAAAACGGGTGTTTACTGTCATGCTTCCGAGACGGAGAGTGAAGTTGCCGGCTGCATCGAAAGATATGGTCTTCCTCCCGTAGAATTCCTTGATTCGCTGGGTCTCTTTGATCACGGTGGCGGAATCTATCACGGTGTACATGTTACCGACGAAGAAATAGGCATACTTAAGGAAAAGGGTGTTTATACGGTCACAAACCCGGCTTCAAACTGTAAGCTTGCAAGCGGCATTCTCCCGCTCAAAAAGCTTTATGACTTCGGAGTAAAGCTTGCGATAGGAACCGACGGTCCCGCCAGCAATAACTGCCTTGATATGTTCAGGGAAATGTATCTGGCGAGTGTTCTCTGCAAAATAAGAGAAAAAGATGCCGCATGTATCGATGCATCTGTTATACTTGATATGGCTGTTAAGGGTAGTGCCGGATGTATGGGACTTGAGGATTCGGGTCTTATGAAAGCCGGTAAGCCTGCAGATATAATTATGATCGATATGAACAGGCCCAATATGCAGCCTGTCAACAATATCGTCAAGAATCTCGTGTATTCGGGTCAGACCGCAAATATCAAGATGACGATGGTCTCCGGACGGATATTGTATTACAATGGTGAATATGATCTGGGATTCGATCCCGAAGAGATAATAAGAAGATGTGGGGAGAGAACTGACAAAATAGTATCCGGCTAAGATAGCAGACGGAAAATATTTTCTGTTCTCTATATAAGTATTTTATTAAACATTCTCATAAAATGAGAAAGGAGAATTAAAAAATGCTTGAAAAATTTTTTAAACTGAAGGAGAACGGCACTGATGTCAAGACAGAGATCATAGCCGGCGTAACAACCTTCATGGCCATGGCTTACATCCTGGCAGTCAATCCCGATATTCTGTCCGCTTCGGGAATGCCCAAAGATGCTATCCTCATAGCCACAGCTCTCGCCGCATTCATCGGAACCATGTGTATGGGTCTGATGGCAAATTATCCTTTCGCTCTGGCTCCCGGTCTTGGTCTTAATGCATATTTTGCTTACACCGTCTGCCTTACAATGGGATACAGCTGGCAGTTTGCTCTCTTTGCAGTATTTATCGAAGGTCTTATTTTCATAGTTCTTTCGGTAACTCCCGTAAGAGAAGCAATCTTCAATGCAATTCCTCTTCAGCTTAAGAAGGGTGTTTCTGTTGGTATCGGACTTTTCGTCGCATTCATCGGTCTCCAGAATGGTAAGATCGTTGTTGATGACGGAGCCACTCTCGTTACCATCGTATCTTTCAGAGAGAACTTCACCACTATCGGAATCTGGGCACTTCTTACCATTATCGGTATCTTTATCATCGCGATACTTCATATCAAGAAGATCAAGGGTGCCATCCTCATCGGTATCTTTGCTACCTGGATCCTCGGAATTCTCTGCGAACTTGTCGGATTCTATGTTCCCAATGCAGAAGCCGGATTCTATTCCGCAATCCCTTCCAATTTTGCAGAGTTCTCCTTCGCATCCATCGGCCAGACCTTCGGAGCATGCTTCTCCGGAGCTGCATTTGAGAATTTCAGCGTTCTTAATTTCATAGTCATCATGTTTGCATTCCTTTTCGTTGATGTGTTCGATACTCTCGGAACACTCATCGGATGTGCCGACAAGGCTGATATGCTCGACAAGGAAGGTAAGCTTCCCCGTATCCGTCCCGCACTTCTTGCTGACGCTATCGCTACAAGCGCAGGTGCAGTTCTCGGAACCTCAACCACAACCACTTTCGTTGAGTCTTCCGCAGGTGTATCCGCGGGAGGACGTACCGGACTTTCATCCGTAGTTACCGGACTTCTTTTCCTTGTATCACTTATCCTTTCACCCCTTTTCATTTCGATCCCCGGATTCGCAACCGCTCCCGCGCTTGTATTCGTCGGATTCCTTATGATGGGTGCTATCTCCGGTATTGATCTCAAGGATCCCACCGAGGCTATTCCCGCATTCCTTGCATTCCTTGTAATGCCTCTTGTTTACAGCATTTCAGACGGTATCTGCATCGGCGTTATCGCTTATGTACTTATCAATCTCTGCACCGGAAATGCAAAGAAGATCAAGCCCCTCATGTACATCCTTGCAATACTCTTTATACTCAAATACATTTTGCTTTAATATGATCATTTCCCTGCCGGATTATTTCCGGCAGGGATTTTTTGCTTTTTTCTATGTACGGAATCTATTTTATTGCGATAATCTTAATACTGCTTGCGATCAGCGGATACCGTCTGTCTATGGAAGAGAAGAGACAGACGCATCTTCTGATTCGTGAATCCTTCGGGAAGGCTTCTTCCAGAAAGCTTTCTCAGGAAAGGAAGGAATCACTTCAAAAGCTCCTTGACCTGAGCGGCTCCAAAGGCTCTGACAGGATAGATGAACTGACCTGGTCCGATACCGGCATGGAAGATATATTCCTTCAGATGGATAACTGCCTCTGTGCTCCGGGTGAGGAATATCTGTATAAAAAGCTTCACGACGTAAGCAGCTCGGATGATGAACTTTTAAATACGGACAGCATCGTTTCTGAGCTTTATAAGGATGAGGATCTCAGGGTATCCCTCGGATCATCTTTATGTGAGCTCGGTTTCGTAAAGGATAAGACACTTCCGGAATATCTTGAACATATTGTTTCATCGGATAAATTCTTAAACCCTTATTTCCATATCCTTGCCGATATTTATTTCATTGCGGTGATAGTTGTTCTTATCTTCAAGCCCGTTATCGGGGCCGTGCTACTTGTTGTCCTGATACTGGTTCAGATATCATCATACTTTTCTCTCAGAAGATCCGCCGAGGAAAGACTGAGCGGTATCACGATGATCATGAGACTCAGCTGTATGGACAAGAGTCTTCCAAAAGAAAAGAACGGAGAGACAGGAAGGCTGATAGACGAGCTTTCTAAAGATCTGTCAGCGATTAACAACAAAAAGTTTCTTTCTGCATTTGTTCTTAGCTCGGGACCCAATTCCGGTAACGGACTTATTTCGATGCTCCTTACATACATAAACCTCTTATTTCATTTTGATCTGATAGTAAGCGCATTCCTTCTTTCCGGGATCAAAAAAGACAGGGATAAGATCCTTTCCGCATATGATAAGACCGGTTTCCTCGATATGTGCCTTGCGGTTGCATCATACCGGGCATTTCTTGAAAAAAAGGGTTCATACTGTACACCCGTATTTACCGAAGATGCGGTAATAAGTATCAAAGAGGGCTTTAATCCCCTTATAGATAAGCCTGTAGTAAATGATGCATTCACCATGGGCGGAGTGCTTATCACAGGTTCAAATGCCAGCGGCAAATCGACATATATGAGAATGATCGCCGTCAATGCGATCCTTGCACAGACCGTTGCAACATGCTGTGCAAAAGAATACAGGGCTTCACATTTCCGTATCTATTCTTCGATAGCCGTTAATGACAGCATCCTTAAGGGTGAAAGTTATTTCATGGCCGAGATCAAGAGTCTTAAGAGGATCGTCGATGCGGCTTCATCGGAAGGAAGACCTGTCATCTGCTTTATAGACGAGATCCTTCGCGGAACAAACACTTCAGAGAGGATTGCTGCCGCATGTGCCGTACTTAAATACCTTTCGGATCTGAATGTGATCACATTTGCGGCGACTCATGACATCGAGCTTACTACGCTGATATCGGATAAGTATGAGAATGTACATTTCAGCGAAAACATAACACAGGATGATGTGACCTTTACTTATGTTCTTGAGAAGGGTCCGACCAAGAGCAGAAATGCGATCGCACTGCTGAAAAAGAACGGATTTCCCGCATCCGTCACCGCCGAAAGTGAAAAGCTCTGCGGCGAACTGGATAAAAGAAGCAGCATCTGAAATCTGAGGTTTACATAATTCCTCTAAATCCCTATATTTCTTGCGATTTTGAGGCAATAAATGTATACTATATTATGTGTTTTGAGTACTTTTGAAGATTTATTTTCCACACAATATGCCCGCTTTTTGAAGGAGGAATCGATATGGGTCAGGGAATAACGTTTTTGAATTCGTTCCTGAGCTACCTGCTTCTCATGATAATAATCGTATGTGTAGCTGCGCTCGGTTTTATCGTCGGAAGGATCCTGCGTAAGAGGAAGGATGCCAAAACAGGAAATGCCGAGAGTATCGAAACTGTTTCTGAGAGCTCACCCGGGTCGACCGAAAATTCCTAAGGTGATTTTTTAAGGATACGTGTAAATCCGTATCCTTATATTTTTATGGGGCTAAGTGTTTTGAACACATACAATAACAAGACAAGGATACTTCTTGTCCTGGATATCCTCAAAAAAAATACCGATGAAGACCATGCGCTGAAAGCGGCCGATATCATCCAAAGGATAACTGCCGAAGGATTAAAATGCGACCGCAAGACTCTGTATGACGATATTGCTTCGCTTATCGATGCGGGTGTCGATATCATACACGAAGCGGGCGGCGGATATAAGCTCCTGTCACGTGATTTCGAAGATGCGGAGATCAGACTTCTTGTCGATGCGGTCTATTCATCAAAATTCATTTCTTCGCAAAAGACAAAAGTCCTTGCAGGCAAACTGAAATCCCTGACAAGTGACACTCAGGCATCTTCAATAACGAGACAGATTTATTCTTCAGATACCAAAACCCCCAATGAAGATGTCCTTTACAATGTTGATTCATTATCGCGTGCGATCCAGGATAATAAGCAGGTAAGCTTTGAATACCTTGTATGGGGTGCAAATAAAAAACTTGTCACCAAAGGCGAGAAGACCAGGGTGTTAAGTCCCTGGGCGCTTATATGGCAGGATCAGAATTATTATCTGATGGCTTATGACGATACCGCAGGGAAGATGAAACACTTCCGTGTCGACAAAATGAGACATGTAAGTGTTTCCGATGATGTAAGATGTGGCCGGGAAGTGTTTGAAAGCATCGATATGTCCGAATACCTCGAAGAGACTTTTTCAATGTACGGAGGAAAACAGGAGACCATAACCCTTGATTTTCCCGAGGAACTGATCGGTATTGCATATGACAGGTTCGGAACAGAGGTAACACAGAGACCCGGTGATAAAGGTCACATACTCGTAAGGACCAAATGCTATGTGAGCAATCAGTTCTACGGATGGCTTTCGGGACTGGGCGGCGATGTCAGACTTGTATCTCCCGACAGTGCGGTTGATGCATACAGAACGTTTTTAAAGGATCTTATAAAAAAATATTAAGTATTCCGGAGAAATAAAATGTCAGCAGAAAACATTGATTACGGCAAGATCTATAAACCTTCGAACGAAGTATATGTGATCAAAAAGGACGGTTCGCGTGAAGCGTTCAATGTACAGAAGGTCATCAATGCTGTCAGTAAGAGTGCATACAGGGCTCTTACCGAGTTTTCCGATGAAGATAACAGGAAGATCTGTACTCTTATAATTTCAAAAGTCGATGAACTGGGTGAAAATGAGATACCCATTCCCAGGATGCACAACATCGTAGAGGAGGTTCTTGAACAGGTCAAGCCCATAGTCGCAAAAAGTTACCGTGATTACCGCAATTACAAGCAGGACTTTGTGCGCATGCTGGATGACGTTTACAAGAAGTCTCAGTCCATCATGTATATCGGTGACAAGGAAAATTCCAATACCGATTCCGCACTTGTTTCCACCAAGAGGAGCCTTATCTTTAACCAGCTCAATAAAGAGCTTTACATGAAGTTTTTCCTTACCACCGAAGAGATCCAGGCTTGCCGTGACGGTTATATCTACATTCATGATATGTCGTCAAGAAGAGATACCATGAACTGCTGTCTCTTTGACATCGCATCCGTTTTAAAAGACGGATTTGAAATGGGAAATATCTGGTATAACCAGCCCAAATCCCTCGATACAGCTTTCGATGTAATGGGAGATATCGTTCTTTCCGCAGCTAGCCAGCAGTACGGAGGATTTACCATTCCTTCTGTCGAATATACACTTGAACCCTACGCAAAACTTTCTTATGACAAGAAATACAAAAAGTACATAGATCTCGGCGTTGATGAGAAGAAGGCCGCCGATGCCGCACTTGCCGATGTCGAAAGAGAATTCGAACAGGGCTTTCAGGGCTGGGAATATAAATTCAATACCGTTGCTTCCAGCCGCGGAGATTATCCTTTCATTACCGTGACCGCAGGAACCGGAACCTAGGACTTTCAGAAGATGGCTACCAGGGCGCTTCTCAAGGTGCATATGGAAGGACAGGGCAAGAAGGGCAGAAAAAAGCCCGTTCTCTTCCCCAAGATCGTATTCCTTTACGATGAAAAGCTTCACGGTGAAGGCGGAGAACTCGAGGATATCTTTGAACTCGCCGTAAGATGTTCATCCAAGACTATGTATCCCGATTATCTTTCCCTTACCGGAGAAGGATATGTTCCTTCGATCTACAAAAAGTACGGCAAGATCATTTCACCCATGGGCTGCAGGGCATTCCTTTCACCATGGTTTGAAAGAGGCGGCATAGAACCTGCCGATGAGAATGATACACCGGTATATGTCGGACGATTCAATATCGGTGTCGTATCGCTCCATCTTCCGATGATCCTTGCCCGAAGCAGAAAAGAGAACAGGGATTTCTACGTGATACTCGATTATTACCTTGAACTGATAAGAAACCTTCATTTGAGAACATATTCCTATCTCGGTGAAATGAAGGCTTCCACGAATCCCCTTGCATACTGTATGGGCGGCTTCCGTGGCGGAAATCTCCAGCTTTCTGACAAGATAAAGCCACTGCTTGATTCCGCCACATCTTCATTCGGTATCACGGCCCTCAATGAACTCCAGAGGCTTTATAACGGCAAATCACTCACTGAGGATGCGGAGTTTTCGCTTGAGGTCATGGGACATATCAATGAAAAGATCGCTCAGTTCAAGAAAGAAGACCACAGATTATATGCGATCTACGGAACACCTGCCGAGAATCTCTGCGGACTTCAGGTAAAGCAGTTCAGAAAGAAATTCGGTATCATCGAAGGAGTATCGGACCGTGAATATGTTTCGAATTCCTTCCACTGTCATGTTACCGAGAATATCACTCCGATCGAAAAGCAGGATTATGAGAAGAGATTCTGGGATCTTTTCAACGGCGGCAAGATCCAGTATGTAAAGTATCCCGTTGATTATAATCTCGATGCGATCAAGACTCTTGTCAGACGCGCAATGAAGATGGGCTTCTATGAGGGTGTTAACCTTTCACTTTCTTATTGTGATGACTGCGGACATGAAGAACTTTCAATGGATGTCTGTCCCGTATGCGGAAGCCGTAACCTGACCAAGATCGACCGTATGAACGGTTACCTTTCATATTCAAGGACACACGGTGACACAAGACTCAATGATGCCAAGATGATCGAGATTGCTGAAAGAAGATCAATGTAATGAGATATCATGATATTACAAAGGATGACATGAATAACGGTGACGGACTCAGGGTTGTTCTCTGGGTGAGCGGCTGCAGTCATATGTGCAGCGGCTGTCAGAATCCACAGACCTGGGAACCCGACAGCGGAATATATTTTGACGATGAAGCAAAAAAGGAACTGTTCGATCTGCTTTCCCGCGACTATATTTCCGGTCTTACCCTCAGCGGAGGAGATCCTTTATATCCCGGCAACATTGCCGATGTCGAACATCTCCTCAAAACCTTCAAGGATACATTTCCCGATAAGACGGTATGGCTCTATACCGGTGATCTCTGGGAGGATATCAAAGGTCTTCCTTTGATGAGTTATGTTGATGTCGTTGTTGACGGACCCTTCGACAAGAATCTGAAGGATGTGACACTCTGCTGGAAAGGAAGCTCTAATCAGAGAGTTATCGATGTGAAGGAATCACTCGAATCAGGGGAAGTCAGGATCCATTGTCCGGATCATTACACCGTGCTCGATCCCGATTCCGTTCACGGAAGTTCCAGATCAGGTGTGCCCTGTATGTATTGATAAAGGAGTTCATATGACAAGAGTAGGAAAGTTTGAAAAGGTAAGTTTTGAACAGTTTAAGGCAGGAATGGAAGGTATCTGTGATGATGAGCAGATGCTTAAGGAAAAATATGACCGCATTCAGCTTCCGACAAGAGCAACGAAGGGAAGCGCAGGATATGATATAAAGTCTACACTGGATTTTGACCTTGCACCCGGTGAGACCGTCAAGATCCCTACAGGTATCAGGGCAAGTATGCTCGAGGACTGGATGCTCTGTGTATTCCCCAGGAGCGGACTCGGATTTAAGTTCAGATTACAGCTTAACAATACCGTCGGTATCATCGACAGTGATTATTATAATTCTGATAACGAGGGTCATATCTTCGTTAAGATGACCAATGACTCAAAGGAGGGCAAGACTGTTTCCCTTAAAGAGGGAGATGCTTTTGCACAGGCTATATTTATTCCTTACGGAATCACTGAGGATGACGATTGCGAGGGTGTCAGAAACGGCGGATTTGGCAGTACCGGTAAATAAGCATATAGACTTCCATACTACATATAGTGTTTTTTAATAATATTTTAATTGTTTTTTGATGTCTATCTGATGTATTATATCTTACGGTGAAATTATAGCCGAAAGGCTGTTTATCCGGAGGTATGATATGTTTAAGATCTTTACAGATAACGGTTCGGACATTCCTGACGATTTTGCGAGAGAGTATAATATCGAAACTTTAAATCTTGCAACGATCATCGACGGCGTGGTGTATAATCAGGGAGTCGAGCTTAAGAAAGATAAATTTTACGAGATGCTTGCCGCAGGTGCAAAGCCGACAACATCCCAGATAAATCCCGATCAGGCCAAGCAGTTCTTTGAAGAGCATATCGCTGATGCGGATGAATTTCTTTTTATCTGTATTTCGTCGGGGCTTTCGGGAACTTATCAGAGCCTCAGCATCGGTGCCGCTGAGATAATGGAAAAGTATCCCGGCAAGAAGATCGAGGTTGTTGATACACTTACCGGTTCACTCGGTGAAATGCTTACTCTTTACAAAGCTGTAAAGATGAGAGAAGCGGGAAAGAGCTTTGAAGAGGTTGTTGCTTTTGCAAAAGAGAACGCCGTTCACAGCTGCCTTGCCATAACCGTTGATAATCTCATGGATCTGTGGAGAGGCGGAAGAGTATCCAAGACAAGTGCGATCATCGGAACCATCGCTGCGATCAAACCTTTCATCACCGTTAATAACGACGGTACACTTGATGCGGGCGGTAAGATCAGGGGCCGTAAGAAGAGCCTCGATCATATCGTTGATTATATGGAAGAGCATATGGGATCATACCGTGACATGAATGAGATCATTATGATCGCTCACGGTAACTGTCCCGAAGATGCCGAATATTTAAAAAACAAGATAGAGGAGCGCCTGGGCTTCAAGAAATTTATGGTCAATCAGATAGGACCTATGATAGGAACTCATACGGGACCTACCATCTGCCTTGCCGGTTATTTCGGAGAAACACGCTCCTGAAAAGGGCGTTATGAATCAGTCAGATGTTTTAGCAACAATAGCTCAGAGAGAATTCGTTAATAAGTCTCTTGATCTTTTAACAAATAAAGAAAAAGAATCAGGCAAGAAACTCACTGCATCCGTTATTACTTTCGGATGTCAGATGAATGCACGTGATTCGGAAAAATTAGCCGGTATCCTTGTGGCTTCGGGATTTGAACTCCTTGAAGACACCGAGGATGCCGACTTTGTTTTGTATAATACCTGCACCGTAAGGGATAATGCGAACCAGAAATTATACGGTCATCTCGGTGAAGCACTTTCCAGGAAAAAGAAGAATCCCGAAATGCTGGTAGGCATATGCGGATGTCTTCCCCAGGAACCTTCCGCACTTGAAAAGATAAAGAAATCTTATTCTTATGTTGATCTTATATTCGGAACGCATAATCTGTATGCATTTCCCGAATATCTGAGCAGACTTCTTTCCGGTGAGAGACATATATGTGAGATCGTCGATCATGCTGACAATATAGTCGAAGATCTCCCGGTTATCCGTAAGTATCCTTTCAAATCAGGTGTAAATATAATGTTCGGATGCAATAATTTCTGCACCTATTGCATCGTTCCCCATGTCCGCGGAAGGGAAAGATCAAGGGAAAGCACAGACATTCTTGAAGAGATAAGAAAACTTGCCGGAACAGGCGTAAAAGAAGTCATGCTTCTCGGACAGAATGTAAATTCTTACGGTAACGGAATAGACGGAGAGATCTCTTTTCCCGAACTTTTAAAGCGTGTATGCGATATTGATGGGATTGAAAGAGTAAGGTTTATGACATCACACCCGAAGGACCTTTCCGAAGAACTCATACAGACCATCAAGTCCGATGAGAAGATATGCAGGCATCTTCATCTTCCCCTCCAATCGGGATCGACTAAGGTCCTTAAGGAGATGAACAGAAGATATACCAAGGAGCAGTACCTTGACCTTGCGCTTCATATCAAGGATGAGATCCCGGACATTGCTCTTACGACCGATATCATGGTCGGTTTCCCCGGTGAGACCGCAGCGGATGTCGACGATACGATCGATGTGATAAAGCAGGTTGAATACGATAATGCATTTACCTTCATATATTCAAAGAGAATGGGTACTCCTGCGGCTTCAAGAGAAGACCAGGTACCGGAAGCAGAAGTTAAAGAAAACTTTGACAGGGTTTTGAAATGCGTTCAGGATTCCGCGAAGAAGCAGAGCCTCCGCTGGCAGGGACTTGTGCTTCCCGCCCTTGTCGAAGAGACCAACACTTCCCTTGACGGCTATGTCACGGGTCGTCTTTCGAACAACATGATCGTTCACTTCCCCGGCACGCCCGGACTTATAGGAACCATCGTGCCCGTCAGACTCGATGAATGCCGCGGATTCTACTACATGGGATCAAGAGTTTAATTAATCTGGTGATGAGTGGTATATAGCGATCTTTTCGATTTTGCCGACGCACTATACACTCAGCACGTATAAAGGAATTTATTATGCCTGATATAAACGACGTATCACCCATGATGCAAAATTATCTGGAAACGAAGAAGCAGTATTCCGACTGCCTTCTTTTCTACCGCATCGGCGATTTCTACGAGATGTTCTTCGATGATGCCGTTCTCGTTTCCAAGGAACTTGAACTCACACTCACCGGTAAAGCCTGCGGTATGGATGAGAGAGCACCCATGTGCGGTGTTCCTTTTCATGCTGCGGATTCATATATTTCCAGACTTGTTTCCAAAGGATATAAAGTTGCGATCTGCGAACAGGTCGAAGATCCCAAACTTGCCAAGGGACTTGTAAAGCGTGAAGTAATAAAGGTCGTCACACCCGGAACCAATATGAACATGCTCGCTCTCGACTCCGGAAGAAACAATTACCTGATGTGCATCTGCTATCAGGATAACGGTACCGGTGTCAGTGTCGTCGATATCTCAACCGGAGAATTTCTTGTTTCCGAGCTTTCTTCTCCCAATGAGATAAATGACTTCCTTAGCAGATTCTCACCTTCCGAGCTTATCTGCAATAATGCTTTTTCGGTACAGAGCGACCTTCTCAATTCCATAAAGGAAAGATATCAGATTCCCGTTACTGTTTTAGATAATGCTCTCTTTGATGAAAAGACCGCAACAGGTGAAGTTCTTCTCCAGTTCAAAGTAAAGAGCCTTATCGGACTCGGTCTTGATTCAATGATCCCCGGAGTTCTTGCCGCAGGTGCGACACTTCTGTATCTTCACGATACGCAGAAGACAAGCCTCGGAAATATAACTCAGATACACCCTTACATCGCCAAGAAATTCATGATGCTTGATTCTTCTTCGAGAAGAAATCTTGAGCTTACCGAGACCATCAGGGACAAACAGAAAAAAGGATCATTACTCGGAGTGCTTGACCGCACAAAGACGGCAATGGGTGGAAGACTTTTAAGAACATTCCTTGAAGAGCCGCTTATCGATGATACAGAGATCATCAAAAGGCAGGATGCCATCGAGGAGTTTACAAAGAATGCAATCTGCAGGGACGAGCTGAGGGAATACCTGAACCCTGTTTACGACCTCGAAAGACTTCTTGCAAGGGTAAGCTTCGGAAGTGCGAATCCCAGGGATCTTATAAGTCTTGCTTCTTCCCTGCGTATGCTTCCTCATATGATCACAGCGATCTCAGATATGCATTCTGCAATGATCGATGAGATCAAAAATGACTTCGATCCCCTTTCGGATATCGAAGCACTCATTACAGCATCCATCAAGGACGAACCTCCCCTTACCATCAGGGACGGAGATATCATCAAAGACGGATTTGACGAAGAGATCGACAAGCTAAGGATTGCCAAGACCGAAGGCAAGAAATGGCTTGCCCAGCTTGAAGAATCCGAAAAAGAAAGAACGGGTATCAAAACCCTTAAGATCAAATACCATAAAGCATTCGGTTTCTATTTCGAGATAACCAATTCATTCCTTGATAAGGTTCCCGATGACTATATCAGAAGACAGACTCTTACCAATTGTGAGAGGTTCACTTCCGCAGCTCTTAAAGAGCTTGAGGATACAGTGCTCAATGCCGAGGAGAAGATCCGCAATCTTGAATACGATGTTTTCGTAAATATCAGGAATTCCATATCCGCTGAAAGCGAAAGAATCTTAAAGACCGCAAGAAGTGTTGCTTATCTTGATGTAATGTCTGATCTTGCGTATGTATCCGAAGTGAACAGATATGTAAGACCCCATATTAATTCAAAGGGTATCATCAATATCAAGGAAGGACGTCACCCGGTTGTCGAAAAGATGCTCGGTGGTGAACTCTTTGTATCGAATGATACTTATCTTGACAATCAGAGCAATCTTGTAAGTATCATCACGGGTCCCAATATGGCGGGTAAATCGACATATATGAGACAGACCGCTCTGATAGTTCTTATGGCCCAGATAGGCTGCTTTGTTCCCGCATCAAGTGCGGATATCTGTGTAGTCGACAGGATCTTCACCAGAGTAGGTGCATCCGATGATCTTGCGAGCGGACAGTCGACATTCATGATTGAAATGAATGAGGTATCCAACATCCTCAGGAATGCAACATCCAAGTCACTGTTGATACTCGATGAGATCGGAAGGGGAACATCAACCTTTGACGGACTTGCGATAGCCTGGGCCGTAACCGAGCATATCGCAAATAAAAAGCTCCTCGGTGCCAAGACATTGTTCGCCACACATTATCACGAACTTACCGAACTGGAGGGCAAGATCGATAATGTGCACAATTACTGCATTGCAGTCAAAGAAAGCGGAGACGATATAGTTTTCCTCAGAAAGATTGTAAAGGGCGGTGCCGACAGAAGCTACGGTATCCAGGTTGCCAAGCTTGCCGGAGTTCCCGATATTGTTATCGACAGAGCCGGACAGATCGCATCCTCCCTTGCTCTTCAGGATATTTCGTCAGTTGTTGAGTCGATCGCCATTAACGATCAGGCCGGTTCCAAAACCAAAAAAGTAACAAGACCCGACGAAGTAGATTCGGGTCAGCTTTCATTCTTCGATCTTGTTTCGGATGAGGATGTTCTCAAGGAGATCGAAGATATAGACATATCAAATCTTACTCCGCTGGATGCCCTTAATACCTTATACAGGCTTCAGAACAAGGTTAAGAACAGGTACAGGATATGATCAAAGTCTTAAACAAAGAAACAATAGACAGGATCTCTGCGGGCGAAGTCGTAGAACGTCCCTTTAATGTTGTAAAAGAGCTTGTCGAGAATTCCGTAGATTCGGGAGCCCGTGCGATAACCGTAGAAATAAAGGGCGGCGGTATAGATCTTATAAGGGTTACGGATAACGGATGCGGTATCGATCCTTCCGATATGAAGACGGCTTTCCTGAGACATGCTACCAGTAAGATCGATACGGCTCAGGATCTTGAACATATCGAAACACTCGGTTTCAGGGGTGAGGCGCTTGCATCTATCTGTGCCGTTTCCGAGACTGAGATGATAACATGTCTCGAAGGCTCATTGACAGGTAACAGACTTTTTATAAGAGGCGGAGAAGAAATATCATTTGAAGAAGTCGGTGCTCCCAAAGGCAGCACTATGATCGTCCGCAATCTTTTCTTTAATACTCCGGCAAGAAAGAAATTTTTAAAGACTCCTTCTACCGAAACTTCATACATTGTGGAGATGATGGAGAAGATGGCTCTTTCCCATCCCGATATCTCTTTTCAGCTCATAACGGATAACAGATCGCGTTTCCATACTGTCGGAAGCGGTGATCTTCTCGATGTCATATTCAGGGTATTTGGCCGTGACACTGCGTCCATGCTTGTTCCGATCAATTCCGAAAATGACGGTCTTAAGATAAGCGGATTCCTCGGCAAGCCCGAGACTGTCAGAAGCAACCGCAATATGGAAGTGTATTTCATAAACGGAAGATATGTAAAAAATGATTTCATTTCTTCGGCAATCGAAGAGGGTTATCGTGAATATCTGATGCTTCATAAATTCCCTGTTGTATTCCTGAACTTCTCGATCGATCCTTCCAGTGTCGATGTAAATGTTCATCCCGCAAAGCTTGATGTAAGGATAACCGATCAGAATTCATTCTTTTCATTCGTGTCATCATCCATACATGATGTCATGAAGAATGCGGAGATGATACCCGAAAATATCCTTACGGATGATAAGGACAAAAAGGAAGCCGTCAGGGCATCTAAGGAAGAAATCGCATCCGGTAAGAATCCCGAACCTTTCGAGTCAGTAAGAAAGGGAGATCCGATACAGAGCGCGGTCCGGTCATACAGCGATTTCGTCAGCGGAAATACAGGATCTTATTCGGGCAACACATATGCCAAAGTATCCGGATCTTATACATTTGATAAAGGTGAAGATTCGTCTGTTTCTGAGGACAGTTTCTTTGAAGATGACAGGAAGGATCTTAAAGTATCTCAACCTGTAGTAACGCAGGCAATGGGTGGTAGCATTGATGAAGAATCGTCATTCTCTGTATCAGGTACCGAGAATAACGATCCCACCTCCGAATTTCTTGCAAATGCCCGCTTCGAACAAAAGCACCTTTTCGATGACCATCTTCTCGATGAGGGTAAGAGAGCAAAATACAGGATAATCGGTCAGGTATTCGATACTTACTGGGTTGTGCAGTATGAGCAGAAGATGTTCATCATAGATCAGCATGCGGCCCACGAAAAAGTGAATTACGAGAGAATGATGAAGAGGATCTATTCAGGTGAAAATCATTCACAGCTTCTCATGCCTCCCGTTGTAGTTTCTTTATCTGCAACCGAAGAAAGCGTATTAATTGACAATAAAGAAGCTTTTGAAAGAGCCGGTTTTGAAGTCGAGAATTTCGGCGGTTCCGAATATGCTCTAAGAGGAGTTCCGGTCGATCTGTTCGGACATTCCGAGAAGGAACTCTTCCTTGCGGTTCTCGATGAGATGAGTACCAATCCCGGTCTCGGTACATTTAAAACCATAGATGAGAAGATCGCGGGAATGGCATGCAAAGCCAGCATTAAGGGAGGAGACAGGATCGGTATCGAACAGGCCGAGAAGCTCATTGATGAACTGCTTACTCTCGATAATCCGTATAACTGTCCCCACGGAAGACCCACCATCATTTCAATTACCAGGACCGAAATGGAAAAGAAGTTTAAAAGGATAGTCGATTAATGAACGGAAAGCCCCCACTTATAATTTTATCGGGACCTACCGCAGTCGGAAAAACTTCCCTTTCCGTTGAATTTGCGCTGGCTCATGACCTTGAGATAATCTCTGCCGATTCTGCTCAGGTTTACAGGGGTATGAATATCGGTACGGCGAAGATAACCGAAGAAGAAAAGAAAGGCATTCCCCATTACCTGATAGATGTATGTGACAGGAGTGAAGATTATTCCGCATTTAAGTTTTCCGAGATGGCAAACGAATGCATAGATATCATCCGTGGACACGGAAAGATACCGTTTGTGGTGGGAGGTACCGGATTTTATATTCAGGCTCTTTTAAAGGGCGTGGAATTTGATGATGATGGTCCCGATGAAGAATACCGTGACAGTCTGGAGAAGATCGCCGGTGAAAAGGGTTGTGAGCATCTTTATGAAATGCTCAAATCCGTAGACGAAGAAAGTGCCCTGAAGATTCCTCCCCGGAATATAAAAAGAGTTATAAGGGCGCTGGAATATAACCATCTTACAGGCAGGAAGATCTCAGATCATAACGAGAACGAAGCTGCCAGAGAACCCGTATTCAATGCCGCATACTTTGTTCTGACCGATGACAGGGAACTCATATATAAAAGGATCGACCGGAGAGTCGATGAAATGATCGAAGCCGGGCTTGAAAAGGAAGTCCGTGGTATTCTGGAAAGCGGTACTTCTCCGGAAAGCGTCTCCATGCAGGCGATAGGATATAAGGAAATGGTTCCGTATATCAGGGGTGAGATAAGTCTCGATGAAGCTGTTTATCAGATAAAGCTCAGGACCAGGCATTTTGCCAAAAGACAGCTTACGTGGTATAAAAGAGAACCGGATGTCATTATGATGGACAGGCGTGACTTTAACGGTGATGTTAAAGCAATGATCGAATTTATGGACGAAGAATGTAAAAAAAGAGGTTTGTTTTGATGAACGGAAATGATCTTAAATCCATATATAAGGATCTGGGAATAAGTGAGAATGTGCTGAAGGCGGCAGAGGAAGTGCTCGATACTCTTAAGGGACGTTTTGCGGCGATCGACGAGAATGCGGAACTCTGCCAGCTGAAGGTTCTTCGTGCATTCCAGAAGAACAATGTTAATGAAAGCTGCCTTATAGGAACGACCGGTTACGGTTATAACGATATCGGCAGGGATACTCTGGAAAAGGTGTATGCCGATTATTTCGGTACCGAAGACTGTCTTGTAAGGCCTCAGATAACATGCGGAACACACGCACTTGCACTTGCTCTGATGAGTAACTTAAGACCCGGTGACGAACTTCTTTCCGCAGTGGGTAAGCCTTACGATACGCTTGAAGAGGTTATCGGAATAAGGGATTCCGTGGGTTCACTTGCCGAGTACGGAATAACTTATGCCCAGGCTGAACTTTCTGAGGACGGAACTCCCAATCTTGAGAATATTAAAAATGCGATAAATGACAGAACAAAGCTTGTAACCATTCAGAGATCAAAGGGCTATCAGACCAGGCCTTCGCTATCGGTTGCACAGATTGCCGAGATCATCAAAACGGTAAAATCCGTCAGGGAAGATATCATCTGTATGGTTGATAATTGCTACGGAGAATTTGTCGAGCCGCTTGAGCCTTCGGATGTTGGGGCCGATATGGTCGTTGGTTCACTTATAAAGAATCCCGGAGGCGGACTTGCACAGACCGGCGGATATATCGCAGGTACTAAAAAGTGCATCGAGAATGCTTCATACAGACTTACAGCTCCCGGACTCGGAAGGGAAGTCGGTCCTTCACTTGAAGCAATATCTAGACTGTATCAGGGATTTTTCATGGGGCCCGTAATAACCGCATCTGCAATAAAAAATGCAATTTTCGCTGCGGCACTCTTTGAAAAGTATGGTTTTGAAAGCTATCCTTCATCAAAAGAAGAAAGACATGATATCATCCAGGCCATCACTTTCGGAAAGCCCGAGGGACTGATCGCATTCTGTGAAGGCATCCAGTCGGCGGCTCCCGTTGATTCTTCATTTGCTCCCGAACCCTGGGATATGCCCGGTTACGATTCCAAGGTGATCATGGCCGCAGGAGCTTTTATTTCAGGTTCTTCGATCGAACTTTCTGCCGACGGCCCCTTGCGTGAACCCTATACCGCTTATTTCCAGGGCGGACTAACCTGGCCTCACGGCAAATTCGGTATAATCAAGGCCTTCCAATCTCTGGTGGATAAAGGGCACATTTTATGTTAAAATATTTTGGCGCGCAATTATTTGATATTCAAATAAAAACATGCGATATTTAATGGAGAGAGTATGAAATACAGAGGCTGGGTTTTATTTTTCCTTATAATATTCGGTTATATCCTCGGTAATCTGATCGGTCAGCACAGCGGAATAGCATTTCTGAATTACGGCGGTGCTTTCGGACTTACCTCTCCTGTTGAACTTAACATCGGTTTTATGATCCTTACCTTCGGACTGACCTTCAATATCAATATTGCTGGTATCATCGGGATCATAATCGCTTTTGTCTGTTTTAAGTTCATTAAGATCTAAAGCTTTGATCGTCCCGGAGAAGACGAGAGAGCTTATATGAAAGAAAATATAATTCCCGAGAAGCCTTATGAAAGATTCAAGGAACTCGGTGCCGGTGCACTGACCGATGCCGAACTTCTGGCAGTCATTTTGAGGACGGGTACCAAAGGAAGCGATGCGGTCGATATTTCGTCCAAGGTACTTAAACTCGGCAAAGCTCCCAGGCTAGGGCTTCTTGCGCTTTACGACCTCGATATCAGGGAACTCATGAAGATCCCCGGGATAGGTGAAGTTAAGGCGGTAAAGCTCAAATGCCTTGCGGAACTGTGCACGAGAATGCATGAGGCAGGACTTAAAAACGGTTTTTGTGCCTCAAGTCCCTCATCCGTGGCTGAGTTCTACATGGAGCGTCTCAGGCATGAAAAGAATGAATGTGTTCTTCTTTTGAGCCTTGATTCCAAAGGAAAGGTCATAAGAGAATCGGTCATATCGAAGGGAAGCGTCAACAGGTCTCTGGCACCTGTAAGAGAGATCCTGCTTGAAGCTCTGGATGCAGAAGCGGTAAACATCATTTTGCTGCATAATCATCCCAGCGGCGATCCTTCTCCTTCGTCAGATGACGAAAAGCTTACGGAGAAACTGTTCAAAACCTGCGTACAGGCTGATATACCTCTGATGGATCACATAATCATCGGTGACAATACATATTTCAGTTTTAATGAATCCGGTTTTTTACACGGTTAAAGAAAGGGTTTTTATATGGCAGTCAATGCATATGGTATCGACCTTGGTACCAATCACATCAAGATCTTCAATAACAATGATAATACGATCACCATTCAGAAGAACATGATCGCCATCAAGGATGAGAGTGAATTTTTTGCTTACGGTGATTCCGCATATGAGATGCATGAGAAAGCACCCGCAAATATCCAGATATCTTATCCTTTGTCATGCGGTGTTATTTCGGATCTTCATAATGTCGAGCTTTTGGTCAAATATATGATCAGCGATATTCAGGGAGGAACACCCAAGAGCGCTGATTTCCTTATCGCTGTTCCCTACGATATCACCGATGTCGAGAAGAGAGCTTTCTATGATCTTCTCAAGGAAGCCGGTGTAAAGGCTCACAAGATCTATGTTGCACAGATGGCTATAGCCGACGGTATCGGAATGGGTATCGATGTCAAGAACGCAGTCGGTGTTCTTGTCGTTAACGTCGGATTTGAGACGACCGAGATCTCCGTTCTTTCGCTCGGTGGAATCGTTCTTTCAAAGCTTATAAAAGAAGGCGGACTTAAATTCGACGATTCCATCAGGACCGCAGTTAGAAACGAGTTCGGACTTCTTATCGGAGGAAAGACTGCCGAAGAAGTTAAGAAGAACCTCGGCGGACTTGAAAAGGAGCAGAAGGGCGCTCTAGTTTACGGAAGAGATATCGTTACGGGTCTTCCCGTACAGAGAGAGATCCCCACTAAGCTGATCGTTGATTCTCTTGAAAGTGATTTCAAGACCATCATAGATAACATTAAATTCATTCTGGAGAGAACCCCTCCCGAACTGTCTGCGGATATATTCCGTAACGGTATCTACCTTACCGGAGGAGCAAGCCAGGTATCCCATCTTGTAGAGAGGATCGCTGACGGAACCGGTCTGAAGGTTAATGTTACGGATGAACCGATGACATCTACGGCATACGGACTTGGAAGGATAATCCAGGATCCCGAGTTTTCTTCTCTTGCACAGAGTGCTGAGGGCATGGGTAAATGAGTCCTGTTGTTAAACCAAAGGGGGAGAGATTTACAATACCGGGTAAATATCTCCTCCTTATTTTAACCTGTATATGCATCCTGCTGATGATCCTGACATATGGGACATCTGTTTTTGATGTGCCCGTAAACAGTGCTGTGGGAACACTTATAGTTCCTTTCGAAAGCGGGATCTCCAGAGCGGGAGAATGGCTCAGGAACAGGAAGGACGAGCTTTCATCCGTTCAGTCTCTGTTAAAAGAAAACGAAGAGCTTAAGGCTCAGATAGCTGAACTCACTGAAGAAAATATCATACTTACTCAGGAAAGATATGAACTTACGGATATGCAGGCGCTTCTCGGATTGTCCGAGGTCTATAATTCCTATGAAAAAGTCGGAGCCCGTATTATTGCAAAGGATACCGGAAACTGGTACACCTCCTTTGTTATAGATAAGGGAACCGATGACGGACTTGCGCTTGATATGAACGTGATCGCCGGCGGAGGACTGATCGGAAGGATAACCAAGATCGGACCCAACTGGGCGCGCGTCACATCCATAATCTCAGACGGCTGTCATGTGAGCGGACAGGTTGCCTCCTCCGATCTGACACTGATCGTATCCGGAGATCTGTCACTGAATGATAAGGGACTTCTTTCTTTTTCCCAGCTTTCCGATCCGGACGGACTTGTTGTCAAAGGTGATAAAGTCATCACGAGCAATATCAGCGACAAATATCTTCCGGGTCTTCTAATCGGATACATTGATTCGATTGAGACCGATGCCAATAACCTGACTAAATCGGGAACGATAACCGTTGCTACAGACTTTTCGTATCTTTCAACCGTGCTTGTCATTACCGATGTGAAAAATACAGATTACGAATGATCCAAAAAATACTGATAGCAATTTCAATACCTTTCTTTTTCCTGCTTCAAGCCTGTGTTTTCACTTCTCTGGAGCTTGGAAATGTTATTCCCAATCTTATGGTGCTGCTCGCCTGCGTGTACGGTTTCTTTTACGGTGAAAAGACCGGAGCCGTATGCGGATTTTTTGCGGGTCTTCTTATGGACATTTTCTTTGGTGAGATGCTCGGTCTCAACGCACTTCTCGTTATGTTCATCGGATATGTGAACGGAGGCTTCAGCGGTCTTTTCTATGCCGAGGATATAAGGCTTCCCCTTATACTGATCACACTTTCCGACGCATCTTTCGGTCTTATGTATTACATTTCCACATTTCTTATGAGAGGCAGGCTCGGTTTTTCTTTTTATGCACTGAATGTCATATGCCCCGAGATATTCTATACTCTTTTGGTTTCTCTTGTGATCTATCCCATACTTCTCGGAATAGATACACTGTTCAGAAACTACCGCATCAAGAAGGAGAGAGAGACTCAGCAGAATGTTTGACGGTCTTCGTGAAAGGATAATAAGCATCTTCACGAGCAGGGTCACGGTCATATTCCTGATCATGACCGGTCTTTGTTGCATTCTTTTGTACAGATGTTTCTATCTTCAGATCATCAAAGGTTCCGACTATCTTGAAAACTTTGTTCTCGAACAGGAAAAGACCAGGGATATCATGCCCGTCAGAGGCAATATCTATGACTGTAACGGAAATCCTCTAGCTTATAACGTTCTTGCTTATAACATCAATCTTGAGGACACCTTTGAGACTTCTTCGGACAAGGACAGAAAGCTCAATGAGCTTATATATAATCTTGTAAAATTCATCGAGAAAAACGGAGATTATATCATTTCCGATTTTAAGATAACGCTTAATGAAGACGGCGAATTTGTTTATACGGTCTCGGGATCGCAGCTGAACAGATTTCTTGCGGATATCTACGGACATGCCGATCCTGCGCAGTTATCCGAAGATGAAAAGAATGCCACGGCTCTGGATGTGATGATATATCTGAGCAGGAACTCGGGTAGAGGATACAGGTTCTCCGTAGGTGAAAGGATTGATCCGAGCGATAAAAAATCCGAGTTTATCGAAGGCAAAGGGTATACGCACAGGGAGTGGCTTCAGATCGTTTCGATACGTTATGCGATGAGCCTTACTTCTTACCGTAAATATATCGGAACCACCATCGCAACGGATGTATCAAAAGAAACCGTTGCCCTTATCATGGAAAATTCCGATATTCTTCCCGGTGTGACCATCCAGGAGGATACGATAAGGAAATATGTGGACAGCAAATATTTCGCACATCTTCTCGGATATACGGGAAGGATCTCGCCCGAACAGATCGATATCCTGAACCAGAGAATGATCGATGAAGGCGCATCCGTCGGAACATATACTTCCGATGATGTGGTCGGACAGCTCGGTATCGAATACTATCTTGAGACAACTCTTCAGGGATCCAAGGGATATGAGAAGGTTATGGTCGACAACACCGGTAAGGTGCTTTCTATCCTTGAACATAAAGATGCCGTCAGAGGGCAGGACGTGTATCTTTCGATCGATAAGGATCTTACGATAGAGCTTTATGACATCACCGAAAGAAAGCTCGCATATATCCTTGTACAGAAGATACAGAACGCAAAATATGCGGTCAGGACTACCGATTCCGTCAAATCAATTCCCATCGCCGATGTTTATTATGCCGTTTTCCGCAATAATGTTCTCGACATATCGCATTTTTCCGCAGATGATGCGAAGGATATGGAGAGAATGGTATACGGCAAATATCTTGATTACAAGGACAGCGTCTATCAGACGCTGGAAATGAGTATAAGGACCACGAGGACTCCTTATTACAAACTCAGCGATGAGTACAAGGTTTATCAGTACTATATCGTAAGACTCCTTATGAATAACGGAATCATCATGTCATCGGAAATTGATTCCGAGGACAGTTATTTCAAAGCATGGGACGGAGACGGTGACGTAAGTCTCGGCGATCTGCTCGAGCATTGCATCGATACCGGGCTTATCGATATATCAAAGCTTGATCTCGAATCAAAGTATGCGGATTCTTCGGAAGTTTTTGATGCACTTATCCTCAAGATATTCGAGCTTGCCGATAAGGATCCGGAGTATCAGGTAAGATTCTATAAATACATGATACTGAATGATAAGCTTACCGGCTACCAGGTCTGCAAGCTTTTGTATGAGCAGGAAGCGATCAACATCCCCGAATCCGAGGTTACAAGACTGAACGCAGGTGCGATCTCCGCATATACGTTCATGATCAACAGGATCTCGAATCTTGATATTACTCCCGCACAGCTTGCTCTCGAACCCTGTAACGGTTCTGTTGTAATGACCAATCCCAATAACGGACAGGTCCTTGCATTGGTTACTTACCCCGGTTATGACAACAACATGATGGCCAATTCTGTAAATGCCGCGTACTATAACAGGCTTATCAATGATGATTCGTCACCGCTTCTGAATTTTGCAACACAGTACAGGGCCGCACCCGGATCCACATTTAAGATAGTATCCGCAACCGCCGGTTTTTCCGAGGGTGTCATCAACACTTCGACACTTTTCAATTGTTCGGGAATTTTCACGGAAGTCGATCCTTCGCCCAAATGTACCGCGATACACGGCAACGAGACTGTAAGAACCGCTATCAGGGATTCGTGTAACCTGTATTTCTTCAATGTAGGTTACAGGCTTGCTACCATGAACGGTTATTACGATGATGCCGCAGGTCTTGAATATCTGTATAAATATGCGGATATGTACGGACTTACCCAGAGATCCGGAGTTGAGATAAGCGAGTATGAACCTGAAGTATCCGATATGGACTCGGTTCGTTCATACATAGGACAGGGTACCAATGCTTATACTACAACGCAGCTCGCACGATATGTTTCTTCGATTGCTAACGGCGGAACCACTTATGACCTGACACTTCTTGATCATATAGAGGATTCGTACGGTAGAACCATTTGGCAGCATGAACCCGTTGTATATAACAATGTTTATCTGGAAGATTATCAATGGAACGCTATCAAGAACGGTATGATCGACGGCGTTGAGAACAAACCTTATTTCGGTGATATTCCGGTGCCTGTAGCGGGAAAGACCGGTACCGCACAGGAATCAAGGTCCAAGCCCGACCACGCCCTTTATATCGCCTTTGCCCCTGCGAGGGGTGATGCAGAGGTTGCACTGTGCTGCCGTATCCCGTACGGATTCTATTCCGATTATGCCGCACAGCTTGCACATGAATGCCTTCAGGCATATTACGATGTTGACCCGGAAGTCGATCAGAGCGCATATTCAACAGATGAAAGAAGAGACTGATAAATGGCAACTCCTGTCGTTTTAAAAAGCTATAACGGTGCGATCAAGCTAATACTTGATCCCGATATGCCCTTTAATGAACTTCTCGGTCATGTGAGGGATAAATTCTATGCATCCAGGAACTTCCTCGGTAATGCATCCATCATCCTTGATATCGAAGGAAGAAAGCTTTCGGATATCGAGGAGGACCTGATCGTTGATGCCGTTCATGCAAGCAGTGATGTTTCTGTTTCATGCCTTGTCGGCAAAAACGAAAACGATCAGGAGCATATCAGGAAAGTTAACGAGATGCTTAACGAAAGGCTTCAGGGCAGCGATAAATGTATGATCCTTCAGTCTTCCGTCATGAATAAACAGGTCATTGAAGTTGAAGAGAGTATTGTCATACTCGGTGACGTAAATCCCGGAAGCGAAGTCAGAAGCTGCGGCAATATAATAGTGCTCGGCGGTTTATACGGAAGTGCACATGCGGGATCTCAGGGTGATGATTCCTGTTTTATATGTGCGATAGAACTCGAAGCCGAGAAAATGGGTATAGGGGAATATGAGTATGTTCCCGACAGCAAGCCGATCTGGAGCGCAGTACTAAAAAGCGCACCCAAGGTTGCCAGGATAAGTGACGGACAGTTTACCATAAGCCCTCTTAACAGGGTCGTTATGGAGAAGATATATGATTCTAAAAACCTACAGGCTTAAAGATTACAATTTCATGCTGATAATCTTTACGATACTCCTATCCGTGATAGGAGTGTTTGCCATAAGCTCTGCGATGGGAGAAGCCGGTTTTGATAATGTTCGTAAACAGATAGGCGGTATCATTGTCGGAACGGTCATGATGATCGTAATATCGCTCATCGATTATCATTTCATACTAAAATTCTGGATTCCAATATACCTGGCCATGACCGTCATACTGTTTATGGTCATGGTGGGAGGTTATAATGCCAACAATGCCCAGAGGTGGCTGAAGATAGGTTTTATCAGGTTCCAGCCCTCTGAGATGGCCAAGTTGATGTTGATTTTATTTTTTGCAGCGTTTATTATGAAATACAGGGAAAAAATCAGCAATTTCCACCTGCTTTTGGTATGTACGGGACTCTTTGTCGTACCGTTTTTCCTTGTTTATAAACAGCCCGATCTTTCTACCAGTCTTGTATTGATCTTCATCTTTTCAGCCATTATGTTCACAAGTGGCATAAAGAAAAGGATAATACTTGTTATTTTATTGATCATGATACCGGTCGGCGCTGTTATGATAGGTTATATCCTTAATCCCGATAATCATGCAATCAAAGATTATCAGTTGGACAGGATCAACGGTTTCCTTTATCCGGAGGATTATCCCGAGATCGCTTATCAGCAGAACAATTCCGTTACCGCTATAGGTTCGGGTATGCTTGAGGGAAAAGGATATAAGAATAACGAGATCACATCCGTTAAGAACAGTAATTTCATATCTGAAGCAGAGACCGACTTTATCTTTGCCGTTATAGGCGAAGAGTTCGGTTTCAGGGGGGCTTCGGTAACTATCATCTTACTGTTTTTGATATCACTGAGCTGTCTGGACGCAGGAATACGTGCATCAGATGTCGGGGGTTCGATAATATGTGCCGGGATGGGAACATTCATCGGTATTCAGGGATTTATGAACATTGGCGTTGCCACGTTCCTTCTTCCCAACACGGGTCTTCCGCTTCCTTTCGTTAGCTACGGACTGACATCACTCGTGACGCTTTACTGTGGACTAGGGGTGGTCCTCAATGTAAGGCTTCAGGTAAAACATTCGGTTAATCCGCTGGATGATTTTATGCTGAATTATAATGGAAAGGGGCCGTATTAGGGGAATGAACATTGCACTTATCGCGCATGATTCCAAGAAGAAACTCATGCAGAATTTTTGTGTTGCGTACAGGGGCATTCTTTCAAAGCATGATCTTTACGCAACCGGTACCACCGGAAGACTTATCGAAGAAGTAACCAATCTGTCGATCCATAAAATGCTTGCGGGTCATCTCGGAGGAGAGCAGCAGCTTGCGGCACAGATCGAGCAGAATCTCATAGATCTTGTTATCTTTTTAAGGGATCCCGTCAATATTGCGGTACATGAACCCAATGTGGAGAATGTATTCAGAGACTGCGATCTCCATAATATCCCGCTCGCAACTAATCTTGCCAGTGCGGAGCTTCTTATCAAATCCCTCGACAGAGGCGATCTTGAATGGAGAGAGATGTATAAATGACACGTTCACGCGGATATTATAAATTCAAGATTCTATCGCTCTTTCTCATTTCCGTTCTGCTTTTATGCGGCTGCGGATCTGATTTTGCATCCCCTTACAAGTCATCGGTACTTGCGTCCGAAATGGCCGGAAGGGGATTTCTTGCGGACCTTAAGGCGGATTCTTTTGCCTCGGATCTCTGCGTTATCACAGGCGATGTACCCGTACCCGGACTTGAAATGGCCAATTCGGTTGAATCGGTCCTTCTTGTCGATATCAATAATGCCGAGGTTATGGCTGCGGTCGGTGCCACGAGGCAGATCCATCCCGCATCCACGACAAAGCTTATGACGGCACTTCTTGCCCTTGAAAACTGTTCCATGGATGAAAAGCTGACTCTCGGTTCCGAAGTTACCGGATTTGCTTATGATGAGACCGTTCTTCCCGGCAAAGTCGGTGATACTATGACTATGGACCAGGCGCTTCATTTTATGCTCATGTATTCGGCCAATGATATTGCCAATTCGATAGCTGTTCATGTCGGAGGAAATATTTCTCATTTCTGCGAGATGATGAACGAAAGGGCTTATGAACTCGGCGCGACCAATACCCATTTTTCGAATCCTCACGGACTTGATGCGGACGATCATATGACTACAGCATACGATCTGTATCTCATCCTCAGCGAGTGCGTCAAATACGAAAAATTCGTCGAAATAGTATCAAGCTCTGAGTATCAGACCGTTTACAAGGACGCAAACGGAAAAGACGTCAATAAGACCGTAAGGAGCACCGATCTGTTCATAAGGACCGACAAGGATGTAAACGCTCCCGCGGGAATTACCGTCATCGGAGGAAAGACCGGAACAACGGGCGGAGCAGGACATTGCCTGATCGTTTTATGCAAGGATTCGTCCGGCAATCCGTATATTTCTTGTGTCATGGGCACCCCCGATACCGATACGCTTTATGCGCACCAGAAAGAGCTTATGTCACTCATTTTAAACAGTTAAAAAGCCTTGATAGTTTGGGCGTTTTAAACTATAATCTTATTAGTGGTTTTAATACCGCTAAAATATATGCATCGGAGGAAAAATTAGTGGTTTCATTGATAGTTGGTCAGAAGGGCAAGGGCAAGACTAAGGAACTTTTGGACAAGGTTAACACCGATGTTAAGACAGTTTCCGGCAATATAGTTTATCTCGATAAAGATACGGCTCATATGTTTGAGCTGAACAACAAGATCAGACTCATTAATGTCACAGATTATGACATTTCAGGACCGGATGAATTCTACGGATTCGTATCCGGTATCATTTCCCAGAATCACGACATTCAGCAGATGTATTTTGATTCATATATCAAGATCTCCCATCATCAGGATGATATGGATATCACAGATAATATTGAGAAGCTCGCTGCACTCAGCGAGAAGTACAAAGTAGACATGATTCTTTCAGTAGGTCTTGAGAGAAGCAAGTTCCCCGCAACACTCCAGGCTAACGAGAAGATCGCTATCAAATTCCTTTGATCTAAGTTTACAGGCCCCGGAGCAGTGGATTTCGCAGTTCCGGGGCATATTTTTTTATGAGCG